>JAFXFI010000042.1 GCA_017520635.1 Clostridia bacterium
AACAAATTCATCAATTGAAATTTCTTCCCCCACCTTGTCAAACATAACTTCTTTTTCTGGCTTGACTGCACCTGTTGGTGCGTTTTCTCCGTAGAAATATTCTTCTTCACCTGTGGGAAGTGCTTCAAATGTGCCGTCTGAAAGCATTCTCTTACTAAGCTTAAAGGGTTTGCACCAATTTATAAGCTGTTCTGTTACTGTGTCTTCTTTTACTTCATATTCAAACTGAACCTTTTCTGCGTTTCTCACATCTGTGCCGATAAAGAACTGATAAGAGCCTTTTTCAAGCACATAAGCAGATTTTGCGATTTTGCCAAGGTCATCAAAGCTTGCCATTGAGTTTATATCAAAGCTCATAACGAGAGTTTCTTTTTCACCCGGCTGAAGAAGCTTAGTTTTCTTGTAAGCAGAAAGAACTCTTGAGGGCTTACCGAGTTTTCCCTGAGGTGCACTGTAGTAAACCTGAACAACCTCACGGCCTGCAACTGAGCCTGTGTTTTTAACTTCTGCAATTGCAAGGATTTTTCCGTCATTTTCAAGGCAGACTTTGTTTGTGACTGCAAATGTTGTGTAAGAAAGGCCGAAGCCGAAAGGATATCTTACCTTTTCCTTCCCACCGGGAACAGTTTCAAAATATCTGTAGCCTACATAAATATCGTCTGAATAATCAAGGTGGTCAAAGCATTCCCAGAAATCATCCTTACAGGGGAAGAAATCATAGCTTTTTGCAATTGTATCAACAAGCTTACCTGAGGGATTTACGTCACCTGAAATAATATCTGCAATTGCACTTCCGCCTTCAATACCGCCCTGCCATGTGAAAAGAACTGCATCAACATCCTTGTTTTCTGCAAAGTATTCACAGTCAATTGTAGCACCTGAATTGATAACGATAATAACCTTTTTAAAAAGCTTACCTGCTTTGTCAATAAGGTCTTTTTCAAGGTCTGAAAGGTAATAGTCACCGCCCTGAGGTCTTCTGTCAACGCCCTCAGCAGAAAAACGGCTGATAGTAATAATTGCTGTATCTGCATTTTTTGCAGCATCTTCAATGAGACTCACAGGCACTTCTGCTTCGGGTACATGCATGCTTGCAAAAGTATCGTAAGTCATGTCATCACGTTTTGTGCAGAATTCCATTGCGTTAACAATGTCCCATGTTGCATTAATCTGTGCCTGAGTGGGAATGTTCACGCTTTCTCTTTTTACATAATCCTTGTAAAAATCAACAAGAGGCATGTAAATTTTAACATCTTTTTCCGAGAAACCTTCGTAGATGTTACGGATGTAGGGCGTGTGAACGTCACCACTGCCACCGCCGCCTTTTATGTATTCAATTGTAGCCTTACCGAAAAGGGCAATTTTTTCACCTTTTTTAAGGGGTAAAGCGTTGTTTTCGTTTTTGAGAAGCACCATACCCTCAGTTGCAGCTTTTCTTGAAAGGTTAATGTGCTTCTTTGATGCGGTTATGCATCTTCCGTCCTCACCCAAAGGGATACAGGGCTGGAATTTAAATCTTGCAAATTTATCCATATTATGACCTCCGTCATTGATTTTACATAATTATATAACAATGATTTCCTTTCAGTCAAGAGAAAGTCTTGAAATGTAAAAATTATGATGATATAATCGTTTTAAGGGAGTGAAAAAATGAAAGTAATGACGTTCAACATCCAGCATTGTCTTGACTATAAAAGACGGAAAATTGATATTGATTTGTTTGCAGATAAAATCAGGGAATATGACCCTGATTTCTGCGGACTCAACGAAGTAAGAGGTAAAGGTTTCCTGAAAGGTTACACAAACCAGACAGAGAAATTATCACGTAAAACAGGTAGAAAAGGCTATTTCGGTGAAGCAATAAAGGTGGCAGGTATAGGACCTTACGGTAATGCATTTCTCACCAAAAAGACCATTAAATCAGCAGAGACTATTAAAATTCCCGACCCTGAAATAAAAGACGAAAAAGTAAACTACGAATCAAGATGCGTAATAAAAGCCGTCATAGAAGAAAACGGAAAAGATATAGTTTTTCTTGTAACCCACATGGGTCTTGGCATATCTGAAAGAAAAAATGCAGTAAAAGTAATATGTGAAATTGCAGACAGTACAGACCTTCCCATAGTTTTAATGGGTGACTTTAATGCCTGTCCCGATGAAGATACGCTTAAACCATTGTATGAAAGATTTACAGATACTCTTGAAAATGAGAGTGTGAAAACATTCCCCTCAGACAAGCCTGAAATCAAAATTGATTACATCTTCTACAGAGGTGTTGAATGTAAAAATACAAAAGTAATAAAGGAAGTGGTCTCTGACCATTTCCCGATAATAACGGAGGTTGTGTAAGCTATGAGAAAAAATTTCGGTTCAAAGCCAATGGTTTATCCTATGCCCGTGTTTATTGTAGGCTCTTACGATGAAAACGGAGTGCCTAATGCAATGAACGCTGCATGGGGCGGTATCAGTGAGGAAAATGAAATTTCAATCTGTCTCAGTCCTGACCATAAAACAGTAAAGAATATTCTTAAAACAGGTTTCTTTACCGTAAGTATGGCAACTGCAGATTACATCAGGGAATGTGACTATGTAGGCGTTGTTTCTGCAAACAAGGTTCCCGATAAATTTGCAAAAGCAGGTTTTCATGAAGTGAAAAGTGAATTTGTAAATGCTCCTCTTATTGAAGAGCTTCCTATGGCACTTGAATGTAAGATGCTCAGTTACGATGAAAAATCATGCCGTATGACGGGAGAGATAATAAATGTTTCTGCTGACGAAAAAATCCTTGATGAAAACGGTAAGATAGATGTAAAAAAATTAAAACCCATAACATTCGACCCTGTAGAACATACATATATTACTCTCGGTGAAAAAGTGGGAAAAGCTTTTTGCGACGGATTGGAATTAAAATAAAAAGGTGAAATATTCTAATTTTTCTAAATATTGTTCGTTTGTTTTAGTTGACATTGCACAATGTGTTATGTTAGAATGTTGTTGTAGGTATTAGCTTTGCAGAGCTTTTTATGAGAGAGGAGATAATTTATGAAAAAAGAAGTGCAATTGGATGCAAAGGGTTACCCTAAGTTCGGTATGCGTGATAAAGTTGCATATGCATTGGGTGACTTCGGATGCAACATGAGCTTTGCCCTGAAGGGTACAGTTCAGACCTTCTGGCTCGTTTACATGATGATGGAGACCGGTCTTCTGTCAGCGTTATTGTTGATAGTTCAGATATGGGATGCTGTCAACGACCCTCTTATCGGTAGTTTTATTGATAACGACAAGAGAAGCTACAAAATGGGTAAATTCAAAACATACATTTTTATCGGTGCCTGCGGTCTTCTTGTTGCAGGTGCAGCAGTTTTCCTTCCTTTCCCCAACGCAAGCGTAGTTGTCAAAGCAATTCTCTTTATACTGGGCTACATTATCTGGGATGCTTGTTACACAGTAGCAAACGTTCCTTACGGTTCAATGCTTTCTCTTATCACAGAGGACAGCGGTGAACGTGCTCAGCTTTCAACATGGCGTTCAATCGGTTCAATGTTCGGCAACATTGTTCCCATGGTTCTTCTTCCTATGATTATCTGGGAAAAGGTTACTTATAACGGCACAGGCGAATATCATACAAACCCCCTGACAGGTGAAGCATACAAAATGGGCGACCCTGTTCTTGACCCCCTTACAGGTGAACAGTTTGAAACTCTCCTTGGCGAACGTGTTTTCTGGGCAGCACTTATTATGGGCGTTCTCGGTTTTGTTGCATTTATGGTTATGATAAAAACAATAACCATCCGTGCTGACGAAAACGCAGTCAAAACAAACGAAAATGGCGGAAAAATGAACATTTTCTCTGCTTTTGTCAAGTTCATGCGTAACCGTCCTGCTGTAGGTGCAACTCTTGCTGCAATGGGCATGTTCCTCGGCATGCAGTCAGCTTCTACTGCAAACACAATCATGTTTGCAACTTACTTCAACAACGCTTCCATGTCAGGTGTTGTTACAGCAATCGGTTTCCTGCCCATGGTACTTTTCATTCCCTTTATCAAACCTCTTGTAAATAAATTCGGTAAAAAAGAGGTATCGGTTGTAGGTACATTTGTTTCTCTCTTAGGTGCGGGTATTATGATGGTATTCCCCACAGTTGAAAACCGTGACACAGCTTTGATTGTTTACCTTGCAGGTCTTGTTCTCTTTGGTCTCGGAATGGGTGTTTACACCTGTGTTTCATGGGCATTGATGGGCGATGCTATTGACTATAACGAATGGAAATTCGGCACACGTGAAGAAGGTGTTGTTTATTCACTTCATTCTTTCTTCCGTAAGCTTGCACAGGGCGTAGGTCCTTCAATTGTACTCCTTGTTATGGGTGTTCTCGGTTATCAGTCTGAGCTGGGTACAATCGGACAAAGCTTCCAGACATCAAAAAATATGTGCTGGCTTGTAGCAGGTCTTTACATGCTGAGTGCAGTTTTACAGTTTGTCGGTCTTGCTGTAATATACAATCTCAGCAAATCAAAGGTTTCGGAAATGACTGAAGAGCTTGAAAAGAAACGTGCAGAATAATTTGTTAAATAATAAAAAATAGAGGTCCCCTAAAGTTAAATGCATCAGAAGTTTTAAATTTAAACTTCTGATGCATTTTTACGTTTTATCTTTATAAATTATAAATTACCACAACAATTCCAAACGCGTCATTCTCGAGCGAAGCGAAGAATCTCGTTCGGAATTGGTTCATGTATTGCCATTTTGAGATCCTTCGCTTACGCTCAAGGATGACAACAAAATGGCAAGGCAGGTTACATATAAAATAAAATTTGTTTTTTACAGATTGTTATGCTCTCTGTTTTGATTCTTCGTACATTGAGAAAATATCATCAAGGTGAGAATAGTTTTCCATCTGCACAAGCATTTTTTCTGCATCAAGATAGGGTTTTGCAGCAACTGAGAAGTTTGTGATTCTGTCTGACTCTGCTTTTTCCTTTGCCTTGAGAGATTTCTTTTCTGCTTTGAGTTCGTTAATTTTTGTTTTGACTTCTGCTTTATCAATGTGAGCACCTGATTTTTTAGCATCGGCAAGTGACTGATAAAGTGCTTTCAGCTCAACGTCAATTGCATCTTCTCTTTCGTAGTAGCTCTGAATGATGTTATAATCAGGTTTTTCAAAGCTTTCACCATTTTTATAATGCTTTTTAATCATCGCGTAAGCATATTTCTTCTTCTTTGCAGTTTCAACAGCAAGAGAACGTGCTTCTTTTTCGGCAGCATTTGTCTTGGGCATTGCTTTTGCGCTTCTGATTTCTTCTTTGATTTCGCTTATGTTCATTTCAAGAAGACCTTTAAGACCGTTGCTGTAAACTGCTTTCCACTGGGGAATGAGTCCTGAGTAAACGGGGCTTGTGAATTTATCAAGCTCTTCGCAGACGAACTTTGAAATGTCAATTTCATCGTTATATGCCACATCTGACTTGTAAGCCTTTATGGCTTCTTTTTTCTCTTCCTTACCCGAAACTGATTTATATGATTTTTTATCAACGGCTCTGGGAGTTTTTACAGCCATTTCTTTTGCGTTCTGAATAAGCTCAACTGTTTCCGTAAGGTCTTCGTCTTTCAGAACACCGTTACCGAAGTCTTCAAACAATGCACGTACTTTAAGAACTCTGATAACAGATTTCTGCTTTTTCTCATTGAAGTCATACCAGAAATAAGGAATAACGTTCATAAGTGCACCGAATGCTGAGAAGAGAATGAGCACATGAAGAAGAGGAAGAAGAATATCAGGGTCATACAAAGCTGAATATGAGTTTGTATAGTTATCCTGACCCTGTGCAAACTGCTCTGCAAGAATCTGTCCTACAGTTTTTCCGTCAATAACACGGCTGAGGATTTCAGGATTCTTTGTAACAATTGCAGCGTTCTCCTTTGTGATACCGCCCTTTTCGTAAATAGCAGGAAGAACTGAGGATGTTGCAAGTGAAATAAGTGTACCGATTGTTGTAACAGTCGCAAACGCGCCGTCAATTCTTTCTCCTGATTTATACTGCTGATAGTCTCTGATATCTGCCTGAATTGCAGGATTGAGAATATGAGCAAATGAACCCATGAATGCGTTCATATACATGCAGCAGAGAACAAGCCAGATAGTTGCACCATTGAGCTCCTGTGTAATGGGAAGCATAAAAAGAATAAAAACAATATTGAAAATGTTTGTTACAACAAGAACTGCTTTTTTACCCCATTTTCTGATGCAGAAAGGAGCAAGAAGCATACCCCAGAGAGATGCGTTTCCGTAAACAGTTGTAATAAGACCGTATGCATTACCTGAACATGCACCGCCGTAGTTATAGAGCCAATACATGATATTGAGGAAAGAACTTTCAAGGAAGCCTATCCAACCTGCAAGGGCAATAATCCAGAAATATTTGTTCTTTGCAACTTCTCTGAAAGCGTCAATAAATCTGATTTTCTGAACATGAGTTCTTGCCTGAACAATTTTTTCTTCAGTATTTTTGTATACAACCATACAAAGAAAAATACCGCCGACTGCAAGAATAGGATAAATGAGTCTGTAAACACGTATATCTGTCATGTTTGTATGGAAAACATTTGATGCTACAATTGGTGTTACAAGGTTAACAATTGTAGGTGCAAGTGAATAAACAACACTCTTTACTGATGCGATATCCGTACGTTCCTGAGTATTGGGAGAAAGAACGTGGATAAGGTTTTCATATCCGTCATAGAAGAAATAGTATACAAAGTGAAGTGCAAGGTTAAGGAACATTATAATTGCACACTTCATAACATAGGCGTAGCTTTCACCGAAAATTACTCCGTCAGGAAGCAAAGCACCTACTTTATCATAGGGGAACCAGACCATGGTCACCGCAATAATTGCAGTAGGAATTGCCATTGTAACTATGTAAGGTCTGTATTTACCTGCTTTATTACGGGTGTTGTCAATGATGTTGGCTCTTATTGCTGTAAGGAAAACGTTTGCAATAACAGCGATAATGTACATTACGTACATATCAAGTGCATCAACACCAAGGGTGCTTGAAATGAGAGTGTTACCTGTACCGAGAATACAGGCTGAACCTATTGTGATAATCATGTATGCACCGATACCGCCGCCTGAATATGCTGCGATTTCTTTAAAAGGAGAATATCTTCCTTCCATCGGTGTGTTCCAGTATTTTCTCACATTACTGAGAAGACTGAAAATTTTGTTTTTCAAATTCACTTTGAAAACCCCTCCCTACGTTATAGATAGGTTTATTATACCAAATCTTGATTTTTTTTGCAAGTGCATATAAATTATAATTTAGTGCAGAACGCAGAATGCAGAATTTCGGGTCTGCGATGCGATTATAAAATGATACAAATGGTAACATCGTAGGGGACGGGTCTCCCGTCCCGAATAAAATTTCATCAAACCTTGCGGGAGGCGGAACGCCTCCCCTACGATATGACAATAAATATACAGATAAATTTTATTGGAATTAAAACAAAAACAGAGAGCAATCAAACGTCGACACCACATAAGGAAGTTTTTGTTTCTCGAACAAAATTCCTTGTATTTTCACCAATAGCCTCGCAAGGCGGCAGCCTTGCTGCATTTTTAGCTTCAATTCAAGGGTTTGCTTTTCTACGAAACTGCGTAGCACTTTAAAATGTGAAATTGCGTGTGCAAGAAAAGGCGAAGCCCACCGATAACGCTGTCGCGTATCGGTGGGCTTTAACGCATTATTGTGCCGTAAGTTCACATTTTAAAGAAATACTGCCTTATGTGGTGTCGGCGAAACTGCTCTCTGTTTTTTTACTTCATTATGTTCCACGGATAAATATTTTCAGGTCCTGCTGAAAATGTGAGAATTTCTTTGCCGTTTATTTTTCTGAAAGAAACACTTCTGCAAAAAAGTCCCATGTTTTTGCAGTTATCCTTTGCACCGTATTTTCCGTCGCCTACAAGGGGCATTTTGCGTGATGCAAACTGCACTCTTATCTGATGTGTTCTGCCTGTATGAAGCTTTATTTTCACAATTGAAATTTCCTTATCAGAACATAAAACTTCATATTCAAGGCTTGCTTTTTTCACGCCTTTTCTTTCTTTTTTTACAACAAAAGACTTGTTTTTCCTTGAATCCTTAAAGAGCAAATCTTCAAAAACACCTTGATTTTCCTCAGGTTTACCTCTTACTGCAGCAATGTATTGCTTTTGGAAAACCTTTTCCTGCATCTGCCTTGTCAAATCTGCTGCAGCCTTGGAATTTTTACCGAAAACCAAAACTCCCCCTACATTTCTGTCAAGACGGCTGACAACAAATATTTCACTACCTGTCTGCTCCCTGAGAATTGACACGGCATTTTCTTCCGTTTCGGAAAACTGAGAAAGAATTTCAGGCGGTTTTACCACCACTACTACATTTTCGTCTTCGTACAGTATTTTCATGCTTTTGCCTTCTCGTATTCACTCTGAAGCCACTTCTGTGCTTCATCCTTTCCCTCAGGAGAAAATTCAAAATTCTTTGACACGATTTTATCCTTTTCAACCTCACACATTGCCTTATAAGTCAATGCATATTCTGCCCTGACAACATTTTCATCATCCTGCTTTACAATTTTAACACAGTAACGGAAGCTGTCGTCAGTAATTCCCGCATTCATTTTAAGAGGTGCTGAACCGTAAAAGGGATTTACTCCCCCACCGATATCCATTGCACCTTTCAGATAATCAAAACGCTGAACTATAATTTCACTCATAATAAAATTCCTTTGCAATTTATTAAATAAATTATATATTATACTTTAAAAAATGTCAATTTCATGTTATAATATGATGATTTTGTTTCGGGAGGTTTTCTCATGATACTTTTGGCTATAGACGGAAACAGTCTTCTTAACCGTGCTTTTTACGGAATAAAGCTTTTAAGCAACAAGAAAGGTCAGTTTACAAACGCAATTTACGGCTTTATGAAAATGCTGATAAACTTACGTGATGAAGTAAATCCTGACGGAGTTGTTGTTGCCTTTGACAGAAAAGCTCCCACCTTCAGACATGAAATGTATTCTGAATATAAAGCAGGCAGAAAGCCTATGCCTGAAGAACTTTTTTCTCAGATGCCTATTGTAAAAGAACTCATAACCCTTTTAGGGTACACAATTATTGAGCTTGACGGTTGGGAAGCTGACGATATTCTGGGCACACTTGCTTCCGGGGCTACTGACTCTGACTTCTGTTACATCGCCACAGGTGACCGTGACAGTCTGCAGCTCATTGACAAAAATGTAAACGTACTCCTTGCTACCACAAAGCTTGGCAACGTACGTTATGATACTAACGTTCTCATGGAAGAATACGGTGTCAGACCCTCTCAGATGATTGAAATTAAGGCTTTGCAGGGTGACACATCCGACAACATCCCCGGTGTTGCAGGTATCGGCCCTAAGACCGCAGGAGATTTAATTCAGACCTACGGCTCTGTTGACGGAGTTTATACTGCTCTGCCTGAAATGAAAATTACTCCCAAAATGCGTGAAAAACTTGAAAACGGCAGAGAAAGTGCATATCTCAGCCGAAAGCTCGGAACAATCAGCCGTGAAGTACCAATTTCAAAAAATTACGCTGACTACCTCCCCTATGATGCAAAAAAAGGTGAAATTGTAAAACTTCTCAACCACCTTGAAATATTCTCTCTTAACGATAAATTAGGTCTTGAGGATGCCGAATTCATCCCTGATGAAGACTCATCAGAAATTGAAACCACTTTAAAAGACAGCCGTATTGATGAGGTTAAAACCCTTATTGAAAAAAATACCGACATTTATTTTCTCTGTGAATTTTCAGGAATAAACGTTGCTGAAATTTACTTCTCATTTGACAATACAGTTTACTCACTTTCATCTCTTCAGTTGGGATTTGACGATTTTCTCCTCACATTCCTTGCAGATGAAAGAAAGAAAAAATTCACTACTGACACAAAGCTTCTTCATTCTTATGCAATGGCAAACGGAAGTTCTTTTAAAAACATCGGTTTTGACATTTCTCTTGCAGGATATATTCTCAATCCCTCTTCAAACGATTACACAGTTTCACGTCTTGCAAAGGAATATTCCGTTCAGGTAAAAGCAGATACCGAAGATGAATTTATCCTGTCATCAGGTGCATTAAAAGCCCTTACTGAAAAAATGTCAGCAGAAATTGAGAAAAATTCGCAGACACACCTGCTTACCGACATTGAAATTCCTCTCAGCGAAGTCCTTGCATCAATGGAGCTTGAAGGATTCAACGTGGATAAAGACGGTATTATAGCCTTCGGTCAGAAGCTTGAAGAAGATATAAGAAAGCTTCAGGAAAACATCTACGAAGAAGTGGGATATGAATTCAATATCAACTCCCCGAAACAGCTGGGTGTTGCACTTTTTGAGGATTTAGGCTTACCTGCAAAGAAAAAGACAAAAAGCGGTTATTCAACCAATGCTGACGTTCTTGAAAGTCTTCAATACGCTCATCCCGTAATTCAGATGATTCTCGACTACAGAACCTATGCAAAGCTTAAATCAACCTACTGTGACGGTCTTGTAAAAGTTATTGGTGATGACGGAAGAATTCATTCCACTCTTAACCAGACTGAAACCCGAACAGGCAGAATTTCTTCTGCTGAACCTAATTTACAGAATATCCCCGTACGTTCTCCCCTTGGCAGAGAAATGAGAAAATTCTTCTCTGCAGGTGATGGAAAGCTCCTTGTTGATGCCGACTATTCACAGATTGAGCTTCGTGTTCTTGCTGATATTGCAAACGATAAAACAATGATTGACTCCTTCAACTCAGGCAGAGACATTCATACAGAAACTGCATCTCAGGTGTTCAATATGCCTGAAAATATGGTAACCTCACTTATGAGAAGCCGTGCAAAGGCCGTAAACTTCGGTATTGTCTACGGCATCGGGGCATTCTCACTTGCTAAAGATATCGGTGTTACAAGGAAAGAAGCTGACAGCTACATCAAGGGTTATCTCAACCACTACAGCGGTGTTGACAGATACATGAAGGAAGTAATTTCCGAAGCGAAAGAACGCGGTTACGCAGAAACTCTTTTCGCAAGAAGACGCTATCTGCCCGAGCTTTCAGCTACAAACGCCATCACAAGAGGCTTTGGCGAAAGAGTTGCAAGAAACATGCCTATTCAGGGTACTGCTGCAGATATTATCAAAATCGCAATGATTAAGGTTTATAACAGACTTAAAGAAGAAAATCTTTCTTCAAAGCTTATTCTTCAGGTACACGATGAACTTATTGTCGAAGCAGCAGAAAATGAGGCTGAAAAAGTTATGACAATTCTCTCGGAAGAAATGGAAAACGCTTGCACAATGAAGGTCAGACTCAAGGCTGATGTTCAGTGCGGAAAGACATGGTTTGATTGCAAATGATTATCACATTTATTTGTACAGGTAACACCTGCAGAAGCCCTGTTGCTGAGGGTATTTTCAAAAAAATGCACCCTGAATATGATGTTTACAGTGCAGGACTTAACACTGTTTTCGGCATGAATGTCAGCGAAAACTCAGTAATTGCCGCAAAGGATTACGGAGTTGACATTTCAGGTCATGTTTCACGACCTTTGTCGAAAGAACTTCTTATGGCAACGGATTTGTTCGTGTGTCTGAGTCAATCTCATGCAATGCAGTTAATGCCCCTTGTAGGTAAAGGCAGAGTTTATGTCCTCGGTAACGGAATTTCCGACCCTTACGGCGGAAGCCTTGATATTTACAAAAGCTGTGCAAAAGAAATATACGACGGACTTCTGAAGCTTGACGAAGACCTGAAAACACTTCCCGTCATAAGACCTATGACAGAAGAAGATATAAAAGGTGTGGCAGAACTTGAAAAAGAGTGTTTTGCTTCTCCATGGAGCGAAAAATCACTCTCAGAAGAGCTTGAAAACGGTAACGCTTACTTCTTTGTAGCCGACATAAGCGGTGAAATTGCAGGATATATAGGCACAATTTCCGTTTTCGGTGAATGCTCTGTAACAAACATTGCCGTGAAAGAAAAATACCGAAACAAAGGAATTGCATCCTCTCTTCTGCAAAGAGCAATACTTAATTCAGTTTATCTTGATGATGACTTCATCACCCTTGAGGTGAGAAAAAGCAATACTCCTGCGATTTCCCTTTATGAAAAATTTGGTTTCCGTAAAATGGGCGAAAGAAAAAATTTCTATCGTCTTCCGACGGAAGATGCTTACATATACAACAAGTATTTGAAAGGAGATTCAGAATGAAAATTCTCGCTATAGAATCATCTTGTGACGAAACAGCAGCATCAGTTGTTGAAGACGGCAGACGTGTTCTTTCCAACGTTGTTGCTTCACAGGTAAAAGAACATATTGTTTTTGGCGGTGTTGTGCCTGAAATTGCATCCCGAATGCATGCAGAGGCAATTTCGGCAGTTGTAGGAGATGCTCTGAAAGAAGCTGACTGCACAATAAATGACATTGATGCAATTGCAGTAACCTATGCTCCCGGTCTTATCGGAGCTTTGCTTGTCGGTGTGAATTTTGCAAAGGGTCTTTCCCTTTCATCAGGACTGCCCCTTATTCCCGTACATCATCTGCGTTCTCACATTGCAGCAAACTATCTTACCTTCCCTGAGCTTGAACCGCCCTTTTTCTGCCTTGTAGTTTCAGGCGGTCACACTCACATGATAAACGTAAAAAGCTACACAGATTTTGAAATTGTGGGCAGAACACGTGATGATGCTGCAGGTGAAGCACTCGACAAAGCAGCAAGAACTATGGGTCTTAACTACCCCGGCGGTCTTAACCTTGATAAAATAGCAAAAGACGGTAACCGCTTTGCTTACAAATTCCCCCGTCCCCGTGTTGACGGAAGTGAGCTTGACTTCAGCTTTTCAGGTCTTAAAACATCCGTTATCAACCTTATTCACAACGCAAAACAAAAGGGTGAAGAGTTACCTCTTCCTGACCTTGGTGCAAGCTTCCTGAATGCAGTTGTGACCTGTCTTACAGACAACACAGAAAAGGCAGTAAAACAGCTGGGTCACAAAAAGGTTGTTCTTGCCGGTGGAGTAAGTGCAAACTCAATGCTGAGAAAGGATATGGAAGAGCTTTGCAATAAAAACGGTTGGGAATTATACTGCCCTGAGCTTAAATACTGCGGCGACAATGCCGCTATGGTAGGCTCTCAGGGCTACTACGAGACACAGAATAAAACCTTCGCTGACCTCAACCTTAACGCCTATGCAACAATGCCTATTGACAATTGTCAATATTAACGGAAATTTTGTCAAATTTTGACAGTAAATTAACAAATTCGTAATTGAAATTTCTGAAAGTTTTAGGTATACTATTACTGTACAATGGAGTAATTTGTATTACGTACAATGTTAATAATTTTGCCCCTAATGAAAGGAGTACTAACAATGGCAGCACTCACAACAAACAAAAGCATCCTCTCATGGATCGACGAAAAAATCGAACTCGTTAAACCCGACAAGGTTGTATGGATTGACGGTTCAGAAGAACAGATTGAAGCACTCCGTGCAGAAGCTTGTTCAACAGGAGAAATGATTAAACTCAATCAGGAAAAGCTCCCCGATTGTTATCTTCACCGTACAGCTGTAAACGACGTTGCCCGTGTTGAAGGCCGTACATTTATCTGCGCTCCCACAAAGGAAGAAGCAGGCCCCACAAACAACTGGATGGAACCCTCAGAAGCATACGAAATGCTTTACAACATTGCCCGCGACAGCTACAAGGGCAGAACAATGTATGTTATTCCCTATTCAATGGGCCCCATCGGTTCAGAATTCTCAAAAGTAGGTATTGAGCTTACAGACTCTATCTATGTTGTTCTCAACATGGTTATCATGACTCGCGTAGGCAAAGAAGTTCTTGATGTTTACGGTGATGGCGAAGACTGGGTAAGAGGTCTCCACTGCCGTTGTGATATCGACGAAGAAAAGAGATACATCTGTCAGTTCCCTCAGGACAACACAATTATCTCTGTTAACTCAGGTTACGGCGGAAACGTTCTCCTCGGTAAAAAATGCTTTGCTCTCAGAATTGCTTCTTACCTCGGTAAGAACGAAGGCTGGATGGCAGAACACATGCTCATCCTCGGTATCGAAAATCCCGAAGGTGAAGTTAAATATGTTTGTGCTGCATTCCCCTCAGCTTGCGGTAAGACAAACCTTGCTATGCTTATTCCTCCCGAAGGATATAAAAAGGCAGGCTACAAGGTATGGTGCGTAGGTGACGATATTTCCTGGATCCGTAAGGGTGAGGACGGCAGACTTTATG
>JAFXFI010000043.1 GCA_017520635.1 Clostridia bacterium
ATATTGGAAATTTCGCCGATTTCTGACAAAAACTCTGTCAGAAGCACACTGTCGATGCCGAATTTGCTATTTTCCATTCCAACATTTACTTCGACTAAAACATCCATTACTTTGTTGATTTTTTTACATTCCTTACTTATTTCCTTTGCAAGACGGACGCTGTCCACAGATTCAATCATAGTCACATGAGGAACGATAAGCTTTACCTTATTTGTCTGCAGATGACCGATAAGATGAACTTCCTTTCCTTCAAGTTCAAGTTCGTCCTTTTTGGAGAGAAATTCCTGAACTCTGTTTTCACCCATAAGGTCAATGTTACAGGATACCAGAGCGTGATTTATAAAAATCGGGTCAACTGTTTTTGTAACTGCCATAAGGCTTATGTCTTCAGCTTTTCTTCCGCTTTTTTCGGTTGCAGAGGCAATGTTTTCTTTTATTACCTTTGCATTTTCCGTAATATCGCGAAATCTGATTTCATTATACGATTTTGCTGTCATACAAACCATTTCCTTCAACTATTACTTCATCATAAAGCTTTATATAAGATTTCTCAAGAAGCTTTGAACGGGAGTGTATATCCTCACACTCAATTATCCATGAGGGTTCTTCCCTGTACCTTACTGAAAGCTGTGCAGTATAAATTCTGTTTTCTGCATCTATTTCGTCCATTTCATTTTCATAATTTGCATTTTCTGCTTCATAAGTTCTTGAAATGACGTAATCATCACCCGTATAAAGCACTGTTATTCTTCTGAAATTAACAAGATTTCCCCGTTTGATGTAAACACCGTTAACACCGTCAAGTGTTCTCATTGCCTCCTTCGGGATTTTATAACCGGAAATTGTTTCAAGAATTATTTCTGCATTTTCTATACGCATGTCCCCCGTTCCCGGAGTGATAGTATTGCATCTGAGAATAAGTGCTGCTTTTCCCTTTGAATCGGAATTAATTGCTGCAACCGTCATTCTGACATCATCTGCAGAGGAATCAACAAAGCGTACCTTTACACTTTTACCTACAGTAAGCTCGTCAATATCGTTTCTCTCAACTGATGCCACAACATACCAGTTAAAATTATTAATCAGTTTTCCTGCACCTGAAATTTTTGACTCATCGGGCTTGCTTTCAATTGCCTTATCAATATCTGATGTTGTAAGCTTTGTAACCTCTGCATAGTTTAGCGTTTTTTCGTAACCGTCAGAATTGCTTATGTAATAGCCTGTGTTATCGGCTGCAAGATAATCGGGAACAACAGAACTGAGAGATGCACTTTCCGAACGGAGTTCAGCCAAAACAGCCGAAGTATCAACATCGTATCCTAAAGACACCTGTCTGCTTGTTTCTCTGTCACGAACTGAATAAGCAAGCTCTGAAACAGATGAATAATCGCCCTCTGACAAAGCCTCCACAAGACTCAGGAATTTTTCGTTTGTAGTGGCCTCATAAGAAGACATATCCCTGATATTCAGTTTATCTGCTGCAGCGATGTTTTCAAAACGGACAAGCTCTTTATTGATTTTCTGGAGTTCAACATATTTTTCCGCATCAGAATCATTAGCAAAAACGGCTGCAATATCCTGACCCTCCGCCACACGCTGACCTTCTTCGACAAGAGGAACAACAGTACCTGCGGCTTTGCCTGAAATATATGTTTCGTCACGGACAACAAAAACCTTTGAGTTAATGGTTTTCTCAACTGTTTTCATTGTTGCAATTTCTGTTTTTACTGAGCTGTAGTTTGCATCAATTGCATTGTAAACAAGGTATGCTACCATGAAAATTGCAAGAGCATATACCATTACAATAACAGTTGTGAAAATAATCTTATTGAATTTTTCACTTAACTTTTTCGTTTCCATGCAAACTAAGCTCCTTTCATTTTACTTTCCGAGAAATGTTCTTACCATTTCTTCTGCTTTTGCTGCAAGAGTTTCAGGTGTAAACTCATCTATATTCAGCCAATTGACCTTTTCATTTCTTCTGAACCATGTAAGCTGTCTTTTTGCATATCTGCGTGTTGCCTGCTTCAGGTTATCCTTTGCCTCTTCAAGAGAAAGAAGACCGTCAATATAAGGCTTCATTTCCTTATACCCTATTGCCTGACATGCAGTTGAAGCACTTTCAGTTTCAAAAAACATTCTTGTTTCTTCCACAAGACCGTTATCAGTCATTACATCAACACGTCTGTTTATTCTGTCATACAGAATTTCTCTGTCTGTGGCATTAAGACCTATTATAAAACTGTCATAGGGACTTTCTTCAAGATGGGAAAGCTCATTCTGACAAGTAAGAGTTTTTCCGCTTGAATAAAAAATTTCAAGTGCTCTGATAATTTTCAGAGAATTGTTGGGATGAATTTTTTCTGCTGCTGAGGGGTCTTTAGCTTTCAGCTCGTTGTAGAGGCTTTCTGTACCTTCATTTTCAAGACGCTTGTTGAGTTCAAGCCTTACTTCATCGTTTTTTGTGTTTTCAAGGAAGTTGGTATTGCCGAGGAATGAGTCAACGTAAAGGCCTGTTCCCCCTGCAATAATGGGAAGCTTTCCGCGGCTTACAATGTCATTTACTGCGGCTGTTGCTAGTTCCTTGAATCTTGACACGCTAAATTCCTCATCAGGAGATATTATACTTATAAGATGATGAGGAATTCCTGACATTTCCTCATCATCAGGCTTTGCCGTAGCAATATCCATGCCTTTATATACCTGCATGGAATCGGCTGAAATCACTTCGCCGTCAAAAAGTTTTGCAAGCTTTACTGCAAGGGAGGTTTTGCCTGATGCAGTAGGACCTACAACGGCTACTACTTTAATTTTTTCCATATCAAATTCTCACTGTATTCTTCCGAAGAATTTTTCAAGTTCTCTTTTTGTAAGCTCTGCGAGAACAGGTCTTCCGTGAGGACAGTATCTTACTTCTTCATCGCTGAGAAGCTTTGCCGTGAATTTTTCAAGCTCATATCTGTCCGTTTTATCCCCCGCTTTTACTGCCGCACGACATGCCGAGGAATGGAAAATCCAGTCAAGTTTTTCGCTTATAAGTTCATTTTTGTTCTGCAAGAGATAAGTTGCAGTTTCAATAAGAATGTTTTCAACGTCATTTGCATCAATAACTGAGGGACATTCTCTTACAATCACACTGCCCGTACCGAACGCTTCAACACTGAAGCCTGCTTTTTCGAGAATTTCAAGGTTATTTGTGATTACGTCAAACTCTCCCTTTGAAAGAGTAACGGTAACAGGTATCATCAGCGACTGCATGAAAATCCCGTCTGTTCTGTTTTTCAGGTCGTTGTAAATCATTCTTTCATGTGCGGCATGCTTATCAATAATCATAAGCTTGCCTTCACATTCAACAAAAATATATGTTTTGAATGCTTCGCCGATTATTCTGAAATCAGGTACTGCTTTTTCTTCTTTTTCAACTTCCTCTTTTATGGTTTCCTGAGGTAATGTAACTTCTTCTTTTGCTTTTACAGGTTCAGGAATTTCAACCTTTTTAACTTCAGGCTGAGGAGGTGTGAAAACAGTTACACGAGGTTTTGTGACAGGTTCTTCCTGCTTTTTATCTTCTGTTTGTGTAATTACGGG
>JAFXFI010000044.1 GCA_017520635.1 Clostridia bacterium
AAACCTGTATACGGAGACCATATACAGGTTTACTTGCATAATAGAGGACCTCTATATTTTTTCAAGTGACGTTTTAAGGAATGCTTTCAATTTCTCTGACTTGGGATTTTCAAAAATATCCTGCGGAGAACCTGCTTCCTCAATTACGCCGTCTGCCATATATATAATAGTATCGGAAACGTTCTTTGCAAATTCCATTTCATGTGTTACCACAATCATTGTTCTGCCTGCATTTTTTAGTTCTCTGATTACCTTGAGTACTTCACCTGTAAGTTCAGGGTCAAGTGCAGAAGTAGGTTCATCGAAGCAGAGGATTTCAGGCTCAAGCGCAAGTGCACGTGCAATTGCCACACGCTGCTGCTGACCGCCTGATAATTCGCAGGGATAAGAAAGTGCTTTTTCTGAAAGTCCTACTTCTTCAAGAAGTATGTCTGCATTTACGGAAATTGCCTCTGAAGCCTCTTTCTTATTCTTGTACTGAGATGTGCCTTTTTTTATTTTTTCATTTTCAAGAAGCTCTGCTGCAAGAGTAAGGTTTCTCTTTACATTATATTGAGGGAAAAGATTAAAAGACTGAAAAACAAGACCGAAATGAAGTCTGTTCTGTCTGATTTCCTCATCACTCAGTTTTTTATGATTTTCTGCATCAAAGATAATTTTTTCACCGAGAGAAATTGTGCCCACATCCGGTGTTTCAAGAAAATTGAGACAACGTAGAAGTGTTGTTTTACCTGAGCCTGAAGAACCGATAATCGCAACAACGTCGCCTTTTTCCATGGAAAAATCTATACCTTTGAGAACTTCGGTTTTACCGAAGCTTTTTCTGATATTACTAACTTTAAGTAAAGACATAACGTGTCACCTCAGATCTTGAAATAACTCAGTTTCTTCTCAACTTTGTTGAAAAGAATTGTAAGAATACCACTGAATGCAAGGTAGTAAACGCCTGTGAAGAACAAGGGCCACAGCTGACCTGCAATGCCCTGTGAGCCTTTGAGGAAAGCCTGACCTGCCCAGATAACCTCCTGAAGAGCGATAATTCTTGCAAGTGACGTATCTTTGACAAGGGTAATAATTTCGTTTGCCATAGGCGGTACTATTCTCTTAACCATCTGCATAAGTGTAACTTTAAAGAAAATCTGCTTTTTGGACATACCGAGAACCTGTCCTGCCTCCTGCTGCCCCACAGGAACGCCCTGAATACCGCTACGGTAAATTTCAGAGAAATAGCAAGCGTAGTTAATAATAAACGCTACTGCTGATGCCACAAATCTTCCGCTTTCGCCGCTTCCCCAGATAGGATTGCCAAAAGCAAGACCGGGAAGATAATATATAATAAGAAGCTGGAGCATGAGAGGTGTACCTCTGATAATCCACACAAAGGTTTTAACTGCACCACAGAGAGGCTTGAAGCGGGACATTGAGCCGAAAGAAATTATAAGTCCCAGAGGAAGTGCACCCAGCAATGTTACCGCAAAAAGTTTAAGTGTCTGAACAAAGCCTACGTTCAGAGCATCAAAAACTATTGGGAACTGTTCTGCAAATGTCATAAATTTACATCCTTTTTAATCATTATAATAACATCAAAAACAGAGAGCATCATAAGGTGCCCTCTGTTTTGAATTCAATTTAATATGGTTTTGCTTATTTTGTGATGATAGCAGCCTGAACACCGTATTCAGATGCAATTTCCATCATTTTGCCGTTTGCAAGGCATTCATCAAAGAAAGCGTTGAGTTCTGCAACAAGGTCTGAGCCTTTACGGAAACCTACACCGTATTCTTCAGAGTTAAGACCTACTGTGTATGTAAGGTCAGCATAACCTGTTCCTTCACCTACCATTGCACCTGCCATGAGTGAGTCGATGATAGCTGCATCACATGTGCCTGATTTTACTTCTGTAAGAGTTGTAGCCTGGTCAACAACAGGTGTATATTTGAAGTTGAATTCTTTAGCCATATCTTCACCGGCTGAACCTGCTTCAACTGCAAACTGAAGGTCTTTACAATCTTCTGCTGTCTTATACTTATCTGCTTCTGCTGCAGGAACGATAACTACCTGAGCGTTGTTACAGTAAGGCTGTGAGCAATCCATTGCTGCGAGAACGTCTTCACGGAGTGTCATACCGTTCCATACGCAGTCAATGCTCTTACCTTCAAGTTCAAGAGCTTTGTTATCCCAGTTAATTTCAACGAATTCAACTTCTACGCCCAGTTTCTCAGCAAAAAGCTTTGCCATGTCAGCGTCAAAGCCGATCCATTCTGTTGAATCCTTTGTTTCTTTGTAATCCATGGGAGCGAAGTCTGTAATACCTACAACAAGTGTTCCCTTATCTTTAACATATTCCATGTCTGAATCTGCGTTTGAGCCACAGCCCGCGAATGCAAGACACATAAGAAGGCAAGCCATTACTACTGTTAAAATCTTTTTCATTTTCCATATCTCCTTAAATTTTTATTTTATCGTGTTACCACTTTACCATAGTAACACATTAATGCAATATTTGTCAATAGATAATTATTTGTTATCAACATGAACATCAATCTGCTGATAAGGAATCTGGATGTTGTTTTCGTCAAATGCCTTTTTAACACCTTCAAGAAGGTTGAAGTAAACATCCCAATAATCGTCAGTTTTACACCATACACGGAAAACAAAACCAATTGAATTTGAACCGTGTTCACAAACTCTTGCCTGAGGTGCAGGTGTAAGAAGTGCTTTATCTGTTTTCTCAGCAACTGAAAGAAGAACACTCTTTACTTTTTCGATATCGTTATTGTAAGATGCGTTGATTGTAAGGTCTACCCTTCTCGTATCCTTTGTTGAATAATCAGTAAGTCTCTGATTTGAAATAACTGCATTGGGAACCTGAATAACCTTGTTGTCAACAGTAAGGATTTTTGTGTAGAAAATGTTTATTGCTTCAACAGTACCCATTGCATCTGCTGTTTCGATGAAATCACCCACCTTGAAAGGCTTGAATACAAGGATAATAAATCCGCCTGCAATGTTACTGAGGCTTCCCTGAAGTGCAAGACCGATCGCAAGACCTGCAGAACCGATAACTGCAACCATTGATGCCATAGGAATACCTACAATAAGTGCTGCCGCAATAACAAGAACTATTTTAAGAGCAATTACAATAAAGCTTCTGAAGAAAGTTCTTGCCGTGGGATCAAGCTTTTCATAGAATTTTGTGTCTTTGAATTTTTTGCCGAAAATGTCAATAATTTTGAAACCGATAAGCAAAACAACTATTGCAATAATGAGTTTCAATCCGCTTTCCATACAGAAAGCAACAACTTTGTCTTTGAGTGCAAGTAATGCATCCATTATAAAATTCCTCCTTGAATTTTTATTGTAAAGATTTTATCACACTAAAGCGAAAATTTCAATATATTTTTCAATACTTTATATTTCAATTTTGTTATTTTTCTATATTTACAAAATAACTATCCTATAGTAGAATTTACGTTAAAGGAGATGAACTTATGAATAAGAAGCTTCTGAAAACTGTATTTACTGCACTTTTTGCAGCACTTTGCTGTGCAGCAACTTTTATATACATACCTTCTCCCGCTTCAAACGGATATCTTAACATGGGTGACTGTTTTGTAATTCTTTCCGGATGGTTACTCGGTCCTGTTTACGGTTTCATTGCAGCAGGTATGGGTTCTGCAATTTCTGATCTTGCATTAGGTTATGCTATTTATGCTCCTGCAACATTTATAATCAAAGGACTTATGGCGCTCGCTTCCTGCTTTATTTTTACTTCTCTTTCAAAAGCTTTCAGCAAGAAAAACATATTCCCGAAAATCATCAGCAGTCTTTCCGCAGAGGTTATAATGATATCAGGCTACTATCTCTACGACTCATTGATTACACAAAACTTTGTGTCTTCCCTTGCAGGTGTTCCGGGGAATGCAGTTCAGGGACTTTTCGGAATAGTTGTTTCAATTCTCATAATGAGCATTCTTGAAAAAACAGGTTTGAAAAACAAATTTTCCGTATAATAACTTCATAAATCATAAAAGCAGAGTGATTTCACGATGAAATCACTCTGCTTTTTAATTTTTTGGCATTTAGAGGTCCCCTTATATATAATGAAAAGATATACTATATATAAATAAAAAAACTTCTCAAAAACTCTTGACAAGCTTTGAAAAGTATGATAAAATTCTATACTGCATTATAATGGAGTGAAATATCCCTTGATATTTTGAGGTGTTTACATAATACCACAAAAATCTACAGAAATCAATAGTGTTTTCGTGGAAAAATCAAGAAAATTCACTTAACGAAAAGTAACATTTACCATGCAAAATCAAAGAACGGAGTGATATGATCTATGGGTAATGTACGAGATGTCTACCGAGGAAAAACCCTCAGAAAAAGTTTCGGCCGTATCGATGAAGTTATGGAAATGCCCAACCTTATTGAAATCCAGAAGAAATCATACGAATGGTTCCTTACTGACGGTCTCAAAGAGGTATTCAGGGACACAGCTGACATCGTCGACTACACAGGCAACTGGGTGCTGAGCTTTATCGGATACAGAATGGACGACAAGCCCAAATATACTGTATACGAATGCAAACAGCGTGATGCTACTTACGCTGCTCCCATGCGTGTAACGGCTCGTCTTACAAACAAGGAGACAGGCGAAATCAAAGAAAGCGAAGTTTATATGGGTGATTTCCCCATTATGACTGAAAGCGGTACTTTCGTCATCAACGGTGCTGAACGAGTTATCGTTTCTCAGCTTGTCCGTTCTCCCGGTATGTACTACGATATGACACATGATAAGACAGGTAAGCGTCTTTTCACAACAACGGTCATTCCTAACAGAGGTGCCTGGCTTGAATACGAAACAGATTCAAACGACCTCTACTATGTAAGAATAGATAAGAACAGAAAAATTTATATTACTACTTTCCTTCGTGCACTTGGTCTTTCTTCAAACAGCGACATCCTTGATTTTTTCGGAAACGATGAAAGAATTATCGCTACTCTTGAAAAAGATGAAACCAAGAACTCAGAAGAAGCTCTTATGGAAGTTTTCAAAAAACTCCGTCCGGGCGAACCTGCAACTCTTGAAACAGCACAGACACATCTTGAAAATCTTTTCTTCGATGTTCACCGCTATGACCTTTCAAGAGTAGGCCGTTATAAATATAATAAGAAAATGGCTATCTCTGCACGTATTGCAGGCTGCAAGCTTACTCAGCCCGTTGTAAATACACTTACAGGTGAAATCCTTGCAGAGTCAGGCGAAATTCTCACAAAAGAAAAAGCCTATGAAATCGAACAGGCAGGTGTGACAGAGGCTTATGTTGAAGCTGATGTTCACTTTGACCGTAAAGAAGTTAAAGTCGTATCAAACGGTATGGTTGATCCCAAGCCCTATCTTCCCATGTTCACAGAAGATGAGCTTGAAGAAATCGCCATCAATGAATGTGTACGCGCTGACATCCTCTTCCCCATTCTTGACGAATGCGGCGATGACAAGGATGCCCTCAAAGAAGTTCTCGCATCACGTTGCGATGACCTTATCCCTAAGCATATCACAATTGAAGATATTTTCGCATCAGTCAACTACCTCAACTGCCTTGCTTGCGGTGTAGGTACACTTGACGATATCGACCATCTCGGCAACCGCCGTATCCGTTCTGTCGGCGAATTGCTCCAGAATCAGTTCAGAATCGGTCTTTCACGTGTTGAAAGAGTGGTACGCGAAAGAATGACTCTCCAGAGTCAGGACGGTGATGATAAGATGACTCCCACAGCACTTATCAGCTCAAGACCCGTTCTCATGGCTATCAAAGAGTTCTTCGGTTCTTCTCCCCTTTCACAGTTCATGGACCAGACTAACCCCCTTGCTGAACTTACTCATAAGAGAAGACTTTCAGCTCTCGGTCCCGGCGGTCTTTCAAGAGACCGTGCAGGTTTCGAGGTTCGTGACGTTCACTACAGCCACTACGGTCGTATGTGCCCCATCGAAACTCCTGAAGGTCCCAACATCGGTCTTATCTCATACCTTGCAACATTTGCAAAGATTAACAAATACGGCTTCATTGAAGCTCCTTTCAGAAAAATTGATAAAGAAACAGGCATTGTTCTTGACGAGGTTCACTACATGACTGCTGACGTTGAAGATAACTTCATCGTTGCTCAGGCTAACGAACCTCTCGATGAAAACGGCCGTTTCATCAACAATAAAATCACAGCAAGATACAGAGACGAATTCCTTGAAATCGAAAACACTAAAGCAGATTACATGGACGTTTCTCCCAAGATGGTTGTTTCAGTTGCTACTGCAATGATTCCTTTCCTTGAAAACGACGACGCAAACCGTGCTCTCATGGGATCTAACATGCAGCGTCAGGCTGTTCCCCTTCTTAAAACAGATGCTCCCTTTGTCGGCACAGGTATGGAATACAAAGCTGCTGTTGACTCAGGTGTTGCTCTTATCGCTAAGCGTGCAGGTACTGTTACAGGCCTTGACGCTACTAAAATCACAATTCTTACAGATGACGGTCACGTTGATGAATACAACCTTGTTAAGTTCATGCGTTCTAACCAGGGTACATGTATCAACCAGAAACCCGTTGTCGCAATCGGCCAGCATGTTGAAGAGAAAGAGGTTATTGCTGACGGTCCTGCAACTGCAGGCGGTGAAATCAGCCTTGGTAAAAACGCTCTTATCGGCTTCATGACATGGGAAGGCTATAACTACGAAGACGCTGTTCTTATCAATGAAAAGCTTGTTCGTGAAGATGTTTACACTTCAATCCACATTGAGGAATATGAAGTAGAAGCAAGAGATACCAAGCTCGGACCTGAAGATATCACAAGAGACATCCCCAACGTTGGTGAAGATGCTCTTAAAGACCTTGACGAAAGAGGTATCATCAGAATCGGTGCTGAAGTACACTCAGGTGACATCCTTGTAGGTAAAGTTACTCCCAAAGGTGAAACTGAACTTACTGCTGAAGAAAGACTTCTCCGCGCTATCTTCGGTGAAAAAGCAAAAGAAGTCCGCGACACATCTCTCAGAGTGCCTCACGGTGAATACGGCATCATCGTTAACGTTGAAGTTTTCACTCCCGAAAACTGCGATGAACTCAGCCCCGGCGTAAACATGACAGTACGTTGTTACATCGCTCAGAAGCGTAAGCTTTCTGTTGGTGACAAAATGGCAGGTCGTCATGGTAACAAAGGTGTTGTTTCACGTATCCTTCCCGTTGAAGATATGCCCTTCCTTGAAGATGGTACTCCCCTTGATATCGTTCTTAATCCCCTCGGCGTTCCCAGCCGAATGAATATCGGTCAGGTTCTTGAAGTTCACCTCGGTTTCGCAGCAAGAAGCCTTGGCTGGAAGGTTATGACTCCCGTATTTGACGGTGCTCATGAATCTGACATCAGAGAAACTCTTAAACTTGCAGGTCTCAGAGAAGACGGTAAGTCAATCCTTATTGACGGACGTACAGGCAGAAAGTTCGATAACCCCGTTACAGTCGGCGTTATGTACTTCCTTAAACTTCTCCACCTTGTTGACGACAAAATCCATGCCCGTTCAACAGGTCCTTACTCACTGGTTACTCAGCAGCCCCTTGGCGGTAAAGCTCAGTTCGGTGGTCAGCGTTTCGGTGAAATGGAAGTTTGGGCACTTGAAGCTTACGGTGCTGCTTATACTCTTCAGGAAATCCTTACAGTTAAATCTGACGACGTTGTAGGACGTGTGAAAACTTACGAAACAATCGTCAAAGGTCAGAACGTTCCCACTCCCGGCGTTCCCGAATCATTCAAGGTTCTTATCAAAGAGCTTCAGTCTCTTGCTCTTGATGTTAAGGTTCTCGACGGTGAAAACAACGAAATCGACCTCAGACAGACATTTGATGATAATGAGCTCGGCATTCAGGTTGACGAAGAAGCATTCACAAACGTAAACGATGCCGAAAAGAGCGACGGCTACCTTGTTGAAAGTGAAGACGGCGACAGTGATTTCTACACATCAGATGCAGATTCTGACGAAGACTTCTACAACGAATATTCCGCAGACGACTCAGATCTCAGCGACGAAGATTATTGATTGAAAGGAGTTCGTTAGTATGGAAAACATCAATTTTGAATCTATAAAAATCGGTCTTGCTTCTCCTGACCAGATCAGAAGCTGGTCTTACGGTGAAGTCAAGAAACCCGAAACAATTAACTACCGTACTCTCAAACCTGAAAAGGAAGGCCTTTTCTGCGAAAAGATTTTTGGACCTACAAAGGACTGGGAATGTCATTGCGGAAAGTACAAGAGAGTAAGATATAAGGGCAAAGTTTGTGAACGTTGCGGCGTTGAAATCACAAAATCAAAGGTTCGTCGTGAACGTATGGGTCACATCGAACTTGCTGCCCCTGTTTCACACATCTGGTATTTCAAGGGTATCCCCTCAAGAATGGGTCTTATCCTTGATATTACTCCCAGAAACCTTGAAAAGATTCTCTACTTTGCAATGTACGTTGTTATCGATCCCGGTGACACACCTCTTGAAAAGTATCAGACTCTTAATGAAAAAGACTATGCAGACATGCGTGAAAAGTATGAAGATGACTTCAAAGCAGGCATGGGTGCAGAAGCTATCAAAGAACTTCTTGCAGAAATCGACCTTGATGAACTTTCAAAAGAACTTCATGAAGAACTTGAAACTGCAACAAGTCAGAAGAAAGCTAAAATTCTCAAGAGACTTGAGGTTGTTGAAGCTTTCCGTCAGTCAGGCAACAGACCCGAATGGATGATCATGGACGTTGTTCCTGTTATCCCCCCCGATATCCGTCCCATGGTTCAGCTTGAAGGCGGCAGATTTGCAACAAGTGACCTTAACGACCTTTACAGACGTGTTATAAACAGAAACAACCGTCTTGCAAAGCTCCTTGAACTTGGTGCTCCCGAAATCATCGTAAGAAACGAAAAGAGAATGCTTCAGGAAGCAGTTGACGCTCTTATTGACAACGGCAGACGCGGTCGTCCCGTAACAGGTCCCAACAACAGAGCTCTCAAATCTCTTTCAGATATGCTTAAAGGTAAGCAGGGACGTTTCCGTCAGAACCTTCTCGGTAAACGTGTTGACTACTCCGGACGTTCAGTTATCGTTGTTGGTCCCGAACTGAAGCTTTACCAGTGCGGTCTTCCCAAGGAAATGGCTCTTGAGCTCTTCAAACCCTTCGTTATGAAGAGACTTATTGAAACAGGTGTTGCTGAAAACATCAAGCGTTCACGTAAGATGGTAGAACGTGCAACTGACGAAGTATGGGATGCTCTTGAAGTTGTTATCAAGGACCACCCCGTTCTTCTCAACCGTGCTCCTACACTTCACAGACTTGGTATTCAGGCTTTCGAACCTGTTCTTATCGAAGGCAGAGCTATCAAGCTTCATCCCCTCGTATGTACAGCTTTCAACGCTGACTTCGACGGTGACCAGATGCCCGTTCACGTCCCTC
>JAFXFI010000045.1 GCA_017520635.1 Clostridia bacterium
ACCCATTGATATTATGCGACTTTTCGTAGGGACGGGCGTCCTCGACCGTCCGCGAAATTTATATAAAACTAACGGCTCGTCGAGGACGCCGAGCCCTACAACAGTTAAATTGACCTCAACGACAAATTATAATTTATCTGTGGCTGACCTTGCCATTTTGTCGTCATCCTTGAGCGTTTGGAATTGATGTGGTAAATTGATTTTAACATTGTAGGGTTTGGCGCTTGCCGACAAACCGCTGGTTTTCGTGCGTTTTTCGAAACGTCGGAAATCGCCGTTTCCTACAATATAACCTTTGGTTTCTATTATATAAATCGCGTCGCAAACCCAAAATTTTGCATTTTGCATAAAAAAAATCGGGAGGGCACAGAGACCCTCCCCTACGATATTATCATAAATATAAATTCTTTTTTACGATTCTATTCCCTTGAGTGCTTCAAGTTCTGCTTTGTCAACCTTGATGTGACCGTCTTTGATGATTTTCACATCGTGTCTGTCAAAGGTCTGAGGTGCAGCACCCGGTCTTCTGTCGAGGTTTACTTTCACTTTACCTCTGAGAAGATTTACCTCTGCCACAGTACCTCTGCCCTCACTTGTTTCAACAATTGCACCTGCTTTGGGAGTAACTCTGAGAAGATGTTCATAAGCCTCCTGCTCATATTTCAGGCAACACATAAGTCTTCCGCAAGTACCGCTTATTTTTGTGGGGTTAAGTGACAAGCCCTGTTCTTTTGCCATCTTAATTGAAACAGGCTGGAAGTCGCCAAGGAAGCTTGCACAGCAGAGAGGTCTTCCGCACATACCGAGACCGCCTACCATTTTAGATTCGTCTCTTACACCAATTTGGCGAAGCTCTATTCTCGTTCTGAAAACTGACGCAAGGTCTTTTACAAGCTCTCTGAAATCAACTCTGCCGTCTGATGTAAAATAGAAAAGGATTTTTGTGTTGTCAAATGTGTATTCAACATCAACAAGCTTCATATCAAGACCGTGTTTTTCTATTTTTTCAAGGCAGATATCAAAAGCCTTTTTCTCTTTTTCTTTGTTTTCCTCAACTGTTTTCAGGTCTTTTTCTGTTGCAATTCTGATAAGCTTTTTAAGGGGATGAACAATGTTTTCATCTGCAACTTCACGGTTTTCCGTTGCAACCTCACCGCATTCAATACCGCGTGCAGTTTCAACAATAACTTTATCAAATTTTTTAAGCTTTTTTCCGTCAGGGTCAAAGAAATAAACTTTGCCTACATCTTTAAATCTTACACCGATTACCTCAGCCATAATATTTTCCTCACTTTCTATTTCAAACGGCTTGACAGCCGTGCTAAAAGCAAATTCTGATTTGCAAAATACTGTATACCGCTGAGAGCTTCGGACACAACGTCCATTGCTCTCATAATTTTTTCCGAAGTCATATTTGAAGAAATTTTTCTTGCAGTTTCTCCATTGCCTGAAAGACATTTTTCTGCTCCGCTTTTGAGAGAGAGTCCATCTCTCAATATAAGTATAACTTCTTCAAGTGCTAATTTCAAGGCTTCTTTGTCTTTTTCAAATAATCCCAGAACTTTCATCAGTTCAATTTCGCTGTCAAGAGAAATTGCATCTGCAATAAGCTTTGCATTTTCATAGGATTTTTCAAGCTTCTTTGCAGTAACGCTGTCGTCAGTCAGGTCTCCCATACGGAAAGCTACACATCTTGACTTCACCGTCTGCAAAAGCATTGCTTTATCTTCACACTCTAAAATGAAATTAACATAAGAGGGAGGTTCTTCAAGAACTTTCAGGAACGCATTCATTGCAGTTTCGTTCATTTTGTGAGCGCCTGTGATGATATAAACTTTTCTTTCCGCCTCATTGGGTACAACGTAAGCGTCACTTCTGACACGTCTTATATCTTCTACGGAAACTGTTTTTGATTTATTAGTGCCCTCAACAAATTTTATATCAACATGGGACATTGACTCAGCTTTCAGACAGTCAGCACATTTCCCGCAAGGTTTAACCTCATTTGTGCTTTCTTTACAGACAAGCGCTTTTGCAAGAGTTTTTGCAAAGGTCATTCTTGTTGTTTCATTTGCACCCTCAAGAATTATTGCATGAGGAAGTCTTCCGCTGTCAAAAGCAGATGATATCAGTTCCTTAAATTTTGAGTCGTATCCTTTGTTTTCAAAATTCATAACTTTTCTTCCAACACTTCAATATTTCTTCTGATAACCTTATCTCCACGCCATTCAAAGGCTCTGCCCTCAATTGAGGTATCACCTGTTACAACGGGATTAAAGCTTTCAATAAACTCTCTGATGGTGGTCTTCTCTGCGTTTATGTTATAAGGACATGCTTTCTGACATTCGTCACAGCCCCATGCACAGTTAAGACGTTTCATCATTTCTTTATATTCTTCAGGGATTTCTCCCTTTTTCTGACTTATATGAGAAAGACATTTTTCTTTGTCGAAAACCTCATCCTTCAGTACGCCTGTAGGACATGCATCAAGACACTTTCTGCAATCAACACAGAATGTTATCTCCTTTTCTTCACAAGGCACAAAAAGGTCTGTGATAATTTCTCCGATAAACACCCATGAACCGTATTTTTCGTTGATGAAAAGCCCATTTCTTCCTTTTACACCAAGACCTGATTTTACTGCAGCAAAAACCTCGGGTATAGGAGAATTGTCTGCAAAGTAAACAAATTCGTTCTCCGGATATTCCTTTTTCAGCTCTTCACAGATAATACCGAGATATTTTCCTGCAACGGTGTGATAGTCACTTACCGCAGCATATCGTGAAACATTTAAGTTTTCATAAGCTTCTTCGCCGAGATAATACGGAAAAAGAAGTGTTATAACTGTTTTTGTGTTTTCGGGGATTCTCGATTTTCCACGACAATCAAGAAGTTTATCCTTATAAATTGCGAAAGGAGAAAATCCGAAAAACTCACAGTATTTTTCTATAGTGTTATTTATATTTTTCATTTTAAGCAACCTGCTGTCCGAGAGCTATCATAACAGGCATTGTTATAATACTCATAAAGCTTACCATTGCAACCACTTTTGAAGCACAGGGCGCATCCTTATCATATTTCGCTGCAAACATTACAGTGTTATTGGCGCTTGGTGCTGAGCTTGAAAGAATAAGAGCAGGAACAAGCACACCCGTAATACCGAAAATTTTGAAAAGCCCCAGCATACAGAGAGGAAGTACAATAAGCTTCAGGAATGCTGTGAGATAAATTCTCTTATCGCTGAACATTGTTTTCAGGTCTGTGTTTGCAAGATATGTTCCGAAGAAAATCATTGCAAGAGGAGTGTTGAGAGATGCAAGATAATCAAGCGGTGTGTTTATAATTTCAGGAAGTCTTACTCCGAAAATAAACAGAGGAAGACCCAGAAGCACAGCGATTGTACCGGGATTTAAGATAAGTTTTTTCAGGTTGAACTTTTTCTCCCCTGTCATTACCATTATACCATGAGTAAATGAACTGATATTGAACACCATTACAACAACTGAGCAATAGAAAACACCTTCTGCACCTAAAACTGCATTTGCAAGAGGAAGTGCCATGTAACCTACGTTTCCGTAGTTTGATGCAAATTTGTAAATGCAATTGTCATGCTTTGATTTATCCCTGAAAAACGGAAGTGCAATAAGCGCACCTACAATCTGGATTGCTGCTGCAAAAATGAATGCAAGAAGAAGTTTTTTGTAGTTTTCAGGGG
>JAFXFI010000046.1 GCA_017520635.1 Clostridia bacterium
GGCAGAAAATTGTTATTTATTGTGTAATTTCAGTCCTTAAAGAAACCATCGGTACTTTGTATACTTGTGCTATCAATGGTCTCAACTCGACCTACACACCGAGTATCGACGACAAGGCTGCCCTCATTGCACTTGATAATATCGGTGACTTTGAAAAGGTTCCCAGCTACGTAATGGTTATCCTTCTCGACCTCGCAGCTGTAGGTGCAATCGGAATGTCCGTTGAAAATGTTTACATCTTCATGGGTACACTTACACTTGTTGTTTCGTTCCTTGGTATGTTTGTAAGAATCTGTACCATCAAAGAACGTATTGTTCAGGTCGAAGAAAAGCCGAAACTTTCAGACGGTCTGAAAAACTTCTTCGGAAACAGACTCCAGGTTCTGCTTACACTCTCAGATATTCTTTCTGCATTCGGTCACGTGGGCGGTCCTTTCTCAAACATGTTCTGGCTTGACGTTATGGGTTCTGCCTCACTTAAAGTTATCACAGGTATTCCTGCATCTCCCCTTACATACGTTTCTTACATGTATCTTCCCAAACTCCGTAAGAAATTCAACATGAAGCAATTGTGGTATATTTCCCGTGCAGTCCCTCAGCTTGGCTGGATTATCGTTTTTGCAATCGGCTTCAACAACCTTGATAACCTTTGGATTATGATTCCCGGTATCATGTTCCATGAAATGTGTATCTCATCCGTCTACTCAATCGGTAAGGTTATTCCCGAGCTTATGGGTCAGGAAATTATCGACTACGGCGAATGGAAAACAGGTAAGCGTACAGAGGCTATGACAGGATTCATTTCAAGCCTTGCAACAAAAATTGTTTCTGAAATCCAGAACGCAGTTTCAACCGCAGTTGTTTCATTCATCGGTTACGAAGCAGGTATCGGAACAGTTCAGTCAATGAAAACAAAACAGGCAATTTTCGCAATGTATTCTGTTGTGCCTATTATCCTCGGTGCATTCTCCTACATCCCCATGCTCTTCTATAACCTTGACGATAAAACAAAGACTATTATGTATCACGAGCTTACAGAGCGTCGTAAAAACATAGTCATCAAATCTCAGGAACACATTTTTGAAGACGCAGTAATGATGAATCAGGAAACAAAATAATATAATACATAAAATGATCGCAGCTGTCCATCAGCTGCGGTCATTTTTATACGTCACAGATTTTAATATAACAGGAGCAAATTTCCTCAAAACCCTGTACACAATCACAAAGCCTGTGCTTTTTATGAAAAGCATAACAAAATGTTGTGATAATGCACAATGAAAAAATGACGAATAAACACCTGTTTTTTGGCTTTTATTTATGAGATTGGTGAATGTTTTGTGAACAAGGACAAAAAATATAAAAAATTTTTATTAAATTATTACATTTTAGTTGCAAAATCAGTTACAAAAGTGTATAATTGTTTTGTGTTTTGGTAGCAAAATGCACAACCACCCGAAAATACATGTCAAATCGGGCGGTGGTATGGGACAAAGATTAAAGAGTGAGAGGGATTTTTATGGCAAATCGAGTATTTCAGAGTGTTGTTCATCAGATGAAGGATGCCATTGACAGAACTGTAGGTGTAATTGACGAAACAGGCGCAATTATTGCATGCAGTGAGCTTTCAATTATCGGCGAAACAATTGCAGACAGTACCGTTGCATTTGAGAACAACGAATGTGTGAAAATCGGAACAAAAACCTTTAAGACACTTGGAAGCCGTGTAAATGCGGAATATGCTGCCTTTGTTGAAGGTGACGATTTCGAGGCTCAGAAGCTTGTAAGTCTTGTCTGTATATCGCTTGAAAACATCAAGCAGTGCTATGATGAAAAATATGACAGAGGCAATTTTGTTAAAAATGTTATCCTTGACAATATTCTCCCCGGTGACATCTTCCTTAAAGCAAGAGAACTCCGCTTTAACAGTGATGCATCGAGAGTTGTAATCCTCCTTAAAGTTTTCGGCAAGGATGAAGTGGCTGCAATTGAATCTCTGCAGAACATCTTCCCCGATAAAACAAAGGACTTTGTCATCGGTATCAACGAAACTGACATTGCCATTGTCAAAGAGGTTAAAGCAAACATTGAAACAAGAGATCTTGAAAAGCTTGCACGTTCAATAATTGACAGCCTCGGTGTTGAATATTATTCACACGTTCTTGTGGGTATCGGTTCAACAGTTACAGGCATTAAAAACCTTGCAAGAAGCTTTAAGGAAGCTCAGGTTGCAACAGAAGTAGGTAAATTCTTCGATACAGATAAAATCGTTATCAGCTACGATAACCTCGGTATCGCAAGACTTATTTATCAGCTTCCCACAACTCTTTGCGAAATGTTCCTTAAAGAAGTGTTCAAGAAAGGCTCAATTGAAAGCCTTGACCACGAAACACTTTTCACAATCCAGCGTTTCTTTGAAAACAACCTCAATGTTTCCGAAACATCAAGAAAACTTTTTGTACATAGGAATACTCTTGTTTACAGACTTGAAAAAATCAAAAAGCTCACAGGCCTTGACCTTCGCGAATTTGATGATGCAATCGTATTCAAAGTAGCTCTTATGGTCAAAAAATATCTTGACGCAAACCCGGTAAAATATTGATTTTCAAAAAAGGATTTTAAAAGATGATTGACTTTATCAACGTTTCTAAAAGGTATGATAACGGCACTCAGGCACTTAAAGATGTGAATATTCACATTGAAGACGGTGAATTCGTTTTCGTTGTTGGTGCATCAGGTGCAGGTAAAAGTACCTTTCTGAAAATCCTGATGCGAGAAGAAGTTCCCACAACAGGTACGGTGATTGTCAACGGACACACACTTACCGAACTGAAAAAGAGAGAGATACCTTATTTCAGACGTGACCTCGGTATCGTTTTCCAGGATTTCAGACTTATCCCCAACATGACGGTTTACGAAAACATCGCTTTCGCAATGCGCGTTATCGGTGCACGTGAATCGGAAATCAGAAAGAAGGTTCCCTTTGTTATTACACGTGTGGGACTTTCAAACAAGGCAAGATGCTTCCCTAATGAGCTTTCAGGCGGTGAACAGCAGAGAGTTGCATTGGCAAGAGCACTTGTAAATGAGGCAAAGGTTATTATTGCCGACGAGCCTACAGGTAACATTGACCCTACGATGGCTTTTGAAATTATTGACCTTCTCAAGGATATCAACGAGAAAGGTACAACAGTTATTATTGTTACACATGAACATGACCTTGTCAGACAGTTTGACAAGCGTGTAATTACTCTTGACAGCGGTAACGTTGTTGCAGACGGTGACTTGTCATCAAGTCCTCTTGTACGTAAATATGAGAAAAAGTACAATCAGGGTGATAAATCACGTCTTCGCCGTATGCGTAAAAAAGCGGCTGAGGCTTATTATCCCGACGAAGACAGCGTTGAAGACCTGAGCAAGTTCATGGTTACCATGAGTGAAGAAAAGGAATCAGGTCACACAAATGAAATTGACGTTGACGAGATTTACAAAAATCTTGAAAGCAATAAATATTCAGTTTACCTCAACGATAACGATGATACAGACGGAGGTGCAGACTGATTATGAGAAAAACAGCAAGCGGTGGCAGCATAGGCTACCTTACCAAGGAAGGCTTCAAGAATGTGTGGCTTAACAGACTTATGTCTGTAGCATCAATTTCAGTTCTTCTTTCCTGCCTTGTAATGATGGGTATTGCATTTATGCTTGTTGTCAATATGGAAAAAATCATCACAAATATCGAAGACTCAAACGTAATCGTAGCTTTTGTTGATGATAAAGCAACTGACGAAACAGTAGCACAGGTCAGAACAGACCTTATGAAAATTGAAAACGTGAAGGATTGCGAGTTTGTTTCAAAGGAAGAAGCTTTCGAAGAGCAGCTTGATGCCCTTGGCGGTGACAGGACTCTTTTTGAGGGAATGGACAACCCACTTCCCGATTCTTACAGAGTTATTCTCGATGACCTTACTCAATTTGATTCAACGCTCTCTCAGATAAAAAGCGTAAACCATGTACAGAGTGTACGTGAGGACAGAGAGCTTTCTCAGCAGGTAGCATCAATCAGAAAAACTGTTACCTACATCAGCGTTGGTGTTATCCTCATCCTCCTTGTAGTTTCACTCTTCATCATTTCAAACACAATCAAAATTACAATGTTCTCCCGTCGTCTTGAAATCAAGATTATGAAATCTGTAGGTGCAACAGCATGGTTCATACGTTGGCCGTTTATGGTTGAAGGTATGTCCCTTGGTGTTATTGCAGGTCTCATTTCATGGGGCGTTGTATGGGGTGTTTACGAGCTTGTGGCAAATTCCTTCAGCGGAGGTCTCGGTCTGTTTATGAACAACGGACTTGTGTCCTTCAAGGATTACTCAGCATTTATCCTCTGTGCATTCCTTGCAGTAGGTATTATTACAGGTGCTTTCGGCAGTGCCGTATCAATCAGCAAATATTTGAAAGAACAGGAGTATGACCCGGATGAAGAATAAGTTATTCAGATTTTTCACGCTGACTATGTCATTGATTCTGATGTTTAACTTCGTAATTTCCTCATCTGCTGCATCAAAATCTGAACTTCAGGACCAGCTGGCAGATATTCAGGCAGAGCGTGAAGAACAGCAGAACAAACTGGATTCGCTCAAGGGAAACCTTGATAAGCAGGAGGAGTATGTTACAACACTCTACGCTCAGATTGAAGCAATCCAGAAAGAAATTGACATCTATCAGGTGAAAATCAACGAGCTTAACGGTGAAGTTGAAAAAATAAACAAACAGATTGAAGCAAAGAATGAAGAAATTGCTGAAATCGAAGTACAGATGGCAGATAAAAAAGAAGAAATTAAGGAAATAAAAGAAATGCTTGCCGTACGTATGAGAGCATCTTATATGTCAGGCAGCGGTTCATCCCTTAAGCTTCTTCTCAGTGCAGATAATCTTGCATCTTACCTGACAACAAGTGAGATGCTCAAGAGAATTGCAGATAACGATGACAAAATCATCAAATCACTTATCAAAACAATGGAAGACCTTCTCAAACTTCAGGAAGACCTCGAAAAGCAGAAGGAAGAGCTGGCAAAAGAAAAAGAAGCCCTTGAAGTAAAGAAAAAGGAGCTTGAGGCTGAACAGAAAGTTTTCACAGACAGACAGACTGAAGTTTCATTGAAGTATAAGGAAGCAAACGCTGCTCTTTTAAAACTTGACAAAGAAAGTCAGGCTTACAAAAACCAGATTGCAGCCCTTGACAGACAGGAATCACAGCTTGAACAGCAGATTCAGAACATCATTATGGGCTCTAACGGTTCAGGCGGTGCAGGTACAAACTTTGCACCCTCAAGTAACCCCTCAGGCTACATCAACCCTGTGCCTTATTCAGACAGATACATTTCATCCGTTTACGGCATGAGAACAAACCCTGTAACAGGCGTTTATAAACTTCATGCAGGTATTGATATTTCCTGTGGCGGCGCAGGCGGTCAGACAGGACCCTTCACAAAGCAGATTGTAGCTGCGAAAGCTGGTACAGTTTCCTATGCAGGATGGTGCTCAGGCTACGGTAATACAGTTATGATTACCCATTCTGACGGCTACCTTACACTCTATGCTCATAACTACACGATAAACGTTTCGGTAGGTCAGCAGGTTACTCAGGGACAGCAGATTGCAATTATGGGTACAACAGGTAACTCAACCGGTGCACATTGCCATTTCGAAATACGTAACGGCATGTGGGGTTCAACAATAGACCCGGCGCCGTACATCTAAATAAAAGCCGGACACCCGAAAAGAAATTAATCTTTTCGGGTGTTTTTTATTGCAGACAACACCTGCATCGCTTTATGTAATAACACACAGATAAATAATAATTTGTCACTCTGAAACTAATTGTAATTATTGGCCCCCTTGCCTAAAGGTGGCTGGCGAAACCGTAGGTTTTGACTGGGGGATATTGTTGTTTTTATATAAAATTCATTAAATATCCCTCCGTCTTTTGCTTCGCAAAATCCACCTCCCTTTAGGCAAGGGAGGCAAATATTATTTCAACTGCTCGATAAATTATAATTTATCCGTGCATTTATTTTCATATCGTAGGGGAGTCGTTTCGGCTCCCGTAAATTTTTATGATGTTTTATTCGGGACGGGAAACCAGTCCCCTACGTTTGTTCACTCGGTGCAATATATAATCGTCGCAGACCCGAAATTTTTCAATATTCATAATTCATTAAAATAAAAAAACGGAAGGACACACTCACCCTTCCGTAGGAGTTTATATTGATTTGAAAAACTTTTCCGTTTCTTTTTTATCCTCTGCAAGCTGTAGAGCCAATTCTTCGGAGGATGAAAATTTTCTTTCTTCCCTTAAGAATTTACAGAGTGTTACTCTCACCTTTTTGCCGTATAAGTCTCCGTCAAAGTCAAAAAGATGCGTTTCACTTCTTACATCATCTTCGGGGAATGTTGGACGTGAGCCGATGTTTGTAAAAGCGTGGTAAACTTTTCCGTCAACTTCGGCAGTCGATGCATAAACTCCGAATTTCGGCAACACAAGTTCAGGTGGAAAATACTGGTTTGCAGTGGGGAAGCCCATTTGCCTACCCCTTTTCTGACCGTGAACAACTTCAAAGGAATAGGAAAAATCCTTTGTCATCAGTTTATTTGCCTTTTCAACGTCACCTGTTTGCAGAAGTTCACGCAGTTTACTTGAATTGACTTTTTCTCCGTCAACAAAGGTTTCTTCATTGACAAAAACCTCAATTCCGTTTTCCTTGCAAAGTCTTTCAAGGTCCTTTGCATCCGCAGTACCGCCTTTACCGAAATGGTAATTGAAACCGCAGAAAACTGCCTTTGCACCCAACTTTTCTTTGAGAACAACTCTTACGAATTCTTCAGCAGAGAAATTTTTATATTCATCAAAGGAAAGAACTTCCGTTTCAAGACCGATTTTCTCTATTTCAGTTATCTTCTCCTCATTTGTCTGGAGAAGTCTTATTTTTTTACCAAAAAATGTTTTCGGGTGCACGTCGAATATAAGAGCAACAGCCCTGACATTTCTGTCAAGGCTATAATTATATGCTTTTCTGAGAACTGCTCTGTGACCTGCGTGAAGTCCGTCAAAGTTACCAAGAGCAATTGCAGAATATTCAGTTTCAGGTGTTTTCTTATTTTTCATTGTAAACACGATTAACTTTCAGTTGATTTTTTTCTTTGTCATATTCACCTATACCGAGGAATTTTCTCTCAGGAGAATATACCCTGTAGAAACCCTCACAGAAACTTCCTTTCAGTCTTCCTGCGTCAAGCTCGCCACCGTTTGAGAAACGGACAGCCTGTTTTTCGCTCACCCTGATTTCAGGATAAACAGAAAGAAGTCTGTCAACGGGAAGAAGAATTTCACTTTGTCTTCCCTCTTCACAGATTTTTTCAATTTCTTCAAAGGTAAGACATGATGAAATTTCAATATTATTCGCCATTGTTCTGCGAAGCTTTTTAAGTGTACAGGGAACGCCTAATTTCTCTCCGATATCGTTGCAGAGAGAACGTATGTAAGTTCCGTTTGAACAGAAAACTTCAATTTCAAACTCGTTTTCTTCTTTGTGAGAAATGAGTTCAAGTTTTTTTATTGTAACAGGTCTTTCTTCTCTTTCCACTTCAACACCCTGACGTGCAAGGTCATAAAGTCTTACTCCGTCTTTTTTTAGTGCCGAATACATAGGGGGAACCTGCATAATATCGCCTCTGAAAAGAGGAAGAACTGCTTCAAATTCTTCACGGGAAACTTTTTTGTCACTTTCTTCAAGGACATTACCCGTAATATCGAGAGTATCGGTGGCAATACCGAATTTTATCACTGCAGTATATGACTTCTCATGGCTTGGGATAAGCTCAATAAACCTTGTAGCACCGCCAAGAGCCACAGTCATAACACCCGTTGCCATAGGGTCAAGAGTGCCTGTGTGACCTGCTTTCTTTTCGCCCATAAGACGTGACATTCTTTTGACTGCGAAAAACGATGTTATGTTTTCACCCTTATCAAAACACACAAATCCTGTCATTGTCCCAGATACTCCGTAATTGCAGAAATTATTTTTGCCTTTACTTCAGCAAGTGTACCCTCAACCTGACAGCCTGCTGCTCTTGCGTGACCTCCGCCACCGAGCATTCCACAGATTTTTGAAGCATCTACAGGTTCAAGAGTTCTGAGAGAAATCTTGAAAGTACCGTCAGTTTTTTCTCTGACGAAAATGCCGATGTCAACGCCCTCAATCTGTCTTGTTTTTGAAGCAAGTGGGTCAGTTTCTGATTCATCCGAACCGCTTTTTTCATACATATCAAGAGTGAGATGTGTCATTGCACATCTGCCGCCAAAATGCATTTCAAGAGTGTCCATAACAAGTCTTTCAAGTATAACGTAAGACTTTGTTTTTGTATCAAACATTATTCTGTTGATATACGCACCGTCTGCACCTTTTTCAACAAGGTCTGCAGCAAAACGGTAAGTCTGGGCTGATGTATTTGAATATCTGAAACAGCCTGTATCCGTTGAAATACCTGTGTAAAGACAATCGGCAATTTTCTTGTCAAGCTCTGTTCCAAGTTCAAGAAGAAGCTTATAAATAATTTCACATGCTGCCGCAGCAGTATCTTCAAGAAGAAGATTTTTACACTCCACACAGTTTGAGGGATGATGGTCAATTGCAAGATTGATTCTATTCCCATACTGTTCCCTTACATCTGTGTCAAGAAGCTTTATGTCTGCTACGTCAACCGATACCACAAATTCGGGTTCAAAATCCTGCTTACCCAGGTCATCAAAAAGATAATTATACTTTTTGCCTGTGTTAAGAGGACGCATAACCTCTGCTTTTTTACCCGCTTTCCTCAGTGCTCTGAGCAAAGCGTAGCCGCACCCTAACGTGTCACCGTCAGGGTTCGAGTGAACAAGAATTATAATATTGTCGTGTGTTCTGAGCATTTCTGCTGCTTCTTTGACATTAATCCTCATCTGCGTCTACCTTTATATCATCAAGCATTTTGAATATTTTCATACCGTGTTCAACAGAGTCGTCAGCAATAAATTTAAGCTCGGGACTTTTTCTCAGTCTCAGTCTTCTTGTTACTTCGCCTCTGATTAAACCCTGTGCATTGTTAAGACCTTTTACTGCATTCTGTGCAGTTTCAATGCCTTCAAGTGCACTGACATAAACCTTTGCAAAAGATGCGTCTGAGCTTACGTCAACACGTACAACAGTGAGCATTTTTCCGCTGACACGAGGGTCTTTAAGCTCGCGGATAACTGCAACTATTTCACGTCTGATGTCCTCTGACACTCTCTGTACTCTGTGTCCTGCCATTAATCTCTGTACTCCTCTATTACATAAACTTCAAATACGTCGCCAACCTTGATGTCGCTGTATTTATTAAGACCGATACCGCATTCGTAGCCTGAGTTAACTTCCTTAACGTCATCCTTTTCACGACGGAGTGAAGCAATTTCATCTTCGGCAATAACGATACCGTCACGGATAATTCTGATTTTTGAACCTCGTGCTACTTTACCATCCTGAACGTAGCTACCTGCGATGTTACCAACAGAAGAAATCTTAATAACATTTCTGACTTCAACTGTACCTGTAACAACTTCTCTTGTTTTTGCATCAAGCATACCCTTCATAGCAGCTTCCATTTCTTCGATGCAATCATAGATAATTCTGTAGGTTCTGATTTCAACGCCGTCACGTTCAGCATTTGCCTTTGCAACCGCATCAGGTCTTACGTTGAAGCCTACGATAAGTGCGCCTGAAGCCTGAGCAAGCATAACGTCAGATTCGTTGACAGCACCGACGCCGTTGTGGATAACGCGAACACGGACTTCTTCGTTTGTAAGCTTTTCAAGGTTCTGTTTAACTGCTTCTGCTGAACCCTGAACGTCAGCCTTAACGATAATGTTAAGCTCTTTCATACCGCCCTGCTGGATTGAATCAAAGAGGTTGTCAAGAGTAACCTTCTGAACTGAATTAAACTTAGCTTCCTTAATTTCATCCTTACGCTGTTCAACAAGTGTACGTGCAAGCTTTTCATCACTTACTGCGTCAAATGTGTCACCTGCCTGAGGAACTTCAACGAGACCTGTGATTTCAACGGGAACAGAAGGACCTGCCTTCTTGAGCTTCTTGCCGTTTTCGTTCTGCATTGTTCTTACACGGCCAACTGCTGTACCTGCAACGATAACGTCACCGTCATGAAGTGTACCCTTCTGAACAAGAAGTGTTGCAACGGGACCTCTGCCCTTATCAAGTCTTGCTTCGATAACAACACCTTTTGCTGCTCTGTTGGGGTTAGCCTTGAGTTCTTTCATTTCTGCGATAAGGAGAATTGACTCAAGAAGTTTATCAATATTCTGGTGCATTTTTGCAGAAACGGGAACGCAGATTGTGTCACCGCCCCATTCTTCGGGGATAATTTCATATTCAGTAAGCTGCTGCATGATTCTGTCGGGGTTTGCACCGGGTCTGTCCATTTTATTGATTGCAACGATAATTGAAACATCTGCTGCCTTTGCATGGTTGATAGCTTCAACTGTCTGAGGCATGATACCGTCATCAGCAGCAACAACAAGAACTGCAATATCTGTTGCCTTTGCACCACGTGCACGCATTGATGTGAAAGCAGCGTGACCGGGTGTGTCAAGGAATGTAATCTTTTCTCCGCCTACATTTACCATGTAAGCACCGATGTGCTGCGTGATACCGCCTGCTTCACCTGCAGTAACAGAAGTATTTCTGATAGCATCAAGGATTGAAGTTTTACCGTGGTCAACGTGACCCATAACAACAACAACGGGACAGCGGGGTTCAAGAGTAGAAGCATCGTCTTCACTGTCGTCGATAATTCTTTCTTCTATTGTTACAACAACTTCTTTTTCAACCTTTGCACCAAGCTCAGTTGCAATGATTTCTGCCGTGTCAAAGTCGATTGTCTGGTTGAGGTTAACCATCATACCGAACTGGAACAGCTTTTTAACAACCTCGGCACCTGTAACTTTAAGGAGTGCAGCAAGGTCAGAAACAACGATTTCTTCAGGAACCTTGATAACAAGCTGAGGTCTTTTTGCTCTTTCTGCCTCAAGACGTGCCATTCTTTCCTTTTCTGTTTCCTTTTTCTTTGAACGCATACCCTGCTGTTTGCGGTACTGCTGAGATTTCTGTTTCAGCTTCTGTTTGTTTGAAACAGAGTCTGAGCGATGTCTGTCAGCAGGTGCTATGTTCTCATATCTTTCGTTATACTTATCAAGCTCAACTTCTTCTGCACGGGTGTTGATTGTTCTTGCTTCACCCCTTGTTCTTGACTGCATGGGTTTATCCTGCTTTTCTTTCTTCTGCTGAGGCTGTGACTGTGCAGTTTTTTCGGTAGCAGGCTTCTTCTCTGCTTTCTTTTCTTCTTTTTTGCCTTCCTGTTTAGGAGAATCTGCTTTTTTCTCAACTTTAGCAGGTGCTTTTTCTTCTTTTACAGGCTCTTCCTTCACTTCATTTGCAAGTGCAAAGAACTTGTCAAAGTTTTCAACCTGATTATTAAAAGTGTATTTATTGAAAAACAGGTCAAGGTCTTTTGCTTCAAGGGCAGTTGTAGCCTTTTTCTTGGGCTCGTCTGTACCCTCAGCAAGAATGTCTATTATTTCTTTATTCTGTTTACCGAGGTCTTTTGCAAGATCGGCAACCTTATATTTCTTTTCAGCCATTTAATTACCTCCATTCAAAATATATCGTTTGAGGCTCTTTGCAAATCCTTCATCATTGACTGTGAGCACACCTGCTCTGACGCCGATGATAAATTTCATTTCGTCCATTGTTTTTTCAGTTTCACAGAGAGTAACTTCTCTTCCCTCAAAACTGCATTCACGTCTGAATTCATTTTTAAGTCTTTCCGATGCATCACTTGTGAGAATACAGAGATGTGCTTTGCCGTATTTTATAGCATCACACGCTGCATCATGTCCCCAGCCGATTTTACCGGCTCTTCGTGCAAGACCTAAAAGATTATAAAATTTACTGTCCGTCTGCATTCAGTTCTTCCTCCATTGAGTCAAAAACTGTTGCCGGAATACTGCAGGAAAGTGACCTTTCAAAAGCCTTTGATTTACGAGCCTTTCTGAAACATTCCACATCTCTGCAGATATATGCGCCTTTACCCGGTTTCTTGCCCACAAGGTCAATTGAAACCTCGCCCTCAGAGTTTCTCACAACTCTGATAAGCTCTCTTTTGGGTTTAAGCTCTTTACAGCCGAGACACTGACGCATAGGGATTTTTTTTACCTGAGGCATCATCTACACCCCTTATTCTGTGTCAGATGTTTTGAAAAATCCGCTTTCGGGCTGAATGTCAATTTTCCAGCCTGTAAGTTTTGCAGCAAGTCTTGCGTTCTGACCTTTGTTGCCGATTGCAAGAGAAAGCTGATCATCCGGAACTGTTACGTGACAAGCGTTAGTTGCTGTTTCGTCAATTTCAACCTTGATTACATCTGCGGGAGCAAGTGCTGCGCTGATGAAGAGTGCAGGGTCTTCTGAATATTTTACGATGTCGATTTTTTCACCGCCGAGAAGTTCTACGATTTTTTCAACACGAGCACCTCTCTGACCGATACATGCGCCTACGGGATCAATGTTTTCGTCCTGAGTTGCTGCAACTGCGATTTTTGTGCGTGAACCTGCTTCACGGGAAACGGCTTTGATTTCTACCTGTCCGTCATAGATTTCGGGAACTTCTGTTTCAAAGAGACGTTTTACAAGACCGGGATGAGTTCTTGAAATCATAACTCTGGGGCCGTTCTTTTCGCCTGTTCTGATATCAACAACGAAAACCTTGATAAGGTCGCCTTCTTTTACAACTTCACCGGGAACCTGTTCTGCTTTGGGGAGGATTGCTTCACCCTTACCGATATCGAGAACAATGTTACCGCTTACGGGGTCAACTCTGTGAACAGTTGCTGTGATAAGCTCCTGATAACGTTTCTGGAATTCTTCCATAATCTGTCCTCTTTCTGCTTCACGGATACCCTGACGGATAACGTGTTTTGCAGTCTGAGCAGCAACACGGCTGAATTCTTTTGATTCCATTTCAATTTCGATAATATCTCCTGCTTTTGCAGATGACTGATATCTCTGTGCATCTTCTACAAGGATATCTGTATCTTCGTCTTCGATTTCTTCAACAACATTTTTTCTGAGCCATACTCTCATTGTTTCTTCATCTGCATTGATTTCGCAGAAAACAACTTCTTTTTTGTTGTAATCGTTTCTGAGAGCTACGATAAGTGCCTGCTGAATTCTTTCACAAAGAAGATTAGCCGGAACACCCTTTTCCTTTTCGAGCAATCTCACTGCTTCAAAAAATTCCTTATTCATTTTTCCTATCAATCCTTTCAGTATATTAAACTTAAATTATAAAACAAATTAATCCCCGAAATCATCAAGCTTTACCCATGATGTTTCTTTTTTTATGAATACTCTTTCTTCACCATCAATGTCAACTGTGATGTTGCCCTCTTCATAGCCTTTGAGAATACCTGCAAATTCTCTCTGCTTGTTTTCATCGGGACGGATGAGACGAAGTTTGATTTTTTTGCCTATCATCACTTCAAAATGTTCATCTCTTGTCAGGTCTCTTTCAAGACCGGGAGAGCAGACTTCAAGGCAATAACTCTGTTCAATAGGGTCTTTTTCATCAAGAACAGGGTTGATTGCATGTGTCATATCAACACAGTTGTTGATGTCAACACCGCCATCCTTGTCGATGAAAATTCTGAGAAACCAGGAAGCACCCTCTTTTACAAAGCGTACGTCCCAGAGTCTGAGACCAAGTTCTTCTGCTACAGGTTCTGCAAGTGAACGTACAATGCTCACCACATTAGGTTTTGATGCCATGTTTAACCTCCTAACAACACAAAAGAGCGGGTCAGAACCCACTCTTTTGTCAATACCATACTTTCATTGTATGTAGTATACCATATAATATTAAAATAATCAAGTATTTTTTTGAAAAGTTATTGTGTTATTCGGGAAAAATGATATAATAAATGCAGAATGCAAAATGTCGGGTCTGCGACGATTATATATTGCACCGAGTGAACAAACGTAAGGGACGGGTTTCCCGTCCCGAATAAAACATCATAAAAATTTACAGGAACCGAAACGACTCCCCTACGATATGAAAATAAATGCACGGATAAATTATAGGGAACCTCTAAAAACCCCTTGTACGAAACTACGTTTGCTCTTTTTCCGTCATATGTACCAAAAATTCTTGTTAATGCGACAGCATAAACTTCAAATTTTTAGCACATCTGACGAAAAATTACCTAAACGTATTTTATACAATAGGTTTTTAGAAGTCCCCTATAGGGATGTTTATGGTTATAAACATAGGGAAGACCCTCGCGGTCTTCCGCAACATTACAAAAAACTAACGGACGCCCGATGGGCGCCCCTACGATTAAACTGATTGATATCATTATATAATCGCGTCGCAGGGGCGAAATTATTCATTATTCATCATTCATTATTCATTTCTACCCAAGGGGTGACAAACACGAACAGATATTCATTAGACATGACAAAAGGACCGTGGCTGAAGAAAATTCTCATTTTCTCCTTACCCCTTATGCTCACAGGTCTTCTTCAGATGGTTTACAACACAGCAGACATCGTGGTTGTGGGACGTTTTGCAAGTCCTACCTCATTGGCTGCAGTAGGTGCAACAAGCTCACTTATCCATCTTATTCTCAACATTTTCTGGGGAATGGCAATGGGCTCGGGAGTTATGAGTGCACGTTACATAGGTGCAGAAGACAACAACCGTCTTTCAAAAAGCGTTCACACCGCAATGCTTTTAAGCATCGTCTGCGGAATTGCCGTAGGCTTTTTCGGAATCTTTATGGCTGAAAAGCTGCTGATTCTCATGGACACTCCCCTTGACGTACTTCCCCTTGCAAGAATTTATCTTCAGATTTATTTTATGGGTGCACCGGCTTCACTTGTCTACAATTTCGGTGCAGCAATTGTCCGTTCAACAGGAGACACCCAAAGACCCCTTTACATACTCACCGGGACAGGTCTTGTAAACATTGCACTCAACCTTGTGCTCGTTATAAAATTCAATCTTGACGTTGCAGGTGTTGCTATTGCTACAATCACCGCACAGTACATTTCCGCAGCCTTAATCGTAATTCGTCTTCTTAAAATTGACGGAGCATGTAAGCTTCACCTTAAAAAACTCCGTTTCCACAAGGATGAACTGAAAAAAATCCTCATTATCGGCGTTCCTGCAGGCGTACAGAACTCACTTTTTTCTCTTTCAAACGTTATTATCCAGACTACTGTCAATTCCTTTGGTTCTGTGGCAATGTCAGGAATTTCTGCAAGCTCAAACATTGACGCTGTCATTTACACATGTACAAACGCAATTTCTCAGACGACTATGACCTTCACCTCTCAGAACATGGGCGCACATAAGCATGAGAATTTAGGAAAAATTTATTCGCGCTGTCTTATCATCACAACCATTCTGGGTGGAGGTCTGTGTGTTGTAAGTTATATTTTCAGGAATCAGCTTCTGGGAATTTTCTCAACGGAGCCTGACGTTATTGCAGCAGGTGCTCAGAGACTTTCCATAATCCTGCCCTTCCATGTATTCTGCTCTCTTATGGACGTAGGCGGCGGTCAGCTCAGAGGTATGGGCAGGTCATTTGAGCCTATGTTCATAACTCTCATGGGTAGCTGTGGTCTGCGACTTCTCTGGGTTTTCGCATTCTTCCCGAAAAGCCCCACACTTCTCTACCTTTACCGGGCTTACCCCATATCATGGTCAATTACATTTGTTGTTTTATTTATTTTTTATTTTATAATAAAACGAAATCTTACAAAGAAAAAGGAGTTGTAAACAATGAAAAAATTTCTCTCAATCATGCTCTCGGTAATTTTAGTGCTTTCAGTTTTCTCAATGAACGCATCAGCCTATTCAACCGAGAAGCTCACTCAGGAAGAATGGGACACACTTTATTCTTCACTGAAGGATGACAACACTCTGCCCATGCTCTGTCAGGGTGCAGATGAAACCAAGCTCGGTCTTGTATGGCACTCACCTGTTGATTCTGCAAAAGCAGAAGTGAAGCTCTCAAAAAATAGCGATATGTCAGACGCAACTGTTTTCACAGGTCAGATTGACCCTGCCGAAAACAAGGAACAGGTTGTATGCCGTGTTGATATTACAGGTATCGAAGAAAACACAACCTATTACTATCAGTGGTACACAGGCGAAAAATGGAGTGAAACCTGCGAGTACAAGTCAAATTCCTTTGACTCATACAAAATGATGGTAATCGGTGACATTCAGATAGGCGGCCAGACTGACGAAGCAACAAAACAGTCAGAAGACGGGTTCACATGGCAGAGCGTACTCAGTGAAGCTATGACTAAAAACCCTGACATTTCTTTCCTTCTTTCATGCGGTGACAACACCTCCACAGGTCAGGGAGCAAACGAATGGCAGACGCTTCTTATGCCTCCTCTTGTAAGAAACATTCCTCTTGCACTTACTATAGGCAACCACGACAAAAAAGGCATGATGTACGATTACTACACTCACATGCCCAACGAATTTTACGGAGAATATTTCACAGGTCTTGACAGAGATTTCTATTTCACTTACGGTGACGTGCTCTACCTTGTTTTTGATGCAACATCACCCAGTGCTGCAGACCACATGGCAATGGCAAAGAAAGCAGTAGAAGAAAACCCCGATACGAAATGGAGAATTGCAGTAATGCATCAGGCTCTTTTCGGTCCTGCATACGGTTCACTTGACCCTGAAACGGGCATACTCCTCAATGCAGTTTTTACACCTATTTTTGACACTTACGATGTTGACCTTGTTCTTACAGGTCACAGCCATCTTCAGGGACGTTCACATTTCATGGTTGAAAGTTCAGTTGTGGGTAAAGCAGAATCAGGCAAAGCCTACGTTGAACCTGAAGGTATTATTTACCTTAATTCAAACGCAGTCTGCGACCATGATTCTTTCACTCTGCCTCTCCCTCACGTGGCTTATGAATTTATCGAAAACGACGTAACAACTTACACAACACTTGAATTCTACGGCGACACAATGAAGATTTCCACATTCAGAGGTGACAACAGCGAGCTTCTTGACGAAGTTTCCATTATCAAAAAAAATGTGGAACACAAGGATAACTCCCTCGGCAAGCTTATCCAGAGACTTCTCTACAAGGTAGTTGAATTCCTCGGTATGGTTTACCAGAAGATTGATGCAATCGTAGTTGCAAACAGAGGCGGACATTTTTAAGTAAATTGAATAATAAAAAGCCTTGTAATCAACGTCATTGGTTACAAGGCTTTTTTTATGTTTAAAATTATTTTATCACACAAATCGGTGAAACACAATATTGAACTTTAACAGGTTCCCTACATTTTGTTATACACCGAAATCTTGACAAACAATAAACTTGTGGTATAATAGATTACATCAGACAAATAATGTATTTTAGGAACCAGCTGACTGCAGAGGATGTTGGTTCCTTTTTGTGTTTTTTACAGGAAAATGCAAAAACTACATTACTGTTATTCAGAATAAACTGAAAAGGAGACCTTATAATGGAAATACAACTTGAGGAGCTTATTGAGCAGATAAAAAAAGACGGAGTAGAAGCGGCTGAAAGTCAGGCAGAGGCAATTCTTGTTTCCGCAAAGACTGAGGCTGAAAAAATCATCTCCGATGCGCAGAAAAAGGCAGACAAAATTATTTCCGACGCAAAAAGCGAAAATGTAAAAACTGTAAAATCAGGTGAAGATGCACTTCGTCAGGCAGGCAGAAATCTGCTTATCTCATTCAGGGAAAGTGTTACAAGAGAGCTTAAGTCGATTGTAAGGAACAATGTAAACGCTGTTTACTCATCTGATGAATTCGGAAAAATCATTATGAATACAGTTGAATGCTGGGCAAATAAACCTGAGGCAGAGAATATATCCGTAATTTTAAACAGTAATGACCTTGCAAAGCTTGAGGATTCACTCCTTGCAGAGCTTAAAGAAAAAATGCTTGGCGGTGTTACACTGAAAGCCAACGATAATTTTGACAGCGGCTTCCGTATCGCAACAGCTAACGGCACAGTTTATTACGATTATTCTGCCGAGACTGTTACAGATATGCTATCAGATTATCTCAGTCCCAGAGTTACTTCACTTCTGAAAGAGGCTGAATAATCATGGCAGAATATTATCTGATTTCTCAATTGCCGTCACTTGACGGAATTTCCGAAAACACTCCTCTGCCGATTACAGAAGAAAGATTCATGGAGCTTTGTCAGCGTTTTCTCAGTAAAAAAGCACAGGGTGAATTAAAAAAATTAACCCTTTTACCGCCGAAAGCTGCTGAAAAATCAACATCAACTCTCATTGAGCAATGGAACGAGGGGGAAAGAAAGCTCCGCCTTGCTCTTGGAAAGCTCCGTGCTGATAAAATGAACAAATCCTTTGATGCAGAGAACAATTCTTTTTCTCCGGCACTTCTTCAGGCAGTAAGGACTGCTATTGAAATTGAAAGTCCTATTGAAGCAGAAAACTTTCTCAACGGCTACCGTCTTGATTTTCTTGAATCACTCAGACCTATGGATTCATTTTCCGAAGATTTTGTGTTTTATTACGGACTGAAGCTGAAAATCATTGAACGTGTAAGAAAATTTGATAAGACAAGCGGAGAGA
>JAFXFI010000047.1 GCA_017520635.1 Clostridia bacterium
AAATTATAATTTAGTGCAGAATGCAGAATGCAAAGTGCAGAATGTCGGGTCTGCGACGCAAATTTATAATGATACCAATGGCAACACCGTAGGGGACGGGTTTCCCGTCCCGAATAATTTTTTATTAAACCTTGCGGGAGGCGTAACGCATCCCCTACGATATGATAATAAATATGCAGATAAATTATTAATTTATCAAACGGATAATTTGTGGACTGCCATATAAAAATCCCTGTCTGAAAACAGACAGGGATAAAATATTACAATTTTTTAAACTTATTTCATAAGTCCGAGAGCATCAAGGATAAGATCCCAAACGAATACTGAACCTGAGATAATTGCTTCAACTGCAACGAGAATCCACTGAATAAGTGTGTATGTAACTTTAACATCAACTGTATCAGTTACTGTGTTTTTCTGGTCGTCAGTAACTGTAACTGTAATAGTTACTTTACCTGTAGCTACACCTGTAACTACACCCTTTTCGTTAACAGTTGCAATTTTTTCATCGCTTGATTTGTAAGTAACTGTGTATTTGGGTTCACCGAGTGTATCAACTTTGGGTTCAATTTTGATTGTGCCTTTTTTAGCAACACTGAGGTCAATACCGGCATTAACTTTTGTTACTTTACCGGGGAGTTTGTTAACTCTGTTATTCATACCCTGAGCACCGCAGATACATTCGTATTTGTCGCCACCGTCTGAAGTATATGTAGCTTCAACTTTTTCTACAAATTTTTCATATCTGTGACCGTTTGCATCTTCACCTGCGAAATCGAAAGTAATGTCGAATTCACCGATGCCGTCAACTGTAACTTTACCGGCTACTTTGTTTGTACCCTTACCGAGTTCACCCTTTTCATTCTTTTCAACCTTGTGTGCATCTGCAAAAGCTACGCTGAACTTATCTTCAACAAGCTTCAAAGCAGCATCGTCAGAAACGATGTCAACTTTGTCTGTATCAGCAACTGTGATTTCAGCTGATTTAACATCTGCTGTAATTTCAATTTTACCTGCTACAACCTTGCCTGTTGCACCCTTGATGAAGAGAGCTTCAAGAGCTTTTTCTGCAGGAGAGAGTGTAGGTGCCTCTGTGGGTTTTTCTGTTGTTGTTTCGCCTGTTGTTGTTTCTGTGTTTGCATCTTCAGCGTGCACGCCAATTACTGCAACGCTTACAAATGTAAGAACTGCAAGGAGAAGAGCAAGAAGTTTTTTTGCATTTGTCATTTTGAAAATTCCTTTCAATATAAATTTTTTATTTATAATCGGATTATATCACATCAATTATTATAATGCAATATTTTTACAAATAAAAATATCATTTTTTAAAAACCAAACAACTCCCTCATAAAAGGGAGTTGTTTTTATTTAATTTAATCAGTCGTTGTAAAGTGATTTCTTCACATAAGATGTATGGAGAATTTCATGAGCCTTGTGGCTTCCGGGTTCACCGAAGAATTCATCATATACCATCTTGATTGCGGGGTTATCCTGGCTCTTTCTGAGAGGAAGGTTTTTATCTGCTTCATAGAGAGCCTGACCACGGATGCCCTTAAGGTCAACGAAGTTGCGAACTGATGCAGGCTGGATGGGCTGACCGCCACCGTTTACGCAACCGCCGGGACATGCCATAACTTCAATGAACTGATATTCGCATGTACCTGCCTTAACTTTTTCCATGATTGTCTGAGCGTTTTTAAGACCGCTGACTGCTGCAACTTTGAGCTCAAGTCCGCCTACTGTGTAAGTTGCTTCCTTGATACCTTCTGTACCTCTTACCTCTGTAAAGTCAACGCTGTCGAGTTCTTTACCTGTAAGAGCTTCTGCTGCATAACGGAGAGCTGCTTCCATTACGCCACCTGTTGCACCAAAGATAACACCTGCACCTGTACCTTCACCGAGAGGATTGTCAAACTGTTCGTCAGGAAGGAGGTCAAAGTTGATGCCTGCTGTCTTGATCATGCTTGCAAGCTCACGTGTTGTGATTGAGTAATCAACATCTGCAAAGCCTGATGCTGCCTGATCGTCACGCTTGTTTTCGCCCTTCTTAGCTGTACAGGGCATAACTGCAACTACTACAATGGAAGCCGGGTCAATGTTCATTTTCTGAGCATACCATGTCTTCATTACTGCGCCGAACATCTGCTGAGGTGATTTACAGCTTGAAAGATTTTCAATCTGTTCGGGGAAGTAGTGTTCACAGTAGTTAACCCAACCGGGTGAGCATGATGTGATAAGAGGAAGTGCTCCGCCTTCTTTAATTCTGTGAAGAAGCTCTGTGCCTTCTTCCATGATTGTAAGGTCAGCTGAGAAGTCTGTATCAAATACTTTATTGAAACCGAGTCTGTGAAGAGCTGCTGCCATTTTGCCTGTTACGTTTGTGCCTACTTTGTAACCGAAGCATTCACCGAGAGTAACACGGATTGAGGGAGCAGTGTTAACGATAACGAATTTATCGGGATCGTTGATAGCATCAAATACTGCCTTTGTATCGTCTTTTTCGTAAAGAGCACCTGTGGGACAGTTAACGATACACTGACCGCATTCTACACATGAGAATGAATTGAGTCCCATTTCAAATGCAGAACCGATGTGTGTGTCGAAGCCACGTGCATTAGCACCGATTACTGAAATTGCCTGATTATCACAAGCTGCAACGCAACGACGGCAAAGGATACATTTGTTGTTATCTCTTACCATGTGAGTTGCTGTAGCGTCGATTTCCCACTGGGGTTTTTCACCATCATAACGGCTTTCGTTTTCAACGCCATACTCAAGGCAGAGCTTCTGAAGTTCACAAGAACCGCTGCGTACACATGAGAGACATTTTCTGTCATGTGCTGAAAGAAGAAGTTCAAGTGTTGTTCTTCTTGAATCATGAACCTTCTGTGTATTTGTAAAGATTTCCATACCTTCGTTTACGGGGAATACACAAGAAGAAACGAGTCTGTTGCCTCTGGGACCTGCAACCTCTACCATACAGAAACGACAAGCGCCGATTTCGTTGATTTCTTTGAGATAGCAGAGTGTGGGGATTTCGATACCTGCATATCTTGCAGCTTCGAGAATTGTAACACCGCCGGGCACGCTGAAGGGCATGCCGTTGATTTTAATATTTACCATTTCCATTATTGGCACACTCCTTTCAATTAACCTTTAACGATTGCGCCGAACTTACAGTTGGATTCGCAAACGCCGCACTTGATACATTTTGTTGTATCAATAACATGTGCTTCTTTAACATTACCTGAAATTGCACCTACGGGACATTTTCTTGCACAAAGAGTACAACCCTTACACTTATCAGCAATAATTGAGTAGTTGAGAAGTGCTTTACATACGCCTGCAGGACATTTCTTATCTACAACGTGAGCAATATACTCATCCTTGAAGAATTTGAGTGTTGCAAGAACGGGGTTGGGAGCTGTCTGTCCGAGACCGCAGAGTGAGTTTTCTTTGATATAGTAAGCAAGTTTTTCAATTTCATCAAGAGTTTCCATTGTTGCCTTGCCGTCTGTTACTTTTTCAAGGAGTTCTCTCAAGCGTTTTGTACCGATACGGCAGGGAGCACATTTACCGCATGATTCGTCAACTGTGAAGTCGAGGAAGAACTTAGCAATGTCAACCATACAGTTGTCTTCGTCCATTACGATAAGACCGCCTGAACCCATCATACAGCCGATTGCTGTAAGGTTATCGTAGTCGATTTCTGTATCCATAAGAGATGCAGGGATACAACCACCTGAAGGACCACCTGTCTGAGCAGCCTTGAATTTCTTGCCACCCGGAACACCGCCACCGATGTCTTCGATGATTTCACGAAGTGTTGTACCCATGGGAATTTCAACAAGACCTGTGTTTTTGATTTTACCGCCGAGAGCGAATACCTTTGTACCTGCTGATTTTTCTGTACCCATTGATCTGAAGAAGTCTGCACCATGGAGAAGAATCTGGGGAATGTTTGCAAAAGTTTCAACGTTGTTTTCAGTTGTGGGTTTTGCAAAAAGACCTTTAACTGCAGGATAGGGAGGTCTGGGACGGGGTTCACCTCTGTTACCTTCGATTGATGTCATAAGAGCTGTTTCTTCACCGCAAACGAATGCACCTGCACCAAGGCGGATGAAGAGGTCAAAGTCAAAGCCTGAACCGAAAATGTTTTTACCGAGAAGGCCATGTTCTCTTGCCTGGTCGATAGCTATCTGAAGACGCTGAACAGCGATAGGATATTCAGCACGTACATAAACGTAACCTTCTGTTGCACCTGTTGCGTAGCCGCAGATTGCCATTGCTTCGATGATACAATGGGGGTCACCTTCAAGAACTGAACGGTCCATGAATGCACCCGGGTCACCTTCGTCAGCATTACATACAACGTATTTCTGGTCAGCAGCGTTCTTTGATGTGAATTCCCATTTGAGACCTGTGGGGAAACCGCCGCCGCCACGTCCGCGAAGACCTGAATCTTTAACAACCTTGATAACATCTTCAGGTGTCATTTCTGTAAGGCACTTAGCAAGAGCCTGATAGCCGTCGTAAGCGATATATTCTTCGATGTTTTCGGGGTCGATAACACCGCAGTTACGAAGAGCAATTCTCTTCTGTTTTTTGTAGAAGTTTGTTTCGTTAAGTGATTTAACCTCTGTTTCGTTAACAACTGTCTCATCATAGAGAAGACGTGTTACGATACGACCCTTGAGAAGGTGTTCTTCAACGATTTCAGGAACGTCTTCCACTTTAACCTCGCTGTAGAATGAACCTTCGGGATAAACGATCATGATGGGACCTAATGCACAGAGACCAAAGCAACCTGTTTTGATAACTTTGATTTCATTTTCAAGGCCTTTATCTGCAAGCTCTTTTTCAAGAGCTTCGATAATTGCACCGCTGTTTGAGGAAGTACAACCGGTACCGCCGCAAACAAGGACATGTGAACGATACATGTTTTTTCCTCCTTATTCTTTAAGTGATGCTACTGTGTATTCAGTAACAGGATTTCCGTTTACAATATGATCTGCAACGACTCTTGCGATTTTATCGGGAGTCATTTTGATATAAGTTACTTTTTCTTTGCCGGGTGCAAAAACCTCAACGATAGGTTCATACTGGCACATACCGATGCAACCTGTCTGAGAAACAGTAACGTTTTTAAGGTTTCTCTTAGAAACTTCTTCAACGAAGCCGTTGAGAACAGGACGTGCGCCTGCTGCGATACCGCAAGTTGCCATACCTACAACAATTCTTGTAACTTCTGCGCTGCCGTCAGCTGATTCTCTTGTTGTGATGTTTGCCTGAGCTTTTGCTTTTATAGCAAGTAATTCTTCAAGAGTTTTCATTTATGTTACACCTCCGCGAATAATTTGTGTTTGTTCGCTGATATAATCTTTCAGCCACATTCTGACATCAATATCATTAAAGCTTACTTCTCCGAGAATGGCTTTAAGTTCTGAAGTTTTCAGAACAAATTCATTCTCATCAATTTTAAAGCGATAAACGAAATCAATTTCTTCATGCATTGTTATCAGCGTTAAAATTGTAGCATCAATGTCACCGAGTGGAGTGAAATCAATACTATCTGTTTTGAAATGAGCTGCAATAACTGTTCCTACACCTACTCGTGAACTGAGTTCAAGATGTCCGCCCGTCATTTCAGCTGCCATTTTGAACAAGGGAATTCCCATACCTACTTTTCTTGTAGTTCTGGTAGTACAGAACGGGTCACGGACATTTTCGACCATTTCCTCGCTCATTCCCCTGCCGTTATCACGAATACTTACCGAAAGCGTTTTGAGAGAAGTATCTTCAATAACGTCAATTTCAATAAGACTTGCACCTGCTGAAACTGAATTTTCGGTAATGTCAAGAATGTTCAGTGATAATTCACGCATACCTTATGCCTGATATTTTGCTACGATACCGGGAATGTCTTTTGCTTCAAGCTTACCGTAAACTTCATCGTTTACAGTAATAACTGGAGCAAGACCGCAAGCACCGATACAACGGCAGTCCTCAAGTGAGAATTTACCGTCAGGTGTGCATTCCTTTGCACCGATTCCGAGAACTTCTTCAAGCTTATCGATAAGTTCCTGAGCGCCTTTAACGTAACAAGCTGTACCAAGGCATACTGAGAAGTTGTATTCACCCTTGGGTGAAAGTGAGAACTGAGCGTAGAATGTTGAAACGCCGTAAACCTTTTCAATCGGCACGTTCATTCCGTCAGCAATCATTTTCTGAACCTCAAACGGAAGATATCCATAAATGCCCTGTGCTTCCTGCATTACGTGCATAAGAAGACTTTTGTCATGCTTGCTTTCCTCAATAACAGCCATGAGCTTTGCTTCCTGCTCAGGAGTGCCGTTAAAAGGATTTTTGCTGATTTTTTTGACCATTACTGTTCCTCCTTTACACAAATTATAAATCAAAGCAAATAATCAATGTAATTTGATTAATAATTTGCTAAAACATACGCTGATATTATAGCATGTGTGTTATAAAAAATCAATACGAAAACTGCGATTTCAACACGATTTTGATAAAATTGACAAAATTTTGTCAATTTCGCAAACTTCTACATTAATTTTGCCACCGGCTTCACCTATATTCTCCAGATAATGGGCATCGGAGCTTGTTAAAATGTGCATTCTTTCAAGAACGGGGTACTTTTTTATGTACTCATTTTTATCTGCTTTTTTTGTGATTTCTGCAGTTGAAAAACCCATATATTCATCAATCATACCCAGATTTGAAATAACACTGTAGGATGACCTGTCAATGTGTGCAGGAAAAGAGATTCCACCGAATTCTTTCATTATTTCAGGAACTTTGTCAAGTGACACGTTCGCTGCAGTTGTAAGAAGTAATTTTTCAGAGCCGATTATATTGTCCCTGTCATCCATAACAAACTGGTCACCGAAAATTTCCGGTCTGTTTTCAACGGGCGGTATTCTTTCTCTTACATATCGTGAAAAAGCCATGGCATTTTCCAAAGCGGGAAAAAGGCACACAACGTGAACTTCTTCATCTGTACAGAGCTCCATTCCGGGAATGACGAGTATACCCGCTTCTTTACCGACCTTCATTGCAGCTTCACAGTTAAGACATGTGTTGTGGTCTGTAAGAGCAATAGCATCAAGCCCCATAATCTTTGCCATGTTGACAAGATTATAGGGCGTCATATCGTTGTCTCCGCAGGGTGAGAGACATGAATGCAAATGGAAATCGTAATTCAGTTCCATTTCACTCACCCTCTCATTGAAGCTCTTCGTAAACTTTTACTGCAGTTTCATAAGTATTCATTTCTGTCTGCAGAACAATAACTCCGTTTTCAGAAGCGCGTTTCATTGCGTCTGCATCAAAAGCAGCATTCTCTGTGAGAATTATACATGCAACATCAGCAAGGACAGCAACTCCGATTGAGTTGATGTTGCCCATGACAGTAAGCCACACATCATCTGCATTTGCTCTTGACATCACCCAGCTGAGAAGGTCACCGCAGTAACAGCCGTGTGCTTCTCTCGTTTCAATGTCAGCGGCATTGAGAATTTTCATCGAATATTTTTCTGCTAAATCTTTGACTTTCATATTGAAAATCCTTTCTTTTATGTTTAAGGATATCCTTTATATAACAATCCCTCACCGCCTACGGCGGAGCTCCCTTTACACAAGGGAGCCAAGGGTTACTATCGGTTTTATTTTATAATTTGTGCATCTTTGCATTTCTCACAAAGCGCTTTACACAAGTCGGAATAATTGATGTAATTATCTCTTATTGCAAAAGGTTTTTCTCCTGACACATAAACCAAAAGATGTTTCCTTTTAACCTCTATTTTTTCTATCTCTTTATAGGGAATTTCAGCATCCGCTACCGCACCGTTTATAACAAAACTTTTGCAAACAAGAGTTTCATCGCTTATCTGAACAGTCTGTTTTACTTCAGCAATATGAAGTCTGAGAAATGCCAGAATCACTCCAACAAGAAGCAATTCGCCTGCAAGCATTATTGCAACTGAAATCAAAGAAAGCAAAGCAAGAATAAGTGACATAAACAAATATAAAATTATGTAAGATAAAATAATCTTTCTTTTATTTTTTATGAATATCATTTATCTCCCCACCTTTCATCTGATAGCGTGTTTTGATTCATCGAGGGCGACGAACCCTGCGAAGAAAATAAAATTGAAGTTACCTTGTAGGGAATGGCGATTTCGACATTCCGCAAGATTTAATAGAAACTCGGGACGGGCAACCCGTCCCCTACGATAAATTCAATCGGTGCAATATATAATCGGCGAAGCCCCAAATTCATTATTCAATATTCATTATTCATTGTAAAAAATCCAACGGATTTTTTACTTCTGGAACGGTGCGGGGATAAGGTCTTCCATGTCTTTTTCGTCAAGCTTTTTACGGAGTAAGAACATGCAGTCATCAATACTCGCGTAGCCCTTCACAACGTCCTCTGCAAGTGCTTTACATGAAGGTGCACCACATGTACCGCAGTCAAGATTGGGAAGCATTTTCTGAATTTCCTTTATATCGTTCATCATTCTCATTGCATCAACAATATTTCCCGAAAGTCTCATTACGGGAAGCTCTTCAAGAGGTTTTTGCCAGAACATTTCGTGAGGCACATTGTCATCCCCTATTCTGTTACATGCAACGGGAAGATATTTTTTAAGAGTCTGAAGTCTGTTTTTTGCTATGTAGGGATTTTCTGCAGTAAGGCATCCGCCTACACAACCCTCGGTACAGGCATTCAGTTCAATGAAATCGACGTTATTCAGTTTATCATCCTCAATTTCTTCAAGGATTTTTATTACATTCTCAATACCGTCAACGTGAAGGCTGTTATCAAGAAGAAGTGCAGATGCTTCACCACCGCTTACTGCCCAGCCTACACCGATTCTGCCTGAATGTTGAATATTTTCAATTTCAGTTACTTTCTTCATCTGCTGCATCATAACGGGATAAATGTCACTTATTGCAACAGCACCGTCAAGGTTTGATTTTTCACTGAAAAGAGGCTGTTTGATTGCTGTGATTTTTGCAGGACACGGTGTGATAAAGAACACTCCGATATCCTCACTTCTGAGTCCGTGTTCTTTCATTGCCTTTTCACGTACCATTCTTGCTGCTTCTTCAAAAGGAGCATTAAGGTTTACAACATTTGGAATAAGCTCAGGGAAAGAAATCCTGATAAGTCTGCATACAACAGGACAAGCAGACGAAATGACAGGCTTCTTGAAAGCACCTGCAGCCATCAGTTTTCTTGTTGCATGGGACACAAGCTCTGCACCCTTTGAAACCTCGGCAACCTCATCAAAGCCCATTCTTTTGAGAACATTGAGAATGATATTAATGTCATCAAGGTTTGCAAACTGCCCGTAAAGAGCAGGTGCAGGAAGTGCAATTCTGTATTTGTAATTTACAATACTTGTAAGAGATTCACGCTCTGCATATTTTGCGTGATGAGGACACACTCTGATACATTCACCGCAGTCAATACATCTTTCGTGAATCATTTTAGCCTTACCTTTTCGTACTCTGATTGCCTCGGTAGGGCATCTTTTTATACAGTTCATACAGCCCACACACTTTGTCGTGTCAAGGCGTACGGAATGGTCATATTTATCCATAGAGATTCACCCCTTATTTGAAGTAAGAAGTAATAGTGAAGAAGTAATAAGTTCGGGTCTGCGACGCAATCATAAATTGCTGCCGCAGGCCAACAATTTTTCATTATTCATTATTAATCATTCATTAAATTTATTTCACCATAAATTTAAGCGTAATTTTTGTACCGACTCCCACCTGAGTTTCAATTTTCATATCGTCGGTATATTTTTTGATATTGGGAAGACCCATACCTGCACCGAAGCCAAGCTGTCTTACGTTATCGGGTGCAGTTGAATAACCTGCCTGCATTGCAAGTTCAACATCAGGTATACCGGGACCTTTGTCATCAAGCACAACAGTAATACATTCAGGAGCAATGTCACATGTAATAACACCACCGTCTGCATGAATTACCATATTTATTTCGCCCTCGTAAACGGCAATTGCAATATTTCTTATTAAATTTGAATCGAAGCCTAAGTCCTTGAGTGTACGTTTGATTTTACCTGAGGCCTCACCTGCACAGGTAAAATCATCTTTCAGAACATCGTACTTAAAATTAAGCTCACTCATTATTTTCCGCTGCCTCCGCGAAGACCTGCCTGATAGAGCTTTCCGCAGGCTGTGAACATTTCAAGTTCTGTCTGAATGAGAACAATTTCTCTTTCTTCCGCAAGTTCAATCATGCCAAGGTCAGGCTTTTTACCTCTGACAAAAACTATGCATTTCATATCCATCATTTCTGCAGTTCTTACAACCTGAGGGTTAACAAGACCTGTGAGCATAACTGCCTGTTCTTTTACAAAGGCAAGCACATCGCTCATCATATCACTTCCGCAGGCAGTGTAAACTTCTCTGTCAAGAAAATCCATACCGTAAACCACGGAACCTTCAAGTATCTCCGTCAATTCTTTAACTTTCATTGTCGGGGCTTCCTTTCAAAATAATATATATTAATTTGATTTTATCACACATAAACACAAAATTCAACTACAACATATAATAAATACAGGTGATGAGTGTGAAAAATCACGCAAATTTTTTCCACGGCAGAAAATCTTTCTCCCATGGAATGAAAATAAAAAACATTTCAGTTGTTTTCTTTTTACTTGTCGTACTCCTGTCAATTACATTTTTTATAGAAATAAAAGCACCATCAATAATCTATGCGATGGCAGAAGACAAGGCGAAAAGCATTGCCATACAGGCAATCAACAATTCTGTGGGAGAAGTTATTGACGGTACGGAAGAAATATACAAGGAGTTGGTAGATTACAGATATGATGATGATGGAAATATAATTTCCGTCAATACAAACATAAACCTTACTAACACCGTTGAGGGACTTATCCTAGATTCTATTGCTAAGAAAATTGACAAAGCATCACGCTGTTCAGTAAAAGTTCCTGCAGGTACTCTTACGGGAAGTGATCTTCTCACAGGCCGAGGACCTCCAATCACTTTTTACATAAACCTTTCAGGGAATGCCCGAAGTACAATAGAAAATCTTTTTGAAAGTACAGGTATCAACCAGACAAGACATCAGATTCAGATAAGATTTGAAATTGATATGAGCATTGTCATGTCAGGCAAGCATTCAGGAGTGACGGTTGAAAACACGGTTGTTATCGGCGAAACAATTATTGTAGGTAAAATTCCTGAGTCCTATGTACGGCAACCGGTAAGTTAAATCAGACTTGTTTATTATCTGAATTCGAAAAACGGGAGGCTATTGAAAACCTCCCGTTTTTTGTAATGTATTTTTATTTATTTTCCTCGTCACGTCTTCTTTCGTTGAGTTCTTTGAGAATTCTGTCATGTTCATCGTCATCGAGAGCATATTTCCATGTGGGAATTACGGAGAGAAGAGCACCGATTGCAGGAGGAACCGAGATACAGAAGAAGAGCATTGCCATGTACCCGAAATATTCTTCGTTGAAGTTTGATGCACTTCTGTCAAGGAAATCTCTGATTACGTTACCCTGCTGGATAAATTCATTGAGTTTTTTGATGTTATCGCCTGTGTAGTGAACTGCTTCACATGTGATACCGTAAATAATTGATGCAAAACCGCTGCCGATTTTAACAAGGAATGTCTGTCCTGAGAAGAACACACCGTCAGGTCTGATACCGTAGTGATATTCTTCATAGTCAACTGCATCAGAAATCATAAGTGTCTGGAGAACAGAGTTCAGTCCCATTGCAATACCGCAGATTGCGAAAATAAGCATTGTGATAATAAGGAATACAGGCTCTGCAAGACGGTGTGGGAATGCAAGGAAAATGAAGAAAATTGCAAGCTGAGGAAGCACGGAAATAATTTTTGAACCGTTGTAAAGCTTCTTCTTTGTTGTTTTTTCAAGAAGTCTCGGCACAAATCCCATGATTACAAACTGTCCTATGAAAAGTCCGCCGCCAAGAAGTGCAAGATAAAGAAGTGACATGAGGCCTGACTGTGATGAATAGTAGTTGTTTACAAGAGGAATTGCAACAATCATCATAAGCTGTGAAGGTGCATTGAGAAGACCTGAAAGAAGAATCTGTCTGAAGGGTTTGTTTCTCCACATAATTTTGAAGTTTTCTTTGACAGTATATTTCTGCTCTGAGGGTTTAATCTTCTCTTTTGTGCCGATACCTGCACACTGGAAGAGTGCAGAACCGATAACAGTTGCAACAAGACCTGTAAGAAAATAACCTGTTCTTGCATTGCCGTTCATAGCCTCAGTTACCATTTCAGCACATGGTGAAAGAGCAAGCATCGCAACACCACCGCCTACACCTGCAGCCATACGTGCAAGAGAAACGAGCTTCTGTTTGTGTTTTTCATCTTCTGTCATAAGAGCAGTAATACCCCACAGAGGAATATCACCTGCAGTGTAACTCATACCCCAGAGGATGTATGTAAATCCTGCCCAGATAACGCAGAAAAGGTTTGTGCCTTCAAGGATATCGGAAGCCTGTCCGACATACTCAAAGTTTACAAAGCAGAGAATTGAAATTACCATAACAATTCCGGGAACAAAGATAAGATAGGGTCTGCATTTACCCCATTTTGTTCTTGTTCTGTCAACGATTGAACCCATGATCGGGTCGTTGAATGCATCCCATATACGAGCAATTGCAATAATCGCACTTACGATAATTGCGGGAATGTAAAGAACATTCTGGAGGAAATACGAAACAAGAAGAACGTTTGTAACATTGTAAAGAATGTTCTGTCCCAGAAGTCCTGTCAGGAACATATTTCTCTCTTTGTTTGTGTAGGTTTTAAGACCCGTTTTAGTACTCATAGCCACACTCCTTAGTTTTATTTTGTTGAATTCATTGTAACATTTTTATTATAAATGTTCAATATGTTTCAATAATTTTACCAACTTCAAAAAAGATAAATTACAGACTATTTTTTGCATTATAAGTATTGTATTTTACAAACAATTAAAGTATAATTAGTGTGTATATTTATAAATACCTGAGGGAGGTATGAAAATGGCAGAAGTAAAATTGGGTATTCAGCTTTTCACTTTACGTGATTTCATAAAAACCGCTGAAGAATTTGACAAAACTCTTGACGAGCTTTCAAAAGAAGGTGTGAGCATTATTCAGATTTCCGCAATCGGTCCCATTCCTCAGAATGAGGTTAAGGAAATTGTCGAAAAATACGGCATGGACGTATGTGTTACTCACACAAACTTTGACAGAATGAAAGAGGAAACTCAGACTGTTATCAACGAACACAAAATGATTAACTGCGATTGTCTCGGCTTAGGCGGAATGAGTGATGATTACAGAAAAGATTTAGCATCATTGAGACGGTTTATCAAAGATGCAGAAAAAATCGGAAAACTGTGTGCAGAAAACGGCTGTCATTTTGCTTATCACAACCATGATTTTGAATTCAAAACAATTCTCGAAGACGGCAGAACAATAATGCAGGTTCTTCTTGAAGAAACTAACCCCGATTACTTCTGGTTCATTCCCGATACGGCATGGATTCAGATAGGTGGAGAAGACCCTGTAGAATTCCTTGAAAAAATCAAGGGCAGAGTTAAGGTTTGCCACTTCAAGGATTACATAAAGGCAGATAACGAAAAAGGCTTTAAGTTTACTGAGCTTGGCAAGGGTGAAGTTGACATTCCTGCCTGTTACAGAAAGCTTAAGGAGCTTGGCATTCCTTACGCAGTCTATGAACACGACATTGACTGGGAAGTCAGTGCAATGCAGTCATGTAAAGACAGCTACAAATATATGCTTAAGGTAGCTGAAGAAAACTAAAAACTAAAAAATTAAATCCGAAAGGAAGTTTTTAATATGTCAGATAAAATCAGAGTAGGTATTGTAGGTATAGGAAACATGGGCACATCACACCTGAGAAACTTCAAAGCAGGCAAAATGCCCGAAGTTGAAATCACAGCAGTCTGCGATATCAAAGCAGAAAGACTTGAATGGGCTGAAAAAGAATTCCCCGAAATTGCACGTTTTGACGCTTACGAAAAAATGCTTGAAAGCGGTCTTTGTGATGCTGTACTCATCGCAGTACCCCACTATGACCATCCCCCCATGGCAATCAAAGCACTTGAAAACGGTTTCCATGTTATGACAGAAAAACCTGCAGGCGTTTACACAAAGCAGGTACGCGAAATGAACGAGGTTGCTGCAAAGTGCGACAAAACTTTTGCAATCATGTACAATCAGAGAACCAACCCCATGTACCGTAAAGCAAGAGAAATTGTAAAAAGCGGTGAATATGGTGAGCTTAAAAGAGTTAACTGGATTATTACAGACTGGTTCAGAACCCAGGCTTATTACAATTCAGGCGGATGGCGTGCAACATGGTCAGGCGAAGGCGGCGGTGTACTTCTTAACCAGTGTCCTCACAACCTTGACCTCTGGCAGTGGATTTGCGGTATGCCCGTAAAAGTAAAGGCTGTCTGCAGAGTAGGTCAGTGGCACGACATCGAGGTTGAAGACGATGTTACAATTTACACAGAATATGCAAACGGTGCATCAGGTGTGTTTATCACAACAACAGGCGACTGTCCCGGTACAAACAGACTTGAAATCACTCTCGACAGAGCAAAGCTTATCTGTGAGGATAACAAGCTTCGTATGTACGTTCTTGAAAACAACTCATCTGACATCATCTATAAATCAGAAGATGGCTTTGCAAAAACTGACGGCGAATGGATTGAAGTTGAGCTTGAAGGCGAAAACAATCAGCACTCGGGCGTTATGAATGCTTTCGCAGCAAACATTCTTCGTGGTGAAGAGCTTATTGCAAAAGGTGAAGAAGGCATCAACGGTCTTACAATTTCAAACGCTGCTTTCCTTTCATCATGGCTTGACAAGACAATTGAACTCCCCATTGATGAAGACCTTTACTATGCAGAGCTTGAAAAGAGAATCAAATCCTCCAAAGCAAAAACAAACGTTGTTGAAAAAACAAAGGAAGACATGAGTTCCACATATTAATTTTATACATTTAAAAAGTTTTTGAAAGGATTTTTACAATGGATAAAACCCTTGTTATAATGGCAGCAGGTATGGGCAGCCGTTACGGAAGTCTCAAGCAGATTGACCCTATCGGTGAAGAAGGCTCACTTATTATTGACTATTCAATTTATGATGCTGTAAAAGCAGGCTTCAACAAAGTTGTTTTCATCATCAAAAAGCAGGATGAAGAAGCATTCAAAAACGCTATCGGCAACAGAATTGAAGACAAAGTTAAAACGGAATATGTTTTCCAGGACATAAACAATATTCCTGAAGGATATTCAGTTCCCGAAGGCAGAGTAAAGCCCTGGGGTACAGGACACGCTATTCTCTCATGTCTCGGCACAGTAAAAGAACCTTTTGCTGTTATCAATTCTGATGACTACTATGGTCCTCAGGCTTTCAAAGAGGCTGCAGAGTGGATCGAAAGAACAGACTTTGACAATGAAATTCTCCCCTTCAGCATGGTTGGTTTCCAGCTTAAAAACACTCTCACAGAAAACGGTCATGTATCACGTGGTGTTTGTGTTGTAGATGAAAACGGTAAACTTTCTGAAATCACAGAGAGAACCAAAATCATCCGCCGTGGTGAAAAGGTTTTCTATGAAGATGAAGAAACTCCCGTTGAGCTTGATGAAAATTCAATTGTTTCAATGAACTGCTGGTGCTTTGCACCTCAGATGCTTGACAGACTTCAGGCAAGATTTGACGATTTTTTCAAAACTGTTGAACAGAATCCTATGAAAGCGGAATTCTTCCTTCCTTTCGTTGTTTCAGATATGCTTGAAGACAAAGAATGCACAGTTGATGTTCTCACAACAACAGATAAATGGTTTGGTGTGACTTACAAGGAAGACAGACCTTTGGTTGTGGAATCAATTAAGGCAATGAAAGACGAAGGCAAGTATCCTCAGAATATGCTCCAATGGAAATAAGGTGAAGAAAAATGAAAATTCAACCCGAACTTCTAGATTATGATATTTTTCCGAAGGTTGTTTCGGAGAAAAAAGAAACTCTCATTACAATCAAACCTTTAGGCGGTCATGTTCATTTTGAAGAAAGTGAATATACGCTCCATATTCTCGGACTTGAAGACGGTGCAATCAGGAACTACAAGGACAGAAAAAATCTTTACAAAACTCTTGTAAAGGTAGATGATGACAAGTGCATCAGATTTAAGTACACTTTCCCCAAGGAACAGATGTACTATATCCGTCTTATCAAAACTGACGGTAAAGAGCTTGTTGAACTCTGCGTTTACGCAGTAGCGCCTGACCTTGCAGGCAGATATCCTTTTATGGGTGACCTGCACTTCCACACTTCTTTCTCAGACGGTAAACAGGCTCCTGAAATTGCAGTTGCAAACTGCCGTAAAATCGGTTACGACTTTATGGCAATTACAGACCATGAAAGATATTATCCGTCTCTTCTTGTAAAGGAGTTTTATAAGGATGTTCCCATTGACTTAAATCTTGTTCCCGGTGAAGAAGTTCACCTTGCAAAGGCTGACGAGGACCATATCAACGATATTCATATCGTAAACTTCGGTGGTGAGTACAGCATCAACGCCATGTTTGAGTATAAGCATATTCAGGAAGTGGGCGATGATAAGAAGCTCCGTTCACTTTACGGTGAATGTCCTCCGGTAAAATCAATTCGTGAAATGAATGAAATGCTTGACAGAATGGCTGAAAAAGAGGATATTCCTGAAGGTATTGAAAGATATGCGTACACTGCCTGTAAATTTATTTTTGACGAAATCAGAAAAGCAAACGGACTCGGTATTTTCTGCCATCCTTACTGGCTTTCAAACGTCCAGCAGGTTCCTGAAACATTCCTTGATTACATGATGGAAACTCAGCCCTTTGATGCTTTCGAGGTTCTGGGCGGTGAAAACTACTTTGAGCACAACGGTTTCCAGACAATCAGATATTACGAGGACCTTGCAAAAGGCAGAAAATATCCTATTGTGGGCTCAACTGACTGTCACAACTCAGTAGACCCTGACCGTTTTCCCTGCAAAACAATCGTCTTCTCAAGAAGAAACGAGAGAAAAGACCTTATTTCTTCAATCAAGGATTTCTACAGCGTTGCAGTTGACACAATCAGCACCGAATACCGAATTGTAGGTGACCTGAGACTTGTGAAATACTCAACATTCCTCATGCAGAACTATTTCCCCATTCACGATGACCTTTGTTTTGAAGAAGGTCGTGCAATGAAAGCCTATGCATGTGGTGAAGAGGGAAGTAAGGAAACTTTGGAATTTCTTCACGGCAGATGTGAAAAACTTCTCAAAAAATATTTTGCATTCTAAGAGGTAAAAACTATGGCTGAATTTATACTTTCTGCTTTTTCAGACGAAGCAGGCGGTGGCATCTGTGAGCAGATTGCCGCACTCAAAAGAAACGGACTTACACACACAGAACCGAGAGGACTTGACCACGGTAATATTTCCGAATATACTGCAGAGCAGTGTAAAGAGCTGAGAAAAATTCTTGATGATAACGGAATAGGTGTTTCTGCTATCGGTTCACCTTTCGGTAAAATAAACATCGCTGACGATTTCACTCCTCACTTTGAACTTTTTAAGAGAAATGTTGAAAATGCATGTATTCTCGGCACGGACAAAATCCGTATGTTCAGTTTCTTCTTTAACGAAACTCAGACTCATGAAGAATACCGTGACGAGGTTTTTGAAAGACTTGAGAAATTTGCAGACTATTCTCTTAAATCAGGAGTATGGTGCTGTCACGAAAACGAAAAAGATATTTACGGTGACACTGCTGAATATTGTCTTGATATTTACAAAACCTTTAAAGGTAAGATAAAAGGTGTTTTTGACCCTGCAAACTTCATTCAGTGCGGTGTTGAAATTATCCCTGCTTACGAAATGCTTGAAGAATACATTGAGTATATGCACGTAAAAGACTGTATCTTTGAAACAGGTAAGGTTGTTCCTGCAGGTAAGGGCGACGGTCAGTTGGTTGAGCTTCTCAGACGCTTCAGCAAAAAAGACGGCAAGAGAATTCTCACACTTGAGCCTCACCTTACAGTATTTGAAGGACTTGCCGCACTTGAGGGTGAAGGCGGTACTGCTGACCAATTAAAAGACGACTTCACTTATCCCTCACAGACAGCATCATTTGATGCAGCTTCAGCAGCATTACACAATGTTCTTTCTCAGATTTAACGGAGGCAAAAATATGTTACTTGAATTAAGAGATAAAAAAGATTGTACATTCGATATGCTTTCTCTCGGTGAAATCATGCTCAGACTTGATCCGGGTGATATGAGAGTTAAAAATGCCCGTAACTTCCGTGTATGGGAAGGTGGCGGAGAGTATAACGTAGCACGTGGGCTCAGAAGATGCTTCGGCATGAAAACAAGCGTTGTTACTGCTTTTGCTGACAACGAAATCGGCAGACTCTGTGAAGATTTCATTCTTCAGGGTGGTGTTGACACATCTCTCATCAAATGGGTACCCTATGACGGTATCGGAAGAAAAGTACGAAACGGTCTTAATTTCACAGAAAGAGGCTTCGGCATCCGCGGTGCAGTAGGTGTTTCTGACAGAGGTAACACTGCAGCATCTCAACTTAAAAAAGGCGACATTGACTGGGAATACATTTTCGGTACTCTGGGTGTGCGTTGGCTTCATACAGGCGGTATCTTTGCTGCACTTTCAGAGTCAACTGCAGAAGTTGTTATTGAAGCAGTAAAAACTGCTAAAAAATACGGTACTGTCGTATCTTACGACCTTAACTACCGTCCGTCGCTCTGGAATGACATCGGCGGTAAAGAAAAGGCTCAGGCAGTAAATAAAGAAATTGCAAAATACATTGACGTTATGATAGGTAATGAAGAAGATTTCACAGCTTGTCTCGGTTTTGAAATTGAAGGTAACGACGAAAATCTCAAAGAGCTTAATCTTGACGGTTATGTTAAAATGCTGGGTGAAGTATGCAAAACTTATCCCAATTTCAAAGTTATTGCAACTACACTCAGAACAGTTAAAACTGCAACAGTAAACGACTGGAGTGCAATGGTTTACGCTGACGGAAAGGTTTACAACGGACTTTCACTTCCGGGACTTGAAATTTACGACAGAGTCGGTGGCGGTGATTCATTTGCATCAGGTCTTATTTACGGTCTTATGACTTATGACGATGCACAGGTTGCAGTAAATTACGGTGTGGCACACGGTGCACTTGCAATGACAACACCCGGAGACACATCAACAGCTTCTCTTAAAGAGGTTGAAAATATTATCGGCGGCAAAGGCGCCCGCGTAGCAAGATAAGGAGACTTAAAACTATGAAAAATTACAAATTTGTCACACTTCTCATGGACAAGCACGAATATCCTGAAGAAGCAAAAAAAGTTATTTCAGATGCATTTGACAAAATCATCGCAAACGAAAAAGCAAACAAAATCCTTGAATTAATCAGAACAGATTATTTCAAAAAAAATAAAAACTTTGATAAATTTGAAGATAAGACTAAGGCTCTTTCAGAAGAAATCGGTGTTCATGTTTACATCGTAAACCTTGTAATTCTTCTCAGCTGTACAGAAGCACTTCTGAAGAAATATAAGAAAGAAAACATCGACGAAGAAATTTTCTGGGATTCAATGATTGACCTTAAAGTGAAGATGCTCGAATGTAAAGAAAACTACGATATGTACGGCACATTTGTTGAAGGCTGGTTCAATGGTTTCTACCAGATGAGAAGATTTAAGGTCGGCAGATTTGAATACGATCTGGCAGATTTCGGTTGCAGTCAATTCACAATTGCAGGTGAAACAATCAAGGACGAAGAATTCTGTCTCGGTATGCATATCCCCTCACATTGCGGCAGTCTTTCAATGGATGTAAGACTTGATTCTTATAAAAAGGCTTACAAATTCTTCCGTGACAAATTCGGTGACAAGAAATATATGTACATAGTCTGCGGTTCATGGCTCCTTTATCCCGATAACGATAAAATCCTTCCCGCAAATTCAAACACAGTAGATTTCCTCTATGACTTTGAACCCCTTAACGTTACAACAAAATATGATTTCGGTGACCAGTGGAGAGTTTTCGGTGTTCAGTACGATGATAAACCTGTTTCCGAACTCCCCAGAAATACATCAATGCAGAGAGCATTTGCTGAATGGCTTGAAAAAGGTAACAAAACAGGCTCTGCTTACAGTATCCTTGTTTTTGACGGCGAAAAAATTCTCACAAGACAGAAATAAAAAATACAGCAAAAAACTCTCACGATTTGTTAACTTTAACATATTGACAAACTACGGCTTTAAAGGTACAATATATATGTAAATATTATTCATTCTGTGTGACTGACGGATAAGGTGTTAAACACCGTGAAGCACAGAAATAAATAAAGCCGACCGTCTGGGCAATCCTCGTCACACGTGGATTGCCCTTTTATATTTTCCCGTGGACGATGACTTACAAAGAAAGGATGATATCAATGAACGAATGCTGGAAAGACTTTAAACCCGGCAAATGGCAGGATGAAATCAATGTACGTGATTTCATTCAGACTAACTACACTCCTTACAAGGGTGACTCATCATTCCTCGCAGGTCCTACAAAAAGAACTGAGGAACTGATGAATAAGCTCAACACACTTCTCACAATTGAAAAGCAATACGGCGGAGTTCTTGATATTGACACAACAACTGTATCTTCTCTGACTTCCTACAGCCCCGGATATCTTGACAAAGAAAAAGAAATCATTGTAGGTCTTCAGACAAACCGTCCTCTCAAGCGTGGTGTTAACCCCTTCGGAGGTATCAGAATGGCAAGACAGGCGTGTCAGGCTTACGGCTACAAGCTTTCTGATAAAATTGAAAACGAATTCCAGTTCAGAACAACTCACAACGACGGTGTTTTCAGAGCATACAGCGAGGAAATGCGTCTTGCACGTAAATCAAGCATTATCACAGGTCTCCCCGATGCTTACGGCAGAGGCAGAATCATCGGTGACTACAGACGTGTTGCTCTTTACGGTATTGACAGACTTATTGAAGAAAAGAAAAAGGATAAGGCATCAATTGCAAAAGATGAGTCAATGAACTATAAAACAGTAAGACAGCTTGAAGAGCTTTTCCAGCAGATTACTTTCCTCGGTTTTATGAAAGAAATGGCTGCAATGTACGGCTTTGACATCAGTCAGCCTGCAACAAATGCAAAAGAAGCTGTTCAGTGGCTTTATTTCGCATACCTTGCTGCTATCAAAGAACAGAACGGTGCTGCAATGAGCCTTGGCAGAACTGCAACATTTATTGACATTTACATTGAACGTGACCTTAAAAACGGCGTTCTCACAGAGGTTGAAGCACAGGAAATCATGGATGATTTCGTTATGAAACTCCGTATGGCAAGACACCTCCGTACTCCCGAATACAACGAGCTTTTCGGTGGTGACCCCATGTGGATTACAGAGGCCGTAGGCGGTATGGGTGAAGACGGAAGAACACTGGTTACAAAGAACAGTTACCGTATTCTCAACACTCTTTACAACCTTGGTTCTGCTCCCGAGCCTAACCTTACAATTCTCTGGTCAGACAAGCTCCCCGAAAACTTCAAAAACTTCTGTGCTAAGCTTTCAATTGACACAGACTCAATTCAGTATGAAAACGACGATGTAATGAGACCTCATTACGGTGATGACTATGCTATTGCATGCTGTGTTTCTGCAATGAAGGTTGGCAAACAGATGCAGTTCTTCGGTGCACGTTGCAACCTTGCAAAACTTCTTCTCCTTACTCTCAATGGTGGTTACGACACAACTTCAGGCATTCACATCGGTCCTCAGAAGGATGTTATGGCTGACGAGGTTCTCGACTTTGACAAAGTGAAAGAAAGATTAACGAATACGTTGAATGGCTTATGAAGCTTTATGTCAATACAATGAACGTTATCCATTACATGCATGATAAATACGCATATGAAAAGTCACAGATGGCTCTTCACGACACAGATGTAGAAAGATTTATGGCTTTCGGTGTTGCAGGGCTTTCAGTTATCACAGACTCACTCAGTGCAATTAAATATGCAACTGTAAAACCCATCCGCGATGAAAACGGTTACATCGTTGACTTTGAAACAAACGGTGACTTCCCCAAATACGGTAATGACGATGACAGAGTTGACTTTATTGCACGTGACCTTGCACATCAGGTTATTACTGAGCTTCGCAAGACTCCTACATACAGAGATGCAATTCATACTCTTTCAGTTCTTACAATCACATCAAACGTTGCTTACGGCAAAAAGACAGGTGCAACTCCTGACGGAAGAAAGAAAGGCGAGCCTTTCGCACCCGGTGCAAACCCCATGCACAACCGTGAAGAAAACGGTGCTCTTGCATCTCTCAACAGCGTTGCAAAAATTTCTTACGACGACTGCCGTGACGGTATTTCAAACACATTCTCCATCACTCCCGATGCTCTGGGTAAGGATGATGAGTCAAAGAGAAGTAACCTCGTTCACGTTCTTGACGGATATTTCAGAAAGAACGCTCACCACATCAACGTAAACGTTCTCAATCGTGAAACTCTCATGGACGCTTATGAGCATCCTGAAAATTATCCCAACCTGACTGTTCGTGTTTCAGGCTATGCCGTAAACTTCGTTAAGCTTTCACGTGAACAGCAGAAAGAAGTTATTTCACGTACATTCCACGAAAGACTTGCATAAGATGAACGGTTATATAAATTCAGTTCAGTCATTTGGTGCTGTTGACGGACCCGGTGTGAGATATGTAATTTTCATGCAAGGGTGTCCTCTCAGATGCTCCTGCTGTCACAATCCCGATACATGGGATTTCTCAAAGGAACAGGAAGTAAGTGCCGAAGAAATGCTCACAAAAATTCTTCGTTTCCGTGAATATTTCGGAAAAGACGGCGGTGTTACCGTTTCAGGTGGAGAAGCACTCATGCAGTGCGAATTTGTCACGGAACTTTTTTCTCTATGTAAAAAAGAAAACATCCACACGTGCCTTGACACAAGCGGATGTGTTCTCGATGAAAAAGTGAAAAAATTACTTTCTGTAACTGACCTTGTACTTCTCGATATAAAATACACAAATGAGGAAGATTATAAAAAATATGTGGGATGTTCCCTTTCAGACGTAATCAGGTTTTATGATTATCTTGAAGAGAATAAAATCCCCACATGGATTCGTCAGGTGATTATCCCCACTAAAAATGACACAGAAGAAAATATTCATTATCTTCTTGAAATTACAGATAATCACAAAAATTGTACAGAGAAAATTGAACTTCTTCCTTTCAGAAAACTTTGTCAACCTAAGTATGACAATCTCGGAATGGAATTTCCATTCGGAAATATTCCTGAACCTTTACCTGAAAAAATGGCTGAATTAAGGGGAATCATAAATAATAATATGAAATAAAAGAAAACCGCTGCAGCTCACAACAAGAGCTTCACAGCGGTTTATGTTTTTTCTTTTACCGTATAGGTTTTCAACTACAGCGCAATTACTGTTTTTGTCCAGTATATGATTATGTCAATAATCATTTTGATATATTCTGCCAACGCCTTAACTGTGGGATTGGTAATTTTTGTAAGGGGATTTTCTGCACCCTGCGGCATATCCTCGTTTGCAAAGCCACCGTTATATTCCACGTCTTTACCGTTATTTACTGTGTAACTGAAAATTCTCTGACAAAGTGGCGTTACAGAACCGATTGATATATATGTAACCGTTGCGGTAATAAGCTTTTTACCCTCTTCGGGAAGCTTGCCGTTCAGGTCAAATTCAGCCTTTTCACCCGGATTGAGTACGGGAGAACCTTTTAAGTTTACTTTAAGGTCGCAGCCTGCAAACTCAACAGAGAGAATTTTAACTTTATCCTCTTTGCACACGTTTTCAATTACAAACTTTGAGTCTTTTTCTGTTGCAAAGCCTTCGACCGATGCATCGAATTTTGCGTGAACTGCATGTGAGGGGTTTGAAGTGTAATGGAACTGAGGATAATCGGGACTTGAATAAACGTTTTCGTATTTATCATTGAGAACGCCGTTAATAATAATTTCTCTTGTGAAATCGTCTTTGTAAACCATACCGTGGTAAAGGCCGTTTATAACCCATGTATCATCAGGAAGATATGCTGTAGACAAGTCACACGTCATATCGGGAGAAACTTTATTTTTGCCGGAACAATCATTTTTCTGTGTGTAACCGTCAGCAAATCTTTCTCCGCAAGGAGCACATGTTGCACCTGTTGATGAATTAAGTGTGATAATAGCGTCTGAGCTGACTTCCATGCCTGTGATAACGGGAATATCTGAACCTGCAACAATTGTAAGGTTCATGCCGTATTTATCCTCACATTCCTGAAGCTTTTCAGCCATGTTGGGGAGAATTTCGTAGTGGAAACGGTCGCTGATTGCAATTGTACCTGCAGCAACTTCAGGGTCAAGAAGTTCTTTCTTTGCTTCTTCATAAAGCTCTGCCGGCATAAAATCCCATAAGCTTCCCCAATACAAAAGGAAACGGTGTGTCTGAGGCACGAGAACATCATTGAGAAGGTCATCTACAAATCCCAGAGCTTCAGATTTAAGAAGCCAGTCATAGTCGTCCTCCCACATGAAACCGTGCTGAATGAATGTAAGGAGGATTTCCTCTCTGAAGCTAACGTCTGCCATAAGGATATCGTAAGCGATA
>JAFXFI010000048.1 GCA_017520635.1 Clostridia bacterium
ATTTTCCTGATATTTTCAGCCTGTTCTTCTTCCTTTGTTGAAAGAGGAACCTTGCCCAATTTTGTTACACCGTCAACAAGCTTTGCAACGTCTTCACCGTAATCGTTTTTTACATTTTCAATGGAAACGTCAGTATCTTCAACAGTATCATGAAGAAGTGCTGCAACAACGGACTGATAGTCCATGCACAGGTCAACAAGAATTGTCGCAACTGCAACGGGATGAATGATATAGGGCTGACCTGAATATCTCAGTTGTCCTTCATGTGCATCCTTTGCCATGTTATAAGCCTTGTCGATTTTTTCAACCTCTTCCGGTGTGAAATTCTTCACAAGCTTTTCCCTTAATTCTTCATATCCTATTTCACTTGCCATTATTTCACACCTCCTTTATACTCATAAGAATTTTTGATTTTGTCAGGTCAACCTTACTCTGATTTTCCGTAAGATGGACTGCTTTTGTTTTTTTATCACGGACAATAAGTCCCATTTCTTCAAGCACATCAACACTTACTTTCACGGCACAGAGTCTTTCTCCGTCATCCCCTGACCTGATTGTCAGTGCCTCATCGCTTTTATTCCACACTCCCTCACGGAGTATTCTGAAAACTTTACCCACAAATTCTCTGTCGGGGTAAATAAGGTTTATTTCTTCAGGAGAAAGAGTTTCTTTTCTTCTGAATTTTTCGTAAATTTCTTCTGACCTGATTACTTTTTCTTCCTCAAGGTCTGAAAAACGCATATCCCTTACAATAACGGAAACCTTGACGACACCCATATATTCGTTTTTATCGAAAATTGCAGCAACGTCAACTGTGTCGCCAACCTGAAAATCAAGGCTTTCAGGAGAAACTCCGAAACGCATTGCAACAATTTTTGTATCACCCTTTGAAAGGGTGAGTTTTGTATGCTTATTCTGTGAAAGACCTTCAAGCTTTTCAATTTTCATTCCCATCATTGCAAAAAGGGGCTGATTGTTACCTGCCCCGAAGGGTTCAAGCATATTTATTTCATCAAGCAAATCCACATTCACATATCTGGGACTTATTCTGCAATCAATTTTAAGCTGAGGTCTTGGCATTTGAATTGTCTTAGCATATTCATTGATTTTCCTGCGAAGTTCTTCAATTTTATCTTCATCCACAGTAAAACCCGCCGCAAGTGTATGACCTCCGAAATGGTCAAGAGTATCAGAAACTGCTGACAAGGCTTCAAAAAGTGAGAAGCCTTCAATGCTTCTGCCTGAGCCTTTGCCGATACCGTCGCTTACTCCGATTACAAGACAAGGTCTTGCATATTTTTCCGTAAGTCTTGCAGCAACAATTCCGATTACACCGCTGTGCCAGTCTTTTCCGTCAACAACAAGCACACGGTCATACATCATGTCACCGCTTTTTTCTATTTTCTCCTCAGCCTCGGCAATTATTTTAAGTTCGGTCTGCTGTCTTAAAATATTTGCTTCATTTACTTCTTCTGCAAGAATTCTTGCTTCTTCCTCATCTTCTGAAATGAGAAGCTTTATTGCTCTGTCAGCACTTCCCATTCTGCCTGCAGCATTGATTCTGGGAACAATTGTAAAGGCAATGTTTGAGGATGTCATATCGTGAGTCATCATTCCCGTAACTTCTCTGAGAGCACGGATACCGGGGCGGACTGCTGCGTTGATTTTTTCAATACCGCATTTTACAAAGCCTCTGTTTTCACTTCTCAGCGGAACAACGTCACCGATTGTACCGATTGAAACAAGGTCTGCATATTCATTTATAGCCTCTTCGTCACCGTCTGAAAGTGCTTCCACAAGCTTAAAGGCAACACCAACACCTGCCCATTCATTGAAAACACCCTCGTAATCTTCTCTGTAAGGGTCAACAACTGCAACTGCATCGGGAAGAATTTCACCGGGTCTGTGATGGTCAGTCACAACAAGCTCCATGCCGAGAGCCTTGATTTTTTCAGCTTCGAGAATTGAACTGATACCGTTGTCAACAGTAATAATCAGATCAACGTCACGTTCCTTGATTTTGTGTACTGCATCAAGGTTCATGCCGTAGCCTTCTGAAAGTCTTTCGGGGATATAATACTGAACATCTGCACCTCTGTCACGGAGATAAAGGTAAAGAAGTGCAGTTGAGCTTACACCGTCAGCATCATAGTCACCGTAAACCATTATACGTTCACAGTTTTCAATCGCCCTGTTTATACGACTGACTGCCCTATCCATATCAGGAAGTTCATAAGGGTCAACTAAAAACGGGTTTTCATCGCTGAGAAAAGCCTCAAGTTCATCTTCGTTTTCAAAATTTTTACCAGCAAGAAGTACAGCCGCAAAGGGACTCAGTTCGTACCTTTCAGCAATTTCCGCAGCGTATTCTTTATCAAATTTTGAAAATATCCATTTCTTGCGGCTCATCATACTTCTCCATTATATAAGTTAATGGTTTATTATACCATATTTTACTATCGTCTGCAACTGTTAAGCCTTAAATAATTTACAATTATCAGCACTAATGCAATAAATCCCAGATATCCGAACACGGGATAAATAAAGCCTACAAGGTCAGAAAAACCAACAAGGCTCAATAAAAAACACATTGCACATAAAACAATTACGGTAAGAGCAGGTTTTTTCCTGATTTTTTCACTTTTTGTTTCCATGAATTTTTCAAGTGCAACAACGCTTGAAACGGAAGTGCCCAGCATTCCTCCGAAAAGGAGAAAAGCATAAACGAAGCCTAAAACTACGTTTATTTTTTTGGCAACAAAAAGCATGGGAAGTTCTTTTTCAACGTTTCCCCCAGAAACGCTTATTGAAAACAGAATTCCCAAAGCAATCACCAGGAGCATAACCCCACCTGAAGAAACTCCCGTGAAAACCGTGCTTTTCTTTTTAACACTTTTTCCTACAAGAGTAAGTATTCCGATTGAGCCGAAAATATTATATGAAACGAACGTAAGAGAACTGACAATCCAATTTGAAAGCAAGGGATTTTCACCTGTTTTCACAGAAGGGATTTCGGGGAAACCGTTTTTAATAATTGAATAAAAGGAGATGCCTAATGTTACTGCCACAAGGACAGGCACAAAGTAAGAAAAAACTTTTACCATTGCACCTACACCTTTTATTGCAAGAAGTGCTGTAATCACACAAATTACAAGTGAGCCTACCCAGAAAGGCAGAGAAAATATCTGTTCGAAAAGTGCACCTGTACCTGCAGACATTATGACAAAAATTCCGAAAAGAAGAATTTCCTCCAAAACACCAAAAACATTTCTCAAAAAAGGTTTTTCCCAAGGGATTATAATTTTATCCATTTCAAAAATTCCTGTTTTCATTGCAAGGTTTATAAGCAGAATTCCGAAAATAACCTGCAGAATAACAGCAAGTAAAAGACCTATGTAACCCATCTTCCCGAAAGATGAGAAAAACTGCAGAAGCTCCTGTCCCGAAACATATCCTGCACCGAGAAAGCAACCTGCAAAAGTAAAGCATAAGCTGAGGGAATTTATTTTTTTCATTTCATCACCGCCATGAAGAATATTTTAACATAAAACTCACGGAAAATCCAGCCAATAAGGTTTTGGTCAAACTTTTTCAAAAGTTTGTGGGGTCAAGGGGCAAAGCCCCTGTCGCACTCAGCAGAGTGCGACACTTCTATGCTCAGGAAAGCGCAGGAGGGTAGCAAAACAATCCTGTGAATTGTTTTGCGTAGGGAACCCTCGCCGGGGGTTCCCTGAAAAAGAGCAAAAGAAAAGGACAACCGCAAGGGTTATCCTTTTAAGTGCAGAATGCAAAGTGCAAAGTGTCTGGAGGGCTTCGCCCTCACCCATTATGTACGTACCAATTAAAACATCGTAGGGGAGGGTCTCCGTGACCTCCTGTTTTTTTATGAATAATGAATGATGAATATTGAATAATTTCGGGTCTGCGACGCTGATTTTTATATTGCATCAATTGAACAATTGTAGGGGTCATTCACGAATGACCCGTAATAGATTTCCACAAATCTTTGCGGGCGATTCGTGAATCGCCCCTACTTACGTTTTCATGAATTTACGTTTGATTTTTGTATTTTATAATATCTCTTATTCCGGTAATTATGAAAAGTAATGATAACAATGCACCGGCAAGATACTTTTTCCATTCAATTGCACCATTTACAGACATTACAATAAATGATGCAACGGCTGCAAGACCTAATACCACAAGAATAATTGATAAAACAAGGTTGAATTTTTTCATTAATATATTTCATCCTTTCCATTAACATAAAAACAATCCTTTTCCCATCTCAAAACATTCGTATCAATGTATTCCCATATCATATCGTAATCTTTCTGATTACGAATAATATGGTCATGGAATGAACGTTGCCAAAGTTTTTCGTCAGGGTTGATTTTATGGATTTCCTTTGAAATATTCATTTTCATATATCCAACCACCTTACTGACCAACGACCTACCACGTAGGGGCGATTCACGAATCGCCCGTAAAATTTCAGAATCGGTTATAACAATGAGCATATGAATATGATTTGGCATTATTACGTATTTTGAAATTTCTACATCAAATCTGCTATTAAGTTTTTTGATGACATTGTCTGCAATTATTCCGTATGTTTTCAGTTTCAGAACGGGCGATTCGTGAATCGCCCCTACGATGATATCCGAAAATATGCATCGTCTGTTTCCGGCACATATGGTCACAAAATATGCACCGGGTGTTGAATAATCGTAATTTTTTAGCCTTGTCGGTTTACGTTTTGGTAATTCCATAAAATGAAATTATTTAATCTCAGCTTTCCATGCGTACTCGAAAACCTCGCCTGCTTCAAGTGACTGGATTCCTCTTTTTTCTGAAACGTCGTTTTTGATTTCATAAGAATCGTTTACACCCCACCAGGGTTCAATGCAGACATAAGGTGCACCGGGTTTTGCCCATACACCGAGGAAAGGTGCATCGCCCATATCAAAGTGGAGAATTTCTTCGCCGGACTGACTCTTTAAGGTCAGTCCTTTTGATTTGAAGCCGTTCAGGATAAGAGCATCTTCAACGAAAATATCTTTTGTGATTACAACTTCCTTTGCATCATCAAGGAGAGGTTCATCGAAAACTGCAATGATTGCATTTGAGTCAATTCTTTCTGTAACGAGAGTTTCATTTTCGTCAAAGATAAGGCTGTCACCCACTTCAATGTTGAAACCGGGATGAGCACCGAGAGAAAAATACATTTTCTTCGTGTCAATATTTTTTACTATGTGAGTAACTTTAAGACCTTCTTCGTCAAGCTGGAATTTCACAAAGAGTTCGAATTTAAAGGGATACATTGCCAATGTATTTTCATCAAATGTCTGGAAGAAAACTGCCTCAGTTTCTGTTTTTGAAACAAGCTCAAAGGGACGTTTTCTTGCAAAACCGTGTTTCTGCATGGAATACTCTTTTCCGTTATAACGGTATTTGTCGTCAAGTAATTTTCCGATAAAGGGGAAAAGGATAGGTGACTGACCGTACCAGATTTCTTCTCTGCCGTACCAGATATATTCTTTGCCTGTTTCCTTTTTGACAAGGCTGTGAAGTTCTGCACCGTCATGCTTTATTTCTGCTGAGAAAATATCATTTTCAATTTTTGTAATCATAAGAAAAAACTCCTTTGGGTTACTTTGTCTTAAAATCTTTTGAAATTTTATTTGAATAGTTTTTCCAGAAGCCGTAAGCTCTGATTTCGAGGATATATTCTGTGTCAGCCTTCAGCTTTTCAATTTTCTGAGTTACTGTTTCGGGCATGTTATAGAGATAGTAGCTTGACCATACTGCAAGGTGTCTTTCGATAAGCCCGTCTGACTTTCTTCTTACTGTGATTTCGTAGCCGTTTACATATTCATCATCACATTTTGCCTGCTCGAATGTAACTGTACATTCATTTTCTTCTGCAACAATTTTGATTTTTTCATCACCTGTGAAGTACACTTTTTCTGCATTAGCAATACGTTTTGCATCTGTGTAAAGGAATGAATCGGGGTCATAAGGAGTGTCGATTTTCCATACTCTGGGGAAGAAATTATCTGTAAGCACATCGTAAGGATAAATACGTACTCTGCCCTCAGCATCTGCTTCAACAATTGTCATCTGTGCTGCATTTTCGTCATCAGGAGGAATTGTGCCGTAAATTGTGTCAAACTCGTCAAGCTCAAAATATGAAAGTGTGCCTGTGCCGAGAGATGTGAAATGCTGCTGATGAATTGAACGTGGGTCATTGATGGGAGCATGTGAATGACCTGAGAAGTCGATAATCTGAGGATAGTTCATCATTGTTGCTGTGAAATCACTTTCACCCCAGAGACAGCTTCCGTAAACTGTTGACTGAATGTGAGGATGCTGAAAAACGAAGATAGGTTTCTTCGGGTCGTCAGCAGCTGCTTTTTCAAGCTCTTCTGCCATAAATGCAACTTTGTCTTCTTTGAAACCTGCACCGTTATTTGATGAAACGGAAATGAAATGGAATCCGTTTACAACGTTGTGCTGGTCACCCTTCTGACCGAAAGTATTTTCAAAGCGTTCATAACCGCCTTCCATGCCCTCAGGGCCGTGGAATTCGTGGCTTGAAATAAGCATAATTTTCTTTGTTTCTTCTTTTGTGAAATTGTCAAGTGTTTCCTTGAAAAGGTCCATCTGACACTGTTCACCTCTGTTTGCAAAGTCACCTACAACCACAAGTGCATCAAGGTTTTTGTATGTAGGATGCTCTTCCGCAATTCTGTAAGCGGCTTTCATTGCCTTTTCCATTCTTTCTGTTTCCTTTGAGCGTTCACTCTTGTAATGAACGTCACTTACTGCTACAAATCTGAGTACGGGATTGAAATTTTCCATTTTTATCACCTTATCTGGCCCTTTCCTGAAATTAAATATTTTGTTGTTGTAAGCTCTCTGAGACCCATCGGACCTCTTGCATGAAGCTTCTGTGTTGAAATTCCTATCTCTGCACCGAGACCGAATTCTTCACCGTCAGTAAAACGTGTTGAGCAGTTGACATAAACTGCTGCAGCGTCAATTGAGGACTGAAACTTTTCTGCATTTTCAAGACTTTTTGTCACAATACATTCACTGTGACCTGTTGTATATTCTGAAATGTGAGCAATTGCCTTATTGACATCTGCCACAACTTTCACGGAAATTATATAATCGAGAAATTCTGTTCTGTAATCTTCTTCTGTTGCAGAAATTACACAGTCACCCAGAATTTCTTTTGTTTTTCCGCAACCTCTTATTTCCACATTGCTTTCATCAAGCTTCTTTTTTGCAAGAGGTAAAAATTCTTCTGCGATTTTTTCATTCACAAGTAAACTTTCAAGGGCATTGCAAACAGACGGTCTCTGAGTTTTGCCGTTATTTAAAATATCAACTGCCATCTGCAGGTCCGCACTTTCGTCAACATAAATGTGACAGTTGCCTGTGCCTGTTTCAATTACGGGAACTGTTGCATTTTTCACAACAGATGAAATAAGTCCAGCACCGCCACGGGGAATGAGAACGTCAATGTAACCGTTCAGCTTCATCATTTCTGTCGCTGTTTCACGGGAGGTATCTTCCACAAGCTGCATGATATCGGGAGAAAATCCTGCTTTTTCCACTGCGTTTCTCATAAGTGACATAAGAATTCTATTGCTTTCAAATGCCTCTTTACCGCCACGGAGAATTACTGTGTTACCGCTTTTAAGACAAAGCGAAGCAGCATCTACAGTAACATTGGGACGTGCCTCGTAAATAATACCGATAACACCCATAGGAACTCTGACTTTTTCAATTTTCATTCCGTTAGGTCTTACTCCTCCACCTGTAACTTCACCTACAGGGTCATCAAGCTTTGAAAGATTCACACATGCATCTGCAATAGCGTTAATTCTTTTTTCGTCAAGCTTAAGTCTGTCAAGCATTGACTTTGACATGCCGTTCTTTTCTGCATTTTCAAGGTCAATGTTATTTTTTTCAATGATTAAATCTATATTGTTTCTAAGTTCTTCTGAAATTCTGATGAGTGCCGAATTTTTCTTTCCTGTAGATGCAGTCATCAATTGGAATTTCACTTTTTTTGCTTTTTCGCCGAGAGTGAGTATATAACTCATTTCTTCACCCCTTTAAAATATGTGCCGATAGGTTTGCCTTCAAGAAGGTCATATAATTTTTCAGGCTTGTCACCGTTCATAATAACCATGTCAATACCTGCTTCGTTTGCAATTTCAGCGGCTTTCAGCTTTGTAATCATACCGCCTGTGCCGAGATTTGAACCGGCACCACCGGCACTCTTTTTGATTTCATCCGTAACTCCGTCAACAACACGGATAAGGTGAGCGTCTTCATTTTCTTTCGGATTTTTGTCATAAAGTCCGTCAATATCTGAGAGAATTACAAGCATATCTGCCTTTGCAACCTTTGCCATAATTGCTGCAAGAGAGTCGTTTTCGCCCATTTCAAGTTCAAGCTCATCAATTGCAACGGTGTCGTTTTCATTTACAACAGGGATTGTGCCAAGCTCAAGAAGTCTTTCAACTGCGTTTTCAACATTCTTTTTTCTGTCCTCAAGGAGAACGTATTTTGTAAGAAGAATCTGTGAAACGTTGAGAGAATAATCTGAGAAAAGCTTATCGTAAAGATACATCAGCTCGCACTGACCTACTGCTGCACAAGCCTGCTTTGTGGGAGTGTCCGTAGGCTTTACTGTCATACCAAGCTTACTCATACCAAGACCTATTGCACCGCTTGAAACAAGCATAATCTGATTTCCCGCATTCTGCAGGTCAGCAAGGGTTTTGACAAGCTGTTCAACACGTCTGATATTAAGTCTGCCTGTTTTATGAGTGAGAGTTGATGTTCCCACTTTAACTACAATTCTTTTTGTTTCCATTTTAATCACGCCTTATGATTCATCATTTAAAACTGCATGAGCGCATTTAATTCCGTCAACTGCAGCAGAAACAATGCCACCTGCATATCCTGCGCCCTCACCTGAGGGGAAAAGTCCGCTGACATTTGTCTGGAAAAATTCGTCTCTTATAATTCTTACAGGTGATGAGCTTCTTGTTTCTGCACCTGTGAGAACTGCTTCAGGCATTGCAAAGCCTTTGAGCATATTATTCATTTTAAGAAGTGCATCTGAAAGTGTGTCAGTAACTTTTTTAGGCAAAACCTGTCTTAAATCTGCACATTCCACACCTGTAGGACAAGTGGGTCTGACTGAACCTAATTTAGTCGACTTTCTGTCTTCAAGGAAATCGCCTACAAGCTGTGCGGGAGATGCGTAATTACTTCCGCCGTGAAGGAATGCCTTTTCTTCAATATTCCTCTGAAGAACAAAACCTGATAGCGGGTTATCATCGGGGAAATCCTCAGGCTCAATACCAACAAGGAGTGCTGAGTTTGAGTTTTCACCGTCACGTGCAAATTCACTCATTCCGTTTACAACAACTCCACCTTCATCTGAAGAAGATGCAACAACAGTACCTCCGGGACACATACAGAAAGTATATGCACCTCTGCCGTGAGGAGGATGACAAGCCATTTTGTAATCGGCTGCACCCAGCTTCGGATGTCCTGCAAAAGAACCGTACTGTGCTTTATCAATAAATTCTCTGGGATGCTCGATTCGTGCACCTACAGAGAATGCTTTCTGCATCATTTTGATGCCCTTGTTATAGAGCATTGTTATTGTATCTCTTGCAGAGTGACCAACTGCCAGAACGAGAGTGTCTGTTTCAAAGTCAAAGGTTTTTCCGTTCTGAGTATAAGTGATACCCTGAATGACACCGTTGAAAACAATAATATCAGTAAGCTTTGCACCGAAGAGAATTTCACCGCCAAGAGAGATTACTTCTTTTCTTATGTTTTTTACAACTTCCACAAGCTTATCTGTACCGATATGAGGTTTTGCGTTATAGAGAATATCTTCAGGTGCACCGTGCCTGACCAATTCATTCAGACAATGTCTGCAAAGAGGGTCTTTGATGCCTGTTGTAAGTTTACCGTCAGAAAATGTTCCTGCACCGCCTTCACCGAACTGAACGTTTGACTCGGTGTTAAGCTTTCTTTCATTCCAGAAAATGCTGACGTCTTTTGTTCTTGTGTCAACGTCGTTTCCTCTTTCAAGAACAAGGGGTTTCAGTCCTGAACGTGCTAACGTCAGAGCTGCAAACATTCCTGCAGGACCGAAACCTGCAATAACAGGTCTGAGAGAACTTTTTCTTTTATTCTCAGGAAGAACGTATTCGTATTCTTTTATCCGGATAACGTTTTTGTTGGAAGAAACTTTCTTTAAAACTTTGTCCTCGTTTTTTACACCGACATCAACTGAATAAACAAAGAAAATATTCTCCTTGTCACGGCTATCAACAGAACGTTTGAAAACTCTGACAAAATCTATATCTTCACTTTTCACTCTTAGAGTTTTTGCCACAGCGTTTCTGAGGTCGTTATCTTCACTCTCAAGAGCCATTTTAATTGAGTTAATTCTGATCATTTTTTATCCTTTCAATTCTGCTGCAAGTCTTGCCGAAGATACTGCCCAATGGAGATTGAAACCTCCACAACGCGAGTCAATATCAAGAATTTCACCTGCAAGGTAAAGTCCGTTTATTTTCTTTGACATCAAGGTTTTTTCATCAACTTCCCTTAAATCAACACCACCTGATGTGACCTGAGAAAAGTTAAAACCTTTCGTTCCCGTAACTTTAAAATCAAAGTTTCTGAGAGTTTTTACAATATTTTCAAAATCATTTTTCGTAAGATTTCCGATTACTTCACCGGGGAAAATATTCAGCTTTTTCAGAATAACTTTCCCTACGGCTTTAGGAAGAATACCTGAAAGTAAATTGTCACATTCAAGTGAGGGATTATTTTTCTGACGTGCAAAAAGATAAGACAAAATTTCTTTTTCCGTTAAATCGTTTGCCATATCAAGATAAATTTTTGTGTTTTCGGGATTCTTTGCTTTTACAAGATATCTTGATAAATCCATTGTTGCAATTCCTGAAAGTCCGTAATCTGCAAAGAGAATTTCACCCTCAGAAATACCAAGAATTTTTTCTTTTTCTTTGAGTGTGAGTCTTCCTTTCACACGGACACCCTTGAGAGTTTTCACGAACTTTGTGTCCGTTGTAATCTGCACAAGTGATGGTGAAAGCTTTGTGATTGTATGACCCATTTTTCCGAGAAGGTCAAAGCCTGAACCGTCACTTCCCTGAGAAGGTGAAGAGCATCCGCCACATGACATTATCACATTTTTTGCCTGATGATTATTTATTAAAAAAACTTTTTCTTTTTTTAACTTTTCAACCTTTTCAAAAATAATTTCTATTCCCAGATTTTCTGTTTCAAAACGGAGTAAATCCAAAACACTTGCTGCTGAATTACTTCTCGGATAAACTCTGCCCTCTGAGTCGGAAACCGTGAGAAGTCCGAGACTTTCCCAAAAAACAAGATTTGACTGAGAAGTAAATTTATTAAGAGCGAAAGAAACAAAAGAGGGGTTATTGTAATCGTTTTCCCTTGCAGTCATGTTGTCAAGGTTACATCTGCCGTTACCTGTTGCAAGAATTTTTTTGCCCACTTTTTCAAGCTGTTCAAAAACCACAACAGACTTCTCAGGATAGTTTCTTTTCACTTCAATCGCAGAAACAAGTCCTGACATACCGCCACCTATTACGGCAACATCCCAAAGCATATCTTCCCCTCCTCTTAGTAAGTTTTGTATTACTTTTTATTGTATCACTAATTTTGATTTTTGTAAATATTTACTCCGCGTTACAGACTCGAAATTTTGCATTTTGCATAAAAAAAGCCCCTGTTGAGATCCCCTTCGCTTACGCTCAAGGATGACAAACAGGGATTTTTTTACTTTCTCTTGTAAGTACAGAATTTAAATTTAATTCCGTTTTCTTCTTTGACTTCGCTTTCCTCTGCAAGATACCAGTTTTCGTCCTCATCAAGATTGGGGAAGAACTTATCGCTCAGAGGTGCTTCTGCTTCAATTTTTGTAACAACTGCTGTATCACAAAGATGAAGCATCTGTCTGTAAATTGACTCACCGCCGATAACAACCACGTTATCGGTATCTTCACTTTTAAGGAGCTCTGTTACCTCTTCAATGCTCTTACAAACCTCTGCGCCCTCTACAGAATAACTTTCGTCTCTTGACAGAATAATATTTCTTCTGTTTTTAAGGGGTGCGCCTTTCGGGAAAGTCTGAAGAGTTTTTCTGCCGAGAATTACTGTTTTACCTTCGGTCAGTCTGCGGAAATTTTTCAGGTCCTCGGAAATGTGAAAAAGGAGATTTCCCTCATTGCCGATACCCCAGTTTTTATCAACTGCTACTATCTGTTTCATCAGATTGCCACCTCAATCTTTTCGTTGAAATCATTTGCCTGATAATTTTCAAGGCTGAAGCTGTCAACTGTGAAATCGTAGAAGTTCCTGATGCTCTTGTCAATTTTGAAAACAGGTGCATCGAACTGAGGATTTTCAATAAGTTTTTTAACCTGAGGGATGTGTCTGTCGTAGATGTGAGCATCTGCCACAACGTGAACAAATTCACCGACTTCAAGATCGCTTACCTGAGCAAACATGTGAACGAGAACCGCATACTGACAAACGTTCCAGTTATTTGCTGTAAGCATGTCCTGTGAACGCTGATTGAGAATTGCATTGAGCTTGTTACCTGTAACATTCAGAGTAAGTCCGTAAGCACAAGGAGCAAGTCCCATTTCATGAAGGTCGTGGTGGTTGTAGAGATTTGTCATGATTCTTCTGCTTGCAGGGTTGTTTTTAAGGTCAAAAAGAACTCAGTCAACCTGGTCAAATTCACCCTCGGGATATTTATGCTTTACGCCCAACTGATAGCCGTAAGCCTTACCGATTGTGCCGTTTTCGTCAGCCCATGAATCCCAGATGTGAGAGTCAAGCTCTGAAATTTTATTAGATTTTTTCTGCCATATCCAGAGAAGCTCTTTGATACAGCTTTTGAAAAATGTTTTTCTGACAGTAATAATGGGAAACTCTTTGCTTAAATCGTATCTGTTTACCATACAGAATTTTTTGACTGTATGTGCAGGTGTGCCGTCTTCCCATTTAGGACGGACATTCAGTTCTTCATCTGAATAACCGTTTTCAAGAATATCTTTTATATTTTCAACAAAAACTTTATCTGCGTAACTCATAATGATAAAATCTCCTTAAAATTCAATTTCTGCCGTAACGGGGAAATGGTCTGAGGGGTAAACATTGTCAATAAGTTCATTTACAACTGTATATTTCTTTACATCTATTTCAGGAGAAACCATAATGAAGTCGATAATTGCACCCTCATATTCTCCGAAAGCGTTGTATGTAACACCATCATCAGAAATTTCTGCTGCAAACTTTGAGTCACGGAGTTTTCCTGAAACAAGACCCTCATAAAATTCTGAACCCTGGTCAAAGTTAAAGTCACCCGTAACAATTGTGGGAACAGAGAAGCTTTCTGCCTTGTCGAAAATAAGTTTCATTCCCTCTTTTCTTGCTTGTACACCGATATGGTCAAGGTGAGTGTTGAGATGAATAAATCTTTTGCCCGTTTCCTTATCTTCAAGAAGTACCCATGAACAGATTCTCACACAAACTGCGTCCCAGCCTTTACCGGGTTTTTCGGGAGTTTCTGACAGCCAGAAGTTACCCTTGTCCACAGTGATGTATTTATCTTTTTTATAGAAAACTGCAGAATATTCACCCTTATTGTCACCGTCATCTCTGCCAACACCTACATAATCGTAATCAGCAAGGTGGTTTTTAAGATAAGACATCCATTCGGGAGTTGCCTCCTGAACGCCTAATGTGTCAGGGTTATTTTTGTTTATTATTTCAAGAACAAGAGGTTCTCTTTTTTCTCTCTCGTGGCCTTCCTTGCCAAAGCAGAGAATGTTATAGCTCATGGTTTTCATGTTATCACCTCAGAAATAATGAATCCTATGGTTATATCGTAGAGGAGCCGTTTCGGCTCCCGCACGGTTTTATATAATTTATTCGGGACGGGAAACCCGTCCCCTACGCAATCAAAATACCATATCTGAATAAATGGGATAATGGTCGGAAATATACTGTCCGTCAACGGTATCTCTTATGATTTTATAAGTTTTTGCGTCTGTGATTTTGCTGTTTATCATAACAAAATCAATGGGCAGACCTTCTTCTCCGCCATTATAGCCGTGATAGGTTTTACCTGTCATTGTGTCGGGAGCTACATCCTGAGTATCTGTAAAACCTGCTTTTGCGAATTCAGAATAAAGTTCCGTTCCTTTTTCAAAGTTAAAGTCACCTGTAATGACTGTGGGCATATCGAAGCTGTTTGCTTTTTCAAGGACAAGCTTCAGTCCGTTAATTCTCGCCTGTTCGCCCTGATGGTCAAGGTGAGCGTTTACATGAGCATACTGTTCTCCCGTTTCAAGGTTTTCGAGAATTACCCATGTACAGATTCTGTTTTTCTGAGCATCCCAACCTTTTGAAATTCTGTCGGGAGTTTCTGAAAGCCAGAATGTATCGGAGTCCACAACCTTATACTTGTCTTTTCTGTAAAGGATTGCGGACATTTCTCCGCTAAGTCCGCCTTTTGTGCCTGTAAGTCTGCCAACACCTTCAATGCCGTATTCGGGAAGAAATGCTTTCATGTGGTAATACCACAGCGCTTCACATTCCTGAACGCCTACTGAGTCAGGCATATAATCGGCAATAAGCTGAGGCACGATTTTGCCTCTTTCCCAAGCGTTATAGCGGACATTATATGACATAATTCTGATTACATCTTCTTCGGGTGCTTTCAGACCCATTTCGCACTGCCCTGAGCCACAAAAAGCCATGATAAGTGCAAAAATTGCCGAGAAAAATTTAAGTACCTTTTCCATATCAGTTAATCACCATGTCTGAAAAAATCGGATAATGGTCTGACGTATATTTTCCGTCGTACATATCTCTTATGATTTTATAAGTTTTAACTTCGGTAATCTTATCGTTTACGCAGATAAAATCAATCGGTGTACCCTCTGAACCGCCTTTGTAGCCGTGATATGTTTTACCTGTCATTGTGTACTCTGCCATATCCTGAGTGTCAGTAAGACCGCCTGTAACAAGTGAATTGTAAAGGTCACAGCCCTTGTCGAAATTGAAGTCGCCTGTCACAACTGTGGGCACATCAAAGGAAAGAGCCTTTTCTTTGACAAGCTGCACACCATTCTGGCGTGCAAGAGGTCCTACATGGTCAAGGTGAGTGTTTACATGAGCGTATTTTTCACCTGTTTCTTTATTTTCAAGAAGAACCCATGTGCAAATTCTTCTGCATGCACCGTCCCACCCCTGTGAAACAACGTCAGGAGTTTCGGAAAGCCAGAATGTACCGCTGTCAACCAGTTTATATTTATCTTTTCTGTAAAGAACAAGTGACATTTCACCGCAATTTATGCTTCTGTCACCTGTATCCCTGCCTACACCTACAAAACCGTAATCCTTGTAAAGGAAAAGACGGAGATAATTGAACCAATCGTATGTACATTCCTGAAGTCCCAAAGAATCAGGATGATAGTCTGCAATAAGACGGGGAACAATTTCGCCTCTGTCGGCAAATTCTCCGCAACGGATGTTGAAAGACATTATTCTTGCCGTACCGGGTTCAGCCTCTGAAACTGCACCCATATTAAGGTTTGCACAACCAAACAATGCTACAATTGCGGAAATAATGAGTGCAATATAATTTCTTACAACAGTCAATGCTTCGTTCATGGTTTACACCTCTTTATTTTATTATCATATCTGAATAAATAGGATAGTGGTCTGAAATGTATGTGCCTTCATATTTTTCTCTGAGGATTTTATATACGCTTACATCAGTTATTTTTCCGTTGACGCAAATGAAATCAATGGGTTTGCCTGATTTACCGCCTGCATAGCCGTGGTAGGTTTTGCCTGTCATTGTATCGGGAGCCATGTCCTGAGTGTCTTTAAGACCGCCTGTTACAAGCTGATTGTAAAGGTCTGTGCCTTTGTCAAAGTTGAAGTCACCCGTAACAACTGTGGGGATATCAAATGAAAGTGCTTTTTCTTTCACAAGCTCAACGCCGTTTGTACGTGCTTTTTTGCCCATGTGGTCAAGGTGAGTGTTTACGTGAGCGTATTTTAAACCTGTTTCTTTATTTTTAAGAACAACCCATGTGCAGATTCTGTTACATGCTCCGTCCCAACCGCGTGACACTTCATCGGGAGTTTCGGAAAGCCAGAATGTTCCGCTGTCAACAAGGTCAAATTTGTCTTTTCTGTAAATTACTGCTGAAATTTCTCCGCAGTTTTTATCGAGATTACCTGTATCTCTTCCAACGCCTACAAAAGCGTAATCTTCAAGTTCTTCTGTCAGACGGACATACCACTGATAAGTGCATTCCTGCAGACCTGCTGAATCGGGAACATAAGCCTCGATAATTGCAGGAACAACGTTCTTTCTTGCTTCATATTCATTACATCTTACATTGAAAGACATAATTCTTGTAACATCCTCTGCAGGTGCCATTGAATTCTGTGCTGGAACCGGACCGAATCCGAAGAAAGCAACTATAGCTGCAATAAATGCTGCAAATGCGGCCTTGATTGTTTCAAAAAAATTCATTATTTATCGCCGTCCTTTGTAATTTTTCCGTCTGCAACGTCCTTACCTGCAAGAACAACCCAGACAGTTTTAAACATAATTTTAATATCCATCATAAGTGAATGGTTTTCAACGTATTCCTTGTCAAGCAGAGCCTTCTGTTCATCTGAAATAAAATCTCTGCCGTTGACTTGTGCCCAGCCTGTAATACCGGGACGTACTGAAAACACGTTATATTTTTCTCTTAATTTTCTTATTTCCTTTTCCTGAGGAATAAGAGGTCGGGGACCTACAAAGCTCATGTCCCCTTTTAAAATGTTAAGTAACTGAGGTAATTCGTCAATGCTCAGTTTTCTGAGTATTCTGCCGATGAGAGTGATATCATTTTCAACTTCTTCATCAGTCAGGTCTTCTGTTTTAGTCTGTCTCATTCCGTTTTTCATTGTACGGAATTTGTAAATTGTGAAAAGTCGGTTTTTGTAGCCTACTCTCTCCTGCTTGAAAATTACGGGACGTCCGCTTGAAATTAAAACAAGCAAGGACAAAACAAGTATCACGGGAGAAAGTATTATAAGTGCAAGGAGGCTGAAAATAAAATCAAAAAATCTTTTCATTATATACCTCCTTTAAGAATTCCAATGGAAATCGCCTTTTATGAGAAGTGCTCTGACAGGTGCACCCTCCATACCTTCAAGTTTTACAGGCTGTGCAAGAAGAAAATAATTTCCCGTGTCAACACCTGTAAGGTCAAGGCCTTCAAGAATCGCGATTTCTTTGTTTAAAAATGCTTTGTGAGGTGCAATCTGATTACCGCTTGTGCCCACTGACAGAGCATCCGTGCCGATAAGAAGTAAACCTAAGTTTGCCGCTGCCTGAGCACCGTGGTCAAGGAAATAGGCTTTTCCCTCAGATTTGAGAAGAAGTCTTCTGCACCCTCTGGGAAAAGAGTTTTCCACATACTCCCCTGTTATGGGACCTGCAGGTACATCAAGAACTTTGCAGGGTCCGATAAAAGGTATCATGCTCATTTTGTCGATTGACTTTCCGCCATCTACAAAATGAAGTGGTGCATCCGCATGTGTTCCTGTGTGGCAACAGGCAAAGTAACCGTTAAGGTTACAACCGTCACCATTTTCAATGCTCTGGAAATTCTGTTTTTCAGGTTCGGGATCGCCGGGATAAACCTCAGATGAGAAAATACCCTTTGTAATATCAATAATTTCCATTTTACACCTCGGTAAATTGAAGTAAAAAGTAATAGTGGAGAGTGAAGAAGTTCGGGTCTACGACGCAAATTTATTAACACCGTAGGGGCAATTCACGAATTGCCCGTAATAAAATTCACGGGTCGTCGAGGACGCCGACACCTACGCAGATTGCAAAAATCAGTTGGTTTTTTCGTAGGGGCGCCCATTGGGCGTCCGTAAGGTTTTCTGAGGACACATTCGGGACGGGAGACCCGTCCCCTACGATGTAGCCGTTGGTTTCATTATATAATCAGCGAAGCCCCGATATTTTGCACTTTGCATTTATTTAAATGTTTTCAAGTGACTGTGCTTTGAGGAATGCATTGATGAAGCCATCAATGTCGCCGTCCATAACTGCGTTTATATTACCCATTTCATAACCTGTACGGTGGTCTTTTACAAGTGTATAGGGCATGAAAACGTAAGAACGTATCTGACTGCCCCAGCCGATTTCTTTCTGGTCGCCTTTGATATCTTCGATTTTGTCAAGATGTTCTCTTTCTTTAATCTCGATAAGCTTTGATTTGAGCATTCTCATTGCAACTTCTCTGTTCTGATGCTGGCTTCTTTCAACCTGACATGAAACAATGATGCCTGTGGGAATATGGGTAAGACGGACTGCAGATGAAGTTTTGTTAACCTTCTGACCGCCTGCACCTGATGCACGGTAAACGTCCATCTTGATATCTTCAGGGCTGATTTCAACCTGAATTGTATCGTCAATTTCAGGCATAACTTCAAGAGATGAGAAAGATGTGTGTCTTCTGCCTGATGCATCAAAGGGCGATACACGTACAAGTCTGTGAACACCTGATTCGCTCTTCATGAAGCCATAAGCATTTTCCCCCTCAATAAGGAGCGTTGCACTTTTGAGACCTGCTTCATCACCGTCAAGAAAATCAAGCATGCTTACCTTGTAGCCGTGAGCTTCGCCCCAATGCTGATACATTCTGACCAGCATCTGTGCCCAGTCCTGAGCTTCAGTTCCGCCTGCACCTGCATGGAATGTAAGAAGTGCATTCTTGCCATCATATTCACCTGTAAGAAGTGTGCCGAGAGTCTGTTTTTCAAGCTCTTTTTCCACTGCTTTTACACTTTCAGAACATTCTTCAAGAAGTTCAAGGTCCTCTGCTTCGTCTGCGAGTTCAATCATAACAAGTGCATCGTCAAAGTCGCCTTTAAGCTTTGAATATGCATTTACCTTGTTTTTAAGAGCACTTGTTCTCTGAAGAACCTTCTGAGAATTTTCAATATCATCCCAGAAGCCGTCCTGTGTCTGCTGAAGTTCCAGTTTTTCAATTTCTTCGTTTATCTTTTCGACCCCGATAGCCTCATAAAGGCTATCGAGTTCGTCCTGATGTTCTAAAAGCTCTAATCTTAACTGTTCAAACTGAATCATAAATTATCTGTCTCCAAAAATTAGTCTTGCTCTCTTTTTTTCTTGCCCTTGAGTGCTGCGAATGCAACAATACCTGCAACGGGAAGAATGATAAATGCAACGTAAGGAACTGCGTCACCTGTTTCAACCATTTCAGAAACAACGGTATCAACAACTGCCTTGTAATCTTCGGGAAGGAAACGGTTGTCGTCATCATATTTGTTTTCTGTGGGAACAAATTCCTCAAGCTCAGTTTTGACAATTGCGAAGTTATCTATTCTCACAGCTTTGTCACCGTCTACATTGTATGCGTCAAAGTAGAGTGTGTCACCCTGAATTTTGATTGATGCAAATGTGGGAAGTTCGCAATGTACAATTGCTTCTGCTCTGGGGAAGAGTTCATCTGTAAGTGCGTTATCCTTGGGAAGGTAGTATTTAACACCTGCACAGCCTGTGATTGTGTAGATAGTACCTTCAGGATTGATTTTTGCTGTGTAAGTTTTGCCGTCAAATGTGATTTCTTTTTCTTCAGGTTCAACAACCTTATTATTTACCATTGCATCTGTTCTGAGGTAAACGTGGTCATGTCCCTGGAATACCATGTCAATATCAAGCTCAGGCATAAGTTTTGACAGCTGTGCACGGATTGCAACAACATCATCATCGTCATAATGTGAACCGTTTGAATATGGTGCTTTGTGAATTGCTACGAATTTCCATTCAGCATCACTTCCGTTCATATCACCTTTGAGCCATTCAATCTGTTCATCGCTGAGAGCTTCATCTTCATTGAGAGCATTTGAGTTGAGAATTGCAAAGTGAGCGTTGTTATAATCGAATGAATAGTAAACGCCTTCTGTTGTGTCCTGTTCGGGGACATTTGAAAGAACAAATGCGTTATCAAGTGCAAATTCGCTGCCCGACATTGCCTCATGGTTACCTGCTGTAGGCATGAAAGGTGTGCTCATGAGAGTATCAGATGCAGTATTTGCAAAGTAAGTCCAGAGCTTGAAGTTTGAGCCCATATCAACCTGGTCGCCTGTTGAAAGAAGGAAGTCAAAATCTGTTGTTTTTCTTGCAACTCTGAGAAGGTCTGCCCACACATTGAACTGACGTTCATTCTGAGCCTGAGTATCTGTTACGTGAAGGAATTCAACTTCTCTTGAATTATCTGCTGTTTCAAGAACACCTGCTTCACTCCACCAGCCTCTTTCAGCATCACCTATACGGTAGCAGTATCTTGTACCGGGTTCAAGGTTTGTAAGTTTAACGATATGTCTTGTCATAACCTGTTCATAAGGCATGATACCGATAAGACCGAAGTCAATTGCAGGAGTTTCTCTGATAACTCCTTCTTCTGTGATACATTCAATATTAGCCGAAGCTGTGGGTTTGCCTGTGAACTTGGGATTTTTGCTATAGGGAAGAAGTTCAATATCTGTACCCTTTACTGCATCCTTTGTATACCAGCTGATGTTGAAAGATGAAGATGAATCTTCACCGTAAGTTACTGTAATAACAGAGGGTGCTCTGTAGTTATTTGCTGTAACTTCAGGCTCTACTTTTCCATTATATGTATATGTAACGTTCATATCGCCCTGAGGCTTGGGATTCTTATCGTCAAGGAAAGAACCGATAACTGTTGCAAACTCAATACCGATTGCCTGATACTGGCTTTCAGTGAAATATTCACCGAGAAGTTCTTCTTTTGTTGCTTCAAGTGAATCCCAGGGAAGAACGCCAAGGTCAAATACGAATGAAACGATATTTGTAAGTGATTTGTCACCGCCGAGGATAACTGTAAGGAGTGCGTCAACGATTTTACCGAGAAGGAAGCCTACTCTGCCGATGGGGAATGCTTCGTCAACATTCAGCTCCATATTAGCGAGAAGCTCATCAAGGAGAAGGTCATAGAGAATAATATCAAGAAGCTCATTAAAGAGAGTTTCTGCAAATACTGTGTCTTCTGACATCTGATAGAAGCAATCCTTCATGAATGCATCGTCTGAGAAGTCTTCGTTACCACCGTACATGTAAGCAAGGAATGAAAGAACAAGGTCACCAAAATTACCGGGTCTTGATGCGTCACCAAAACCGAGAGTATCAATGAACTTTGTACAGGGAACATCTGAAATTTGGATATCTCTTACTTTGTTGATGACTCTTTCCATTAAATCATAGAGAACATCAACATCTGTAAGATAAGCGTCATAAAGCTGGTCGCAGAGGTCATCTGCAAGGAACATAATATTTTTTGCTGTGAAAATTTCAACAGGACCTACGGAAAGACCTGCAAAAGCATCTGTAAGGATAGCTTCAAGGTCAATACCTTCAAGTGCAAGGTATTCAAGAATACCGCCTGCTTCACCGATACCGTCAAAGATTGAACCAAGGTTGTACTTGATGATGTTCATTGCAAGAGTTGTAACGTCACCACCACCATAAGCCTTGCCGAATGCAATATTTTTGATGGGCTGAGGCTGTTCTTCACCGTAGAGAACAACAGGCTGTGCATCGTCTACATTATAGTAATTGTAAGTTGCAGTAAGTTTTCCGTTGCCGTCTGCTTTGAACTCTGTGATATACATACCGCAGGGATATGTACCTGCAGGAGGAGTTTCACATTCAATCATTGTTTCTCCGCTGTCAGTTACATAAGTTGCAACGTCTGCAAGGTGCTGATGTCCACAGAAATTGAAGTGCCAACCTGCTTCTGCAAGCTGTGTTGCTCTGTCTTCCCAGTCTCTGTTGATGAAAGCTGTGAGAATTTTTGACTGATATGAGCCGATGTGGTCAATGAGGCTACCGTGAGTAATACCGATAATTTCTTCGCCGCATTTTTTAGCATCCGCACATTCTTTAAGTGCCCATTCAAGAAGATCATCGCTGATTTCCTGTGCTGTTTCATGCTCGTCTGAGCCGTCTTCTGTACAGTCTGATGAATAAATATTTGTATCAAGAAGGATAAATCTGTAGCCGTTGAATCTTACTGAGTAAGAAAGACCGCCCTGCTGTTTACCTGCAGGAGGAGTATATGTATGATAAGCTATGTCATAACCGAGATTTTTGTAAATTTCACGGAACTCAGCCTGAGTTGTTGTGGGATGAGGTTCTTTTACGTCATTTTCATAAGTATATGACTTTGCATTGTTGATATCGTGGTTACCGTTGATAACAATAACATTGATACCTGTTTCTTTTTCCCATTTTTCAAGTTTGCCTGCAAGTTCAACGTTTGACTGATATTCACCCTGATATGTAAGGTCACCTGGGATAACAAGAATGGGGTTATCAGCTTTTTTAAGTTCTTTTTTCAATGTAACAAGAGCTGTATCAAGGCAAGCTGATGTCAGGTCAAATGTAGTTGTTGAACCTGAAACAGTCAACTGATAGTCTTCTGTTCTGTTGCCCTTGAGAGCGTCTGCATAGTAATGGATGTCAGAAAGTGTTGCAACCTGAATGTCGCTGTCTGACGCGAAGACTGAGAAAGGAACTACAGTCATAATCATTACTGCTGCCATGATTAATGAAATGATTTTGATTCTGGCTTTTTTCATTTTTTCTTACCACCTTTTTTAATTTTCATCATCTTCATAGGAACTTTCAATACCGAGAATCTGCTCAGAACTATCATAGTCCAGCATTTCCACGTTTTTCAGTTTCTTTGAGATGATGTCATTTCTGCTTTGAGCATCGCCCAGCACTTTACCTGCTTCGTCAACTTTCTTCCTTGCTTTTTCAAGGAGAAGACCGAATTTGTCGTACTGAGTTCTTGCTGCAGCAAGGAGTTTTCTTACCTCTGCTGCTTTTTCATTTATTGCCACGGCTCTGAAGCCGACTGACAAGGAGTTAAGGAGTGCCGTCACAGTTGACGGTCCTGCCACCATGATGTTGAAATCATTGTGGAGTTTTTCAATAAGCCCTGTTTTTGAGGAAGCCACTTCTGCATAAAGTCCCTCAGTTGCAAGGTACATAATTGCAAAAGGCGTAGTTTGCGGGACATTTATGTATTTTGTGATTTCCTTTGCCTTGAGGGTTACGCTTACTTCAAAGGCTTTTCTTGCCTGAGCAACCAATGCTGCATCACCGCTGTCTGCAGCAGACATAAGTCTTATGTAGCTCTCAACAGGGAATTTTGAATCTATAGGAAGCCATATAGGCTCGTCCTTTGAATCGGATGAAGGAATCCTTACTGCAAACTCAACCTTCTCTGAATTTGCTTTTGTGGAAATATTCTTCTCATACATTCCGGGGATCGTTTCTTCAAGAATCCTTTCAAGCTGAACCTCAGCCCATGTACCTCTTGCCTTGACATTAGTAAGAACACGGTTAAGGTCTGTAACACCTGCCGAAAGGTTTTTCATTTCACCAAGAGATTTATAAACATTTTCAAGCTGTTCGGAAACAGTCTTAAAGGAGCTGTCAAGTCTTGTTGCAAGAGTACGTGTCAGTTTTTCGTCAACTGTTTCACGCATCTTTTCAAGCTTCTGTTCATTTGACTTCTGCATGTCTTCAATGGATTTCCTGATAATCTCGTTCTGCTTTGAAGTCTGTTCGGAATTTTCTTTTCTCATAAGACCGAGAGACTGAGAAATCATTTCGTTCATTTTAAGGTTGTAGTCGTAAGAATCTTTTCTCATTTTCAGAAGCTCATCTGACATTTTCTGCATAGAAGATGCCATTTCTTCACGCATAAATTTCTGTGAGGTTGCCATATCCTGACGGTTTCTGTGCAATTCCTCTGCTACATTTCTGCTGTCAAAGGAAAGTGAGGAAAGCTTTTCTTTCAGTTCTTTAATCTGAAGCTCGTCTTCCTTTGCTTTCTTTTTGCCTGACATTACAGATATGAGAAGCCAGAGGGAAATTATAACATTCACCGCAAGGATTATTATGATTAAATAGTCCTTCATATTTTCCTCCAAACTGAGATGTAAAAACAATTTTCCATTATATACAAATATAAATACATTATAATATATCACAAATTTCAAAAAAAGTATATACATTTTTAAAAATTAAAAAAGATTTTACAAAACTATGGAAACACAGGAAAATATTTGGTATAATATTTCCTGAATGCAGAGTACAGAACGCAGAATGCATTTTTCTTACGGCAGGAGCAAGCCCCTGCCCTACGGTGTAACCAATGGTTTCATAATATAAAATTGCGTCGCAGACCCGAAATTATTCATTATTCATCATTCATTATTCATCAAAATAAACTCATGGAGAAAACACAAATGACTAAAAAAATCCTTGCTTTACTTATGGTTTTTGCAATTATCACCTGTCTGTTTGCATCGTGCTCTGACGGTACGGGTGAAGACTTATACTATCCTATTTACGCTGACCCTGTAAGCTTTGACCCTCAGATTGCTACGGACAATGCCTCAAAAATCGTTGTTTTCAACTGCTTTGAAGGTCTTGTAAGAGAAGACAAAAACGGCAAAGTTGTGCCGGGTGTTGCAAAAAGCTGGCAGGTAAGCCCGGACAGACTGACTTACACCTTTTATCTCAGAGAAAATTCAAAGTGGTACATGAGCGACTATGCAAAAGAGCTTCTCAATGAAGAAAGTGCAGAAAATTTCAACTATACCGTTGTTGCAGAGGATTTTGTTTACGGTCTTAAACGTGCTTTCAACCCCGAAATGAACGCGGCAACTGATTCTCGTCTTTATTCAATAAAAAACTCACGCGAGGTTTTCCGCGGTGAAAAAACTCCCGATGAATTAGGTGTTACTGCCGTAAATCCGACTACACTTAAAATTGAACTGAATGAGCCTGACGAAAACTTCCTCAGTGCACTTACCCAGTCTGCCGCAATGCCCTGCAGAGAAGAATTTTTTGAGGCAACCAAAGGCAGATACGGTCTTGACCCCGAAAAAGTTATTTACAACGGTCCTTTCTATTTATATTCGTGGAGTACAGGCTCTCACCTCACACTTTTCAGAAATCAGAATTATGCAGGTGAAAACACCGTAACACCCAATGCAGTTTATCTTTATATCAATTCAAACCTCACAACAAGAACAGACAAGCTTTCTGACGGAGTTTACAGCGCATGTCCCGTTTCCGTGAGACAGAAAGCTTTAATTGAAAACGAGAATGTGACTTATACAGCCTTTGAAAATTCCACATGGGGCTTCTGCTTCAACTGTGCAGGTGAAATCACGGGTGACTACAACATCCGTTCAGCACTGGCAGCATCTCTTGACGTTACACAGCTTCCTCTGCCCAAGCATTGCGAAAGCTACGCTGACGGAATTGTACCTGACATCTGTACCGTAGGCAGTAACTCCTACCGTTCTCTTGCAGGTAAGACCACTCCTTATGCCGTAAACAGAGAAAATGCAGTAAAATCCCTTGAACAGGCTTTTCACAATTTAGGTATAAGCAATGTTACTCTGAAAATTGTCTGCCATGAAAGCTTTGAAAACATTGTGAAAATCGCAGTTCAGAATTGGCAGAGTATTCTGGGAGTTCATGTAAACTTTGTAATTGAACCTCTTGACGATATTTCACTTGAAAGAAAAATTGAAAACAAGGAATTTGACATTGCATTTACAGGTCTTACCGCTAAAAATGAAAGTGCTGTAAGCTTCCTTGAAATGTTTTCAGAAAGCAACGCTTCAGGCAATTTCGGTTTCACTTCCAAAAAGTTTGATTTGCTTTTATCGCAGAACGACACAACCATTTCTCAGTCAGAGCGTGTGGAAAACTGCAAAAAGGCAGAACAGCATCTGACAGACATGTGTGCAATCATTCCCGTATTCACCGAAAATTCTTACCTCGCACTTGGTGAAGATGTCAGTGAAGTTTACTGCATTGAAGCCGGAACGGTACCGATTTTTATTGGCGGGTTAAAAAAATAATCACGAAAATGTATAATTTTTGCACAAATTATAAAAAATTTAAGAAAAAGTGTTGCAAATTTTTTAAAAATAGTGCATAATTATGGTTAGCATATAAGAATGTGCACCGAAAGGAGATGGTGTCAGAAATGTCTCAGGACACAGAAGTAAAAACAGTACAGACAGGCAGTGAGGATTTACCCGCAGCATCAGGCGGTAGCGTTTTCGGTAAAAGATACGTGGGTGCTAAGGAGCTCGTCACACTGTTCGTCACAGGTGAAGTTAACAAATTCAACCTTGAAGGTTATTTGTCATACTTTATGCTCAACGTTTTCGGTCTTGACTCAAGAGTTATTGCTGCTTTCGCAGTTGCTACTCTTGCATGGGACCTTATCAACGACTCAATTTTCGCTTACATAGTTGACAGAACAAGAACACGTTTCGGTAAGTTCAAGCCTTGGGCTTTTGCAACTATCGGTCCTTACGCTGTTGCTTGTATCGCTTTGTGGGTAACTCCCTTGTTTATAGGTGACCAGAACTGGGGTCCCCTTTCATGGCAGAAAATTGTTATCTACTGCGTAATATCCGTTCTCAAAGAAACCATTGGTACTCTTTATAGCTGTGCTATCAACGGTCTTAACGCAACTTACACGCCGAGTATCGACGACAAGGCTGCTCTTATTGCCCTTGACAACATCGGTGACTTTGAAAAAGTTCCCAGTTATGCAATGGTTCTTCTTCTTGACCTTGCAGCAGTAGGTGCTATCGGCATTTCAGTTGAAAATGTTTACATCTTCATGGGTGCAGGTACAGTTCTTGTTTCTATGATTGGTATGTTCGTACGTATATGCGTCATTAAAGAACGTATCGTTCAGGTTGAAGAAAAGCCCAAACTTATTGACGGTCTGAGAAACTTCTTCGGAAACAAGCTCCAGGTTCTTCTTACACTTTCCGATATTCTTTCAGCATTCGGTAATGTTGGCGGTCCTTTCTCAAACATGTTCTGGCTCGACGTTATGGGTTCAGCTTCACTTCAGGTTATCTGCGGTGTTCCTGCATCTCCTCTTACATACGTTTCATACATGTATCTTCCCAAACTCCGTAAGAAGTTCTCAACAAAAACTCTTTGGATTATGTCACGTTTAGTGCCTGAAATCGGTTGGATTGTTGCTTTCGTAATCGGCTTCAACAACCTTGATAATCTCTGGATTATGATTCCTGCACTTATGTTCCGTGAAATGTGCATTTCAGCCGTTTACTCAATCGGTAAGGTTATTCCTCAGCTTATGCAGCAGGAAATCATCGACTACGGTGAATGGAAGACAGGTAAGCGTACAGAGGCTATGACAAGCTTCATTTCAGGTCTTGCAACAAAGATTGTTAACCAGGTTCAGAACGCTATTTCAACTGCAGTTGTTTCTTTCATCGGTTACGAAGCAGGTGTAGGTACAGTTCAGACAATGAAAACAAAGCAAGCTATCTTTGCTATGTATTCAGTTATCCCCATCATCCTCGGTATCTTTGCTTACATTCCCATGTTCATGTATAAACTTGATGACAAAACAAAGACTATCATGTACCACGAGCTTACAGAACGTCGTGCTAACATCATCAAGAAATCACAGGAAAATGCTCTTAATGTTTCTGCTGAAGAGGCAACAGAAGCATAATTCCTTCAAAGAAAAGTATTTCCCCCCCATAAATCTTCGGATTTATGGGGATTTTTCATATTTTTGATTACAATTCGGTAAAAGTTTTGCACAAACTATTGCAATTTTTGTTCAAAAAGTACATAATGTATATATACCTTGGCAAAGCAGAAGGGAGATATGTGTAAAAATGTCTACAGAAACTGAAAAAACCAACGTTCAGGTCCAAACTGCAGCTGACGATATTCCACAGGCAGTCAGCACCAGCGTCTACGGGAAAAGGTACGTAGGTGCTAAGGAGCTTATCACCTTGTTTGTTACAGGTGAAGTCAACAAATTCAATCTTGACAGCTACCTTTCTTATTTCATGCTCAACGTTTTCGGACTTGACTCACGAATCATTGCAGCCTTTGCCCTTGCTACACTTGCATGGGACATTATCAACGACTCAATTTTTGCTTACATAGTTGACAGAACAAGAACACGTTTCGGTAAGTTCAAGCCTTGGGCATTTGCCACAATCGGGCCTTATGCCGTTGCATGTATGGCTTTGTGGCTGACACCATTATTCATAGGCGACCAGAACTGGGGGCCTCTTTCATGGCAAAAAATCACCATTTACTGTGTAATATCCGTCCTGAAAGAAACAATCGGTACTCTTTACGGCTGTGCTATCGGCGGTCTTAATTCGACTTACACGCCAAGTATTGACGACAAATCCGCACTTATCGCCCTTGACAACATAGGTGACTTTGAAAAAGTTCCCAGCTATTTCATGGTAATACTCCTTGACCTTGCTGCAGTAGGTGCAATCGGCATTTCAGTTGAAAACGTTTACATCTTCATGGGTGCAGGTACTCTCCTTGTTTCATTCATGGGTATGTTTGTCAGAATATGCGTTATCAAGGAACGTATTGTTCAGGTTGAAGAAAAGCCGAAGCTTATTGACGGTCTTCGCAACTTCTTCGGCAACAGACTTCAGGTTCTTCTTACCCTTTCAAACATTCTTTCAGCATTCGGTAACGTCAGCGGTCCTTTCTCAAACA
>JAFXFI010000049.1 GCA_017520635.1 Clostridia bacterium
CATATTTAAGGCAACACATCAGCCTGCCGCAGGTTCCCGAGATTTTTGATTGGTTAAGGGAAAGGTTCTCCTCTTTTGCCATTTTGATTGAAACAGGCTGGAAGTCATTCAGGAACTCCTTGCAGCAGAAAGGTCTTCCGCAGATGCCCAGACCACCGAGCATTTTTGATTCATCTCTGACACCTATTTGACGCAGTTCAATTCTTGCTCTGAAAACGCCAGCAAGGTCTTTTACAAGCTCACGAAAGTCAACTCTTGATGGAGCTGTGTAGTAAAAAAGGATTTTGCTACCGTCAAATGTATATTCTATGTCAACAAGTTTCATGTCAAGATTTCGTAGTGCTACTTTTTCTTCAAACACAACTGCTGCTTTCTCTTCTTTTTCTTTGTTTCGTTTTACGATTGCAAGGTCTTCTTCTGTAGCTTTTCTTATGAGTTTTTTAAGAGGCTGGATAATTGTATCTTCGGGAACTTCTCTGTTTTCAAGTGCAACTTCGCCGCATTCAACACCTCGTGCTGTTTCGACGATTGCACCGTCACCCTTCTGCATCTGTTTGCCGCAGGGATCAAAGTAATATATTTTTCCTGTCTGTTTGAATTTAACTCCGATTACTTCTATCATAGTTAACTCCTATCTGATTCAATACATGACATAAGACCTATTGTAAGTCTTGTCACAAGAAGATTATCATTTGCATTCTTGTCGGCATCGCTTAAAAGTTCTTTAAGAATGCCCATCATATTTATTATTTCTTTCTCTGTAAATTTTGCAGAGAATTTATTTTCTGTCAGAGTGATGTTTTCTTCATCTTTGTATTTTGCAATGATACTATTTCTGAGCATCAGTATCATTTTTTCAATACAGGCTTTGAATGTTTTTTTGTCCTTTTCAAGCGCTGCAGAGCCTAACAGAATTCTTGCCTCATTCTTTGTCATCAAGGCTGAGAAAATCTCTTCTGCAGCTTTTGAAGCCTTTGTATTCTCTTTTTCGCCTGCAGCCCGACCGCTGTCTTCGCTTATAGCAAAAGGGGTGACACGGGAAAGAATAGTCTGTCTGAAATCATCTCTTGAACGGGAAGCGAGAATGAATCTTGCCGTTGCGGGCGGTTCTTCAAGAATCTTGAGAAGCGCATTCTGTGCTTCTTCGCCCATTCCGGATGCTTCAAGGATAATAAATATCTGATACGGTGCTTCGTTCGGGACTATGAAAGCCCGTGAACGGATTGAACGGATTGTATCAATTTTTATGCTTTTCTGTTTTCCGGCTTCACCTTCTGTCAGAATGATGTCGGGATGATTACCTGATTTGATTTTTTTGCAGGTGTCACATTTCAAGCACGGTTTTTCATGGTTTTCGCACAGAAGGGCCTGAGAGAGCAGAACGGAGAGCTCTTTTCTCTCTTTTTCTGTACCGCCCGTGAGAAGTATCGCATGGGAAAGAGTCCCCGAATCAACTGCCGAGGAAATGCGTTTTTTTACTTCGTCATTAAGCTGCAATTTTCCGAAATTCATAAAAATACCTGTCTGTCATTAAATTTGTGCAAGTGCTATCATTATCGGCATTGTGATGATTGACACAAAACTGTTGAGTGCAACGATTTTTGATGCAACTGCAGTATCTTTATCATACTTGGCTGCAAACATAACTGTGTTGTTTGCGCTGGGAGCTGATGCTGATATCATACAAGCTGTTGCAAGAGCAGAGGAGAGCTGTAGTCCTTTTGTTATGAGAATGATTATAAGGGGCACTGCAATAAGTCTCACAGCCATTATAAGATACTGCTCTTTGATCTTAAACATCGTTTTAAGGTCTGTATTTGCAAGATAGGTGCCGAATATAAGCATTGCAAAAGGTGTATTCATATTCGAAATGAATGTTATCGGCTGACTGAGAATCGGCGGTAATTCTATCGAGAAAATGAACAACGGAAGACCTATAAGAACAGAGATAACACCGGGATTGAGTATAAGTGATTTTATGCTGAATTTAATGTCTTTGTTACCCTTGTTGATGAGTCTGATTCCGTGTGTGAAACAGAGAGTGTTGAACACGACAAGACCGCCAGAACAGAAGAACACACCTGCTTCACCGAGGACAGCTTTTGCCAAGGGTAATGCCATATAACCGAGATTGCCGTAAATACAGGCATATTTATAAATGGTTCTGCTTCTGTCCTCTTTATTTTTGTTAAAAAGAGGAGCTGCAAGAAGAATACCGATTCCGTGTGCAAGCAGTGAAACAACAACTGATATTGCAAAACTGCTTGCAGAATCTTTTGAAAATGATGTGCTGAGAAATGAATTTACTACTACACAGGGGGTGATTACATAAAACAACAGGTCGTTTGATGCTCTCGCTGTTTTTTCTGTAAAAACGTGAAGTTTATCAGAAATAAAGCCTATCGCAACCATTATATAGAGTATGAAAACCTGAGTTGCGGCAGTTGTCATATTCTGAAAAAATAACTCCATTTTTACGCCTCCTGTAGATTATTCTTCTGTTAATTCTGCAGCTACTGCCTTTTCTGTTTCATGCTGAACAGGTTCTTCTTCTGCCTGAGCTGTTTCTTCAACAGTTGTTTCAGCTTCAGGCGTGAGGTCTGTTTCTTCTTCGTGGGGAAGTTTAGTTTCAGGTTCGTTTGCTGTTTCTGAAGTGATGATTGCTGTAGCTTTCTTTGCAGCTTCTTCAGCTATTCTGGCTTCTTCTGCTGCTTTCATTGCAGCCTCTTCTTCTGCTGCTTTTTCTGCCGCAGCTTCTTCTTCAAGCTCTTCGTTCATGATTTTTACTTCTTCAACATCATAACCTGAACGCAAAACTGTGATTATGAAAATAAGAATAAATGCTGCACAGACAATTTCAGCATAGTTAAGAGGATATCCGTTTACAAGCATTGCTTCGTTACCTGTGAATGTGAGCATAAATCTGGGGATTGAATATGTGAGAATGAAGAGAACTGAAACGGAACCACAAGCGATTACGCTCCACATTGAGCCTTTGCAATTGACATCTGATGCGACTCTTGCAAATGTCATAAAGAAAAGCATAAGGAATACGCATGCAATGAGTTCAAGAAGAAGTTCAGAAACTCTTACAATGCTGATAATTACAGAAATCTTTTCAAGCACTTTTGTGATGCTCCATGCAAGGGGAGCAAGAGAAAGAATTTTTACCTTTTTGTGGAAATTTTTGCCGATGAAGTAAGAAAGTGCAAAGATAAGGAAATAGCAACAGGAAAGAAATGCAAACA
>JAFXFI010000050.1 GCA_017520635.1 Clostridia bacterium
CTTCTCCGAAAAGCGTGCTTAATCCTTTAACATCGTAGGGAACAAACCATGTCTGCTGGAAGATATTACTTTCAACAGTGCCGATGCCGTCGTAAATATCTCTTTCAAAGCAGAACCAACCGTTCTTTCTCCTTGAAATAAGAAAACCTAATCTTTTGTTGTAGTTTTCAGGATATCTCATTGCTCTTGACAGGAAATACTCAGAATCCTCTTTTTTGTTTATCTCTTTTGCAAACTGAGAAAGGGTATAGTCTGCAAGGAGAAATTCAAGGGTTTCACTGATTTTTTTCGGAACAAAAGCTTTTTCGATATACTGTTTACAGTCAGGTCTTAATGAATTAAACGGTTTTCCGAAAAGTTCTTTTTTGCAGAGTGCTGATGCTTTTGAAATTTCATAAGCCTTTTGGGCATCGTAATTTCTGATACCTTTTACATAAGCATCTGCAACAACTATCAGACCGGGGTCACCAACCATGCATCCTGCATCAATTCCCATAAGCTCCCATGCAGGTAAAGATGAATTTTTTGTTTCTGCAATTTTTAAAAGAGAATTGACCTCGTCGTTGACAATTTCAGGGTCGATTACGGTCAGAAGAGGAAATTCGCTTCTGTATACGTCCCAACCGCTGAACAATGTGCGGTGAGTATAATGTTCAGACTGAAGAATTTTTCCTTCTAAAGGAAATCTTCCGTCAACATCTGCCATAATGCGGGGGTCAAGAAGAACGTGATAAAGGCATGTGTAGAAAATTTTCAGGTCAGTTTCATCTGTGCCCTTAACGTTGATTTTACTGAAAGCCTTGTCCCATGAGTCGAAGGCATCTTTCTGCATTCTATCAAAATCAAAATCGGGGCATTCTGTCTGGAGATTTTTTCTCGCACCCTCAAGGTCAACGTAGGAAATACCGCATCTTATTTCAAGGGGCTTCTCAAGTTTTGTGAATGAACAGAGAAGTCCTGCATCCTCGTTTTCAAAAGAAGTTATATTGCTGTCTGCAAATTTTTCATTTGAAAAGAACTGCATTTTTTCAGGTTTTTCAGACATTTCAAGGGAGAAATAAAGATTGTAGGAAATATTTCCGTCACCTCTGCCGAAGCCACCGCCTTTTGGTGTGCAGATAATTTCACCCTCAATGCTTCTTTCACCTGTGATTTTTATTTTCTGAAAATCAGCGTGACCGCCTATTCTTCTTGAAAAATTGAAAATGACTTTACTGTCTGAATTTTCAGGATAAGTAAATCTGAGCATACCCGTACGCTGAGAAACTGTCATTTCGGCAGTGATACTGTATCTTTCAAGAAAAACAGAATAATATCCTGCACGGGCAATTTCTTTTTCATGGGTAAAAGGGCTTTTCCAACCAAGCTTACCTTTTTTAAACGGCACTTCTGCGTTGCTTCCGCTACGGAGGTCTGTTTCTCCCGTAACAGGCATAATCTGTAAATTACCGAGGTCGCCGTACCAGCCGATACCGCTCATGTGGTTGAAGCTGAAGCCTTCAATTGTGTTATGACAGTAGTTGTAGCCTGTGCCGTTGTCACCGCCTGTGACAGTATCAGGGGAAAGCTGAACCATTCCGCCGGGAGTACATGCACCGGGATGTGTTTTACCGCCGCCGTGACCTACGTCTGCTTCACCTACTGTGCCTATTGTGGGGTCTATATATTTTGCTTTTGACATTTTATCACCTTATTTTTGTTCTGCATATGTGTGCCATTTCCCGAAGAAGGAAATGAATTTATAGAATGGCTGCAAGAAACTGTAAATTTTTTCATTTTCGAGAAGCTCATCTTTTTCTATGTTTTCGAGTGCTGCATGTTCTCTGTAAAGCAGGTCAACAGCCTGACTGTTGTAGGACCTGAGTTTAGTATTGTTTTCAATTGTGTAAAATCTGTAGCCCAGCTTTCCGTTTTCCGTAGAGCGCATTGAGTTGAGGAGATTCACTTCACCGCCTGAAAGGATAAAAGCATATTCTGTCAGGGATGAACCGTCATGACCTACGTTCACAAGTGTAACCTTGCTGTCTTTTGAATTAAGGAAAGTCTTACCGCCATAAATGAATGTATTGAAAATTTCAACATCATTGCATTTTTCAAGAACAATATAATCAGTGTGAATTCTTGTGATGGGTATGAAAACAAATTCAAAAAGTTTATCCTCGGTAAATCTGCCTGAAAGTTCGGGAATATCAAAGCTTGCATAACCGTTTCTCGGAAGCGTGTTGCCGTTCTGTAAACATCCTTCCATGAAAACATCCTTGCAGCCTGTCAATGAAAACATACTTTCATAGCAGCATCCTATAACTTTCTTGATGAATACGTTTTCGGAATTTTCAAGTTTTATTCCGCAGCTTGCAAGAGTAAAGAAACAGTTTGTGATATAAATGTTGTCCGATTTACTGTAAACAACGGGAGAAGTCTGATTATATTTACCGCTGTTGTCAATGGGAGCATTGAGTGCGTAGTCAATTCTTATTCCGTTAAGACCTGAATTATCGCCGTCAAGTGTGATAAGGGGTTCGTGTGTTAAATCATAACCGTAATACGGAATAATCAGAGTACCGTTACTGTTTCCGCCCTGACAACGTGTTGCAACTGAGGATGAACCTCTCAGTTCAACTCCCTTAGGTACTTTTACGGGATTGTCAAAACGGTAAAGTCCTCCGGGGAGATAAACAACACCACCTGTATTCTTTGCTTCGTCAAGCTTTGCCTGAACAGCAATTGATGCATCTGTTTTACCTGTTTTATCTGCTTCGACAACATAAAGATAACTGTCAACTTTTTCGTAAGTTTTGTTGTAATCAGGAGTAAAGATGCTTGTGTCAGTTTTGTACTGACGAATGTTTTTACCTTCTATTTTGCCTTCAACCTCAACGTTTGTAAGAAGTGTAGCGTGTTTTCCGGGGTCAAAAATTGCATATATTTCACCCTCAATTCTGCCGTTAAGAATACCTGTTCCCCAGGATTCACCGCGGTGAACAATAACATCTTCGGGAGCGTAAATGCCGTATGTACAGCCGGTTATGTATAAATCGGTAAATTCACCGCTGTATGAGTATCTTATACCTTTTTTGAATAAGATACCGCCAAACATATCGGAAATTTTAATATCTGCAAACTGAGGCCATTCAAGGTCTCCCAAAATAAGTCCGATACAATGCTGACGTGTGTATTTGTCAATTTCACTTTTTTGGGGAGCATTGAATTTTTCTCCTGCTTCTGCCCAGTATTTGTTAAGGAAATAAAGTGTTTTTACTGTGTCAACGTCTGCTGAGTTATGAGAGTTGAGACCCTCATACAGACATGTGCCCTTGACGTTTTCGATTGTGAGCATTTCGTGACACTCATAAATATTGTTTTCACACTGTGAGCATGCACCGATGCCTCTGTATGAATTTATGAGAGTACAGTTTTTAATTGTCTGGAGCATATAATCGCCGTTACCTGTAATATAAAAGGTATACGGATAAGGCTTTACGTTGTTTATATTCTGCTCAGGATACCATATTGTCAGACCGACTGCACCTGCACTTGCACCTACCGTGAAAAGTCCGGGAGTCATTGTGTCCTGACTTTCAACATCCGCAATAATAATTGTGCCGTATTCAGTTCCTTCGTCAGGGTCCTGATATTCACCTCTGAGAGTTACAAACTGTCGGATATAAATATTCCCCGTAACTCTGTATTCGCCTTTTGGTAACCACACAGTACCGCCGCCGTTTGCTGCACAGTCATCAATGGCTTTCTGTATAATTGCGGTTGAGTCGGTTTTGCCTGTATTATCTGCATTGTAGGGACTTTCGGTTGCAATGATATCAGCAATAACAACATCATCTGTTTCATAAACCGTGTCTATAATAACGGGTGACTGAGTTTTTTCTTCAGCAAAACTGATAACAGAAAAACCGGTTGCAATAACAACCGCAAGTAAAAAAGATAATATTCTCTTCATTTCTATACCTCCTGCAGAGTGAAAGGTTGTGCAAATTTTACATAATAAATATTAACACACACAGTGTAAAAAGTAAAGTATATTGAAGTGAGAAAAATTAATAAAATCATTGCAAAAAAGTCTTGACAGAGAGGACTTTGTGTTGTATAATAGTGAGGCTGTAAAGTTCAAATGCTTTACAGAGGTTTCGGAAAGGAGTTTTGTTTATGGCAAAGGACCTTCAGGTTGCAGTTTTGCTCGATTATTACGGCGATTTGCTGACAGACAAACAGCGCGACTTTATTTCCCTGTATTATGATGAGGATTTGTCACTTTCCGAAATTGCAGAAAACGAAGGCATTACAAGACAAGGAGTCAGAGATGCCATCAAAAGAGCCGAAACTCTTCTTTTTGAAATGGAAGAAAAGTTAGGTTTCGCAAAACGTTTTGAAAACCTTGAAGAAGGTCTTGCAAAAATTAATTCCTACGCTGCTGAGATAAGCAGAATCAACAAGGAAACAACCCTTTCAAGGGAAATCAGCGACCTTACGGTTAAAATCAGAACAACAGTTAATGAACTTTCCTGATATAAAGGAGAAAAGATATGGCTTTTGAAGGACTTGCCGATAAACTTGAAGAAGCGTTTAAAAAGTTAAAAAGTAAAGGTAGTCTTACTGAATCCGATGTCAAAGAGGCGATGAGAGAAGTACGTCTTGCTCTTCTTGAAGCAGACGTAAGCTACAAGGTTGCCAAGGACTTCACTAAAACCGTAACTGAACGTGCAATCGGTGCACAGGTTATGGAAAGTCTTACTCCCGGTCAGATGGTTATTAAAATCGTAAACGAGGAACTGACTGCTCTTATGGGCGGTACAAAATCCCGTCTTGCAATTGCAAACCATCCTCCCACGGTTGTAATGATGTGCGGTCTTCAGGGTTCAGGTAAAACAACACACAGTGCTAAAATCGCAATGATGCTTAAAAATCAGGGACACCGTCCCTTGCTCGTTGCGTGTGATATTTACAGACCTGCTGCTATCAAGCAGTTGCAGGTTGTAGGTGAACAGGCAGGAGTTCCTGTTTTTGAAATGGGTACTGAAAATCCTGTTAAAATTGCTGAGAATGCAATAAGACTTGCCAAAGACCAGGGCTATGACTATGTTTTCCTTGATACTGCAGGCCGTCTGCATATTGACGAAGAGCTTATGCAGGAACTTAAGAGTGTAAAGAGTGCGGTTCATCCTCACGAAATACTTCTTGTAGTCGATGCTATGACAGGTCAGGATGCAGTTAACGTTGCAACATCATTCAACGAAGCACTTGGTATTGACGGTCTTGTTCTTACAAAGCTTGACGGTGACACACGTGGCGGTGCTGCACTTTCAGCAAGAGCAGTTACAGGCAAGCCCATCAAGTTTGTAGGTGTTGGCGAAAAGCTGGGTGACCTTGACGTATTCCATCCCGACAGAATGGCATCACGTATTCTGGGCATGGGTGACGTGCTTTCTCTTATTGAAAAGGCTGAACAGGCAATTGATGAAAAGAAAGCGGAAGAGCTTGAAGCAAAACTCCGTGAAAATAAATTCGACCTGAACGACCTTATCGAACAGATTGAACAGGTAAGAAAAATGGGTTCAATCAAGGACACACTTAAAATGATACCCGGTCTCGGTAAAAAAGTTGACGACATTGAAGTTGATGAAAGACAGTTTGACAGACTCCGTGCATTGGTTGAATCAATGACACCTGCAGAACGTGAAAAACCCGACATCATCAACCCGTCGAGAAAACGCAGAATTGCTGCTGGTAGCGGACAGACTGTTGAAGATGTCAACAAGCTTCTTGCTCAGTTCAAGCAGATGCAGAAACTGTTTAAACAGTTGGGCGGTAAATCAGGTTCAAAGAGAAGAAGACGTAAATTCAACATGTCACAATTGCAAAACATGAATGGATTTAATATTTAATCAGTTTATAAAAAATATTTTATATAATCAAATGGAGGAAACAAAAATGGCAGTAAAAATCAGATTGCGTCGTATGGGCGCTAAGAAAGCACCTTTCTATCGTGTAGTAGTTGCGGATTCAAGATATCCCCGTGACGGCAGATTCATCGAAGAAATCGGTTACTTCAACCCCATGACAGAACCCGCAGAAGTTAAAATCGATGCTGAAAAAGCAAAGAAATGGATTTCTAACGGTGCTCAGCCCACAGACACAGTAAAATCACTTCTTAAGAAAGAAAACATCCTTTAATAATTCCGTGTATTCTGGCAATACTTTGAATATGACGGAAAGAAAGGACGGAATCGACAATGGAAGAATTGTTGGTATCAATTGTCAAGGGACTTGTTGAGGACCCCGATGCTGTGAATGTCACATCATCAACAGAAGAAGATGGCCTCATTGTTTTCCATGTTAACGTGGCTGCTGACGATATGGGCAGAGTCATCGGTAAACAGGGAAGAATTGCAAAGGCAGTACGTACAGTAATGCGTGCAGCAGCAATCCGTAACGATGCTAAGGTCAAAGTAGAAATTGACTGATGTTAAGCCGGCATTTATGCCGGCTTTTGACATTTATAAGAAAATAATGTAAAATCATATATGAGGTGATTTTATGAAATCCTTTTTAAATAATATCCGTAAAAACAGCATTCTTGCTCTCGGGGGATTTGTGTTGGCAGGTATTCTGCTTATCCTTTTTCCTCATAAAATTGCAAACCTTGCAGGTTACGTTGCAGGTGCATTGGCACTTGCCTTCGGTGTGACAAAAGCAATAAACTATTTTTCAAAAGCATCCGTGAAACGTGTAACTGTTTTCGGACTCACAATCGGAATATTATCTGCCATTGCAGGCATTTATATAATCACAAAACCTTATGTAGTATCAGATTTTATCGTCAGCACTTTCGGTGTGATAATTCTTGTTGACGGAATTCTGAAAATGAAAAACGCAATTGAACTTAAAAAATCAGGCATGAGTAAATTCGTTCCCATACTTATTACATCACTTATCGGAATACTTCTCGGTATTGTTTTTATTCTCAATCCGGGTCTCACTCTTGGTACAATGTTGAGAATTATTGGTGGAGTACTTGTGTTTATCGGCATTTCAAACCTGATTACATTCTTTGGTATTACTAAAGAATATAAAACAATCATAAATGAAAACGGCGAAATAGAAGGGGACGCAAAAGTAGTTTCATCGGAGGATGAGGAATAATGAAAAAAGATTTTCTTGAGGTTGGCGAAATTGTAGGAACACATGGTGTCCGCGGAGAAATGCGTGTAAATCCGTGGTGTGACAGCCCTGCGTTTCTTAAAAAATTCAAAAAACTTTACCTTGATGAAAAAGGTACAAAAAGCCTTGATGTTAAAGGTGCAAGAGAACACGGCAATGTAGCTCTTGTTACAATTGACACAATTGATACTGTTGAAAAAGCACAGGCAATGAGAGGAAAAGTTCTTTACATAAAAAGAGATGATGCAAAGCTTCAGAAGGGGCACTATTTCATAGCTGAGCTTATTGACTGTACAGCGTATGATGCAGATGATGAAAGCATTGTTTACGGTATTATTACCGACGTCAGCATGACAGGTGCAAATGATGTGTGGCATATTGAAAAAGAGGGAAAAGAATACCTTATTCCTGCGATTAAAGATGTGGTAATTGACGTTGATGTAGAAACAGGCGTAGTTAAAATCCGTCCCATGAAAGGAATTTTTGACGATGAGAATTGACATAATGACACTCTTTCCCGAAATGTGCGAAAGTGTTCTTTCTTCAAGTATTATCGGTAGGGCAAGAGAAAACGGATATGTTGAAATAAATTGCCATAATATCAGAGATTTTACGGAAGACAAGCACAACCGTGTTGACGATTCACCTTACGGTGGCGGTATGGGAATGATAATGCAGACTCAGCCCATTGCATCCTGTTTTGAGCATATATGTGAAGAAACAGGGGAGAAACCTTACCTTGTTTATATGTCACCTCAGGGGAACGTACTCACTCAGGCAAAGGTACGTGAATTTTCACAAATGAAAAACCTTGTTCTTCTCTGCGGTCACTACGAGGGTGTTGACGAAAGAGTAATTGAAGAGCTTGTTGACGAAGAAATTTCTATCGGTGACTATGTTCTCACAGGGGGAGAATTACCGGCTCTTGTACTTGCAGACAGCGTATCAAGAATGATACCCGGTGTACTTTCCGATAACGAATGCTTTGAAGATGAAAGCCATTATTCGGGACTTCTTGAACATCCTCAGTATACAAGACCTTTTGAATGGAGAGGCAGAAAAGTGCCTGAAATTCTTCTTTCAGGACATCATGCAAATATCGAAAAATGGCGTCACGAAAAAGCACTTGAAAGAACTTTTCATAAACGCCCCGATATGATTGAAAAAGCAGACCTTTCAAAGAAAGACAAAGAATACATAGAAAAACTGAAGAAGGAATAAATTATAATTTGTCTGCATATTTATTATCATATCGTAGGGGAGGCGTTCCGCCTCCCGCAAGGTTTCATAAAAAATTATTCGGGACGGGAAACCCGTCCCCTACGGTGTTGCCATTGGTATCATTATAAATTTGCGTCGCAGACCCGACATTC
>JAFXFI010000051.1 GCA_017520635.1 Clostridia bacterium
ATTATGTTGTTGCTCTTACAAAAGAAGACTGGATTCAGGAAGGTATGATTGGTCTTCTTCTTGCAGTGAGAACCTTTAATAAAGAAAAAAGCTGTTCATTCTCAACTTATGCATCCGTTTGCATTGCAAACAGACTCAGGTCTGTCTGCAAAAAAGCATTGGGAAACAAAAATGAACCGCTGAACAATTCTCTTTTATTGGACGATACGGTTGTTCCACCTGCAGTTTCAACAGAAGATGATTATATTGAGAATGAGGAATATACGTTCTTTACGGAGAAGTATGTTTCTGTTCTCTCCACAGTGGAAAAAAGTGTTGTTGAGTATTATATTGCAGGTTTCAGTTATAGCGAAATTGCAGATAAACTCGCAATGACAGAAAAATCAGTTGACAATGCTCTTTTCAGAGCAAAAACAAAACTGAAAAAGGCTTTTTCTTAACGCAACTAACCGTTTACGGTGGTTATAAAAAATGCCCGACGCTCCAAACGTTGTTTTCAACGGTACGGCGCAAGAAATTAAGGAGTCCCGGACAAAAAAAATTCAAGCGAGGTACCAATTATGTACGAAGACAAAATTTTAGTGTGCAAAGGCTGCGAAAACGAATTCACATTCACAGCAGGCGAGCAGGAATTCTATGCAGAAAAGGGTTTCCAGGAACCCAAATACTGTAAAGAATGCCGTCAGGCACGCAAAGCAAGCAAAACAGGTGAACGCAAGTTCTACACATCAGTTTGCAGAGAGTGCGGCGGAGAAGCTATTGTACCGTTCAACCCTACAAGTGACAAGGGCGTTCTTTGTTCAGCTTGCCTTGAAAAGGCAAGAGCTGCAGCAGCAGAAGAATAATCATTTCATTTGCAAAAACACAGGGACTGCAATTGCAGTCCCTTTTTTTGTGCAGAATATTACACAACATCATTATGATCTGCTGCTCTTGAAAGAACTTCATTCTCTCTGAAGAGAAGAGAAATACACCATATGCCTGCAAGCGCAACAAGAGTATAAATTATTCGGCTGAGAATTGCATCCTGACCGCCAAAAATCCAGGATACTATGTCAAACTGAAAAAGTCCGATTGAACCCCAGTTTACAGCACCGATTATCACAAGAATAAGAGATAATCTGTCTATCATTTATTTCAACTCCTTAAAAAGTAAGTTGTTTATATTTTTAGCACTGATTTTTAATTTATGCTTTTTATAAAAAGTAAATTTTTTCATATAAAGACAAAAAAAATCTTTCCCACTAAGAGAAAGATTTCATTTTTTATTCAGCCGCTTTAAGCGTATTTTTAAGAAGCATTGTGATTGTCATGGGACCGACACCACCGGGCACGGGAGTAATGAATGAAGTTTTTTCACACACAGCATCAAAATCCACATCACCGCAGAGCTTGCCGTCTTCCATTCTGTTTATACCCACATCAAGCACAACAGCACCGTCTTTTACCATATCGGGAGTTACAAACTTCGGTCTGCCAACAGCTGCCACAAGAATATCTGCCTGTTTTGTAATTTCTGCAAGATTTTCTGTTTTTGAATGACACACTGTGACAGTTGCATTTTCTTTGAGCATCAGCATTGCCATAGGCTTGCCCACAATATTGCTTCTGCCTATGATTACACAGTGTTTTCCTTTAACGGAAATATTGTAATATTTTAGCATTTCAACCATTCCTGCGGGCGTACAGGGAGCAAATGTATAATCACCTGTCATAACCTTGCCGCAGTTAACGGGGTGGAACGCATCCACATCTTTTTCGGGTTAAATTGCAAGAAGAACTTTTTCTTCATCAATATGCTTCGGAACGGGAAGCTGACAAAGAATACCGTGAACCTTTTCGTCCTTGTTGAGTTTTTCAATAAGCGAAATAAGTTCTTCTGTTGTAGTTTCTTCAGGCATTGCATACTCAAAGGAGTTCATACCTGTCTGTTCGCAACCCTTCTTTTTATTGTTTACATAAACTCTTGATGCAGGGTCATTACCAACGATGATAACAGCGAGTCCGGGAGTGATTCCTTTTTCTTTAAGAGACGCAACCTGTTTTTTTATTTCATCTCTTACTGCAGATGAAACTTCTTTACCGTCAATCCTTGTGTACATCTTCTGTTACCTCCTGAGTTTCTTCTGTCACATCCTGTTTATTCTCTGATTCAGCCTTTTCTTTTTCAAGTTTTTCTCTGTTTTTCTTGAAGAAAGGAACAGGCTCAACAAAATAGTCAACACCCTCAATAGGCTGTGGATTCTTAGAATACTTGATTATTTTAATTATCATCAGCACAGCACAAACAAGCACAATCAGCATTGAAAGAAGCTGTGAAACACGGATTGATGTATTTCCCACATAAAGACTGTCTGTACGCAGCCCCTCAATTATCATTCTTCCAAGTCCGTACCATATTCCGTATCCCAGGAAAATCTGTCCGCTGAATTTTCTGAACTTTTTACACATAAGGAAAAGAAGCAGAAAACCTGCAATACACCATACGGATTCATAGAAAAATGTGGGATGAACAGGTACATAAGGGTCAACACCGGGCAGGTCTGCCTGATTTCTTATGATGTATTCGGAAACTTTACTGCTCATCATACCGAAATTTCCGTTTGTGTTACAACCGAAAGCTTCCTGATTTGCATAGTTACCCCATCTGCCTATTCCCTGACCGATAAGGAGACTCATTCCTGCCATATCAAGCAAGTTATAGAAATTAAGTTTTTCAATTTTACAGACAACAAAAGCTGCAAGAATACCACCGATGATACCGCCGTAAATGGCAAGTCCGCCTTCCCATATATAAAGAATTCTTATAGGGTCGGCACGGTAATGATCCCAATTAAAAATGCAGAAATACAGTCTTGCACCGATAATTGCAGCAAATGTACCGTAAATAAGCACATCAAGCATCTTATTAAGGTCCATTTTCCACTTATAAGCCATTCTTCCGCCGAAAAGTACAGCAAGTGTAAAACCGAATGCGATAATCACACCGTACCATTTTATTGTTATATCATTTCCGCCAAGGTTGAATTCGCAGAATGTGCTCGACACATTGAAAACATGGTCTATTCCGCCAAATGTGACCTGACATACATCCTCAAAAAATTTCAAATCCGTTCACCCGGTCCTTATTCTTCAGACTCTGATTTTTTCTTTTTTTCTTTCAGATTCAGTTTTAATCGCTTTTCTTCTCCCTCATCAGCTTCATCAGCATTTCCTGTTTCTGCTCTGGGAGTTATGTCAATACGGACTTTTGCAATTCTCTTATCTTCAACCTCAATAACAGTGAATTTAAGATTATCAAGCTCAACCGTATCCATATCACCGTCTTTGGGAAGGAACCCAAGCTGGCTTATTATAAATCCTGCAATTGTATCATAATCACCTTCGGGAATATCAGCCCCCACAAGTTCATCAATCTCATCCAGGTCTGTTGTTCCGTCAACGGTGAATGTTGTGTCGTTTATTTTTGCAATTTCTTCCTCTTCGGTATCATACTCATCGTGAATATTACCCACGATTGATTCCACGATATCTTCAAGTGTCAGAAGACCCGCAGTACCACCGTATTCATCAACAACAATAGCCATCTGAACACGCTTTTCACTCATTTCAGAGAAAAGTTCACCGCACTTTTTCGTTTCAGGAATGAAATATGCCTCACGCATAACTTCTCTGATTGTTTTGTTTTTGGGAATCTCTTTGCCGATATACGGAAGAAGATCTTTGATATAAACAACACCGATGATATTGTCTGGGTCATCATCGTAAACGGGAATTCTTGAATAACCGTCTTCAATCGCAACCCTGATAACTTCTGCAACAGACTCATCAGCCTCAACTGCCGTCATATCAACACGGTGAGTCATAAGGTCGCCTGCATCGATGTCATCAAACTCAAAGATATTGTTTATCATCTCTGCCTGAGCATTTTCAATAACGCCCTTTTCTTCACCAACGTCAACCATCATAAGAATTTCTTCTTCAGTGACATTTTCTTCGTCAGCATTGGGGTCAATACCGAATAGTCTTACGATGCTGTTGGTTGAGAACGCAAGAACTTTTACAAAAGGCTTTGTTGCATTCATAATAAATAAAAGAATTCCCACGACTTTATATGCAACTTTTTCAGACTTCTGCATACCGATTTTTTTGGGAGCAAGCTCACCGAAAACAAGTGAAAAATATGAAACAATAATGGTAATGAGTATCAGCGCAACAGTTTCGATAATACCTTTATAAGCCGCCAGAGATTCAAAAGCACTTATAACCGCATTCGTGAGAATGGGCGCAAAGGAATCTGCAGCAGATGCACTTGTAAGGAAACCTGCAAGAGTTACACCAATCTGAATAGTTGAGAGAAAGTTCGACGAATTCTGAGTTAATTTCTGTATTTGCTTTGCTTTTTTGTGGCCCTCTTCAGCGAGTTTGTCTATCTTATTATCGTTAAGCGAAATAATGGCAATTTCACTCATTGCAAAGAATGCATTAATAAGAATAAGCACAAACAGAAGAAGGATCTTCAGAATAATTGACACAACTGAAATATCACCTTCAGTTGCTGCAGCCGCCACTGCCATGTTCAGAATATTAGCGGGGTAAGGGTCATCCATTTAGGATTTATCTCCTTTCAAAAATATATTGCTTATTATTATAATATATATAACTATATTTGTCAAATAAATTATATATAATTCTGATTAAATATAATACTGCACAATTATTAAGTTTATGATTTGTGACAACATACAAAGTTTGTTCATCTATTAATAAAAACTTGTTTTTTTATTAACAATATGTTAAAATTATGTAAAAATAAGATTCAAGAGGAAATTTTATGAAAAAAATCACATTGATTGCAGACCTGCATCATTTCTCCGAAACACTTGCAGATGACGGTACTGCTTACAGATTAAGACAGTCTTCAGACCAGAAGTGTCTTAAAGAATCAGGCGCAATCATTGACTCTGCTTTCAGAAAAATCGCAGAGTCAGATACTGATTATGTTTTTATCGCAGG
>JAFXFI010000052.1 GCA_017520635.1 Clostridia bacterium
AGGTCTTCCCTACGGTATAACCATTGATATTATGCGACTTTTTGTAGGGACGGCGTCCTCGACCGTCCGCGAATTTTATATAAAACTAACGGCTCGTCGAGGACGCCGAGCCCTACGCAGATTGTAGAAATCAGGCGATTTTATATAATTGCGTCGCAGACCCGAAATTATTCATTATTCAATATTCATCATTCATTAAAATAAAAAAACGGGAGGGCACAGAGACCCTCTCCCTACAACCACAGCGACAAATTATAATTCGTCTTACCATTGACAAATATATTCGTGTTCCGTTAAAATAGTTCCGGGAGGTGTGTTTTATGGCTACAGTAGAAGAAGCATTACGAAGACTTGAAAAATCGGATTTCAGGGCAAAATTCCGTCTGAGCGTTAAAGATAAGCAGTATGTCAGAGAAAAAGGTATTGATGTTATCAGAAATCACGCTGAGGATTTTGTAAGAAGTCGTCTTGCACCTGCAAATATACCCAATGACACAAAGCAGACACCTATGAGAGGACATCCTGTTTTTATAGCTCAGCATGCCTGTGCCTGCTGCTGCAGAAAATGTCTCAACAAATGGTACAAGGTGCCGATGCACACGCCTCTCACAGAAGAACAGCAAAATAAAATTGTGAATTTGCTGATGTACTGGATTGAAAAACAAATGAATACAGACTGAACCCCCGAAGCTTTATTGAAGCTTCAGGGGTTTTATAATTTCATCATACATGAAAAACTCTTTCCAACCGTTCTGAAAAGAATATTTTATGTTTATTTATTTTTGCTTTTCTGTCTTTTTGGGTAGGGATAAACACCCTTTCGGGATATCGGCAGTTAACCTCTGTCAGGACATTATCGATATCCGAAAAAGTATCTCCTCTGTTTGTTGTGACTGTAACAGGTATTCCCAATTCACCCAGTCTTATTAAAAACTCTCTTTCGATATCATCTTCTTTATAGCGGTTAGAAAAGGTAAATGCTACTTTGTCCCCGAAGGTTACAACACCGCACCTTGCACCATTGACAAGTCCCGGACCCGTGAAAAAGAAAAATCTTTCCACATGCTCTTTCATATCTTCAGGAAGAGTAATAACTCCAAGATTGGAAATAAGAACTGATGTTGAAAACTCTGCATTGATTCTGAAGCCCAATCCTATAAAGAAGTTTTTCAGTGCAAGAGGTACATATTTTACAGCCTTTTTTTCGATGTTGACATTTCTTGTCATAAGTGAATCAAGGGCTTTTTCGTCATTTACAAGCTTAAGCTGGAGACTGACTTTTTTCAGAATTTCTTCAAAGGTATATTTGCCCAATCGGGGATTGATTTTTACCATCAGACAAAGAACAAAATTTCTGAGCGTTTTGCTTGGAAACGCTTTTCGCAGATTAACGGGAATCTGTACGCTGACTTCCTTTTTCGTCTTGCCCTCGGAAAGCTGTTTTCTGTAGTGAATATCAAGAAGGATAGCTGCAAAAAGCTCCGTTATTGTGACGCCGTAGCCTTTACTCAGTTCACGAAGCTTTTCCAGAGACATTGTACAAACGGTGTAATTGCACAGATGCAAAGGAAGTTCAGTTCCCCGTTTATGGTATACGTGTGTTTCATCACTTATATATTTCGCCTTTGACGAGGAATAACGCACATAAGCATCCTCTAATTCTTCATCCCTCGGTTCTTCATTCACGTTAAGAACAAACTGATTGTGTGACACACTATGTCCTTTGAGACGGAGATACTCCCCTGTAAGAGTTGAAAGGAAAACTGCACCGCCGTAGCCGTCACACAGAGAATGGTAAAAATCAATACCGATACGGTTGTGATGATAATAAATTCTGAAAAGAAAGCCGTTGTTTTCCTTGAAATTTATTCTGTAGCAATGATTTTTTATATCGGGATTTACGGGACATTCCATATCGTTTATTTCAAGATAATTCCAGAAAAAGCCTTTTTTCATTTTCACACGGAGACTCGGTATTCTTTCAAGAGTAATTTTCAATGCCTTTTTGAGAATTTCAGGGTCAATCTCCTCTTTCAGTTCAACACCGAGACGGAAAACATTAGACCAACGTCTTGTGTTCTGACCGGGAAAAATCTTTCCTGCATTATCAAGTTTTATCCATCTGAGTGAATTGCTTGTCATGTCCTTAATTCCTTTTTCGATATATTAAGATTATTATACTACATCATTAATCTGTTTTCAACAGGTTTATATTTCTGTTACGAAACATGACCACTGAAGTTCAAAAGAATTCAGTGGTCATACCTCCTTATGGGTACTCAGCGTATTTCCGCTTCTTGAAACGAAAACATTATCTGTTCATTTTTTCTTCAACCATTTTTGTGATTATACTTTCAAAACCGTCTTTTTTCAGGCTGAGAAGTCCTTCAATAGTAGTACCTCCGGGGGAACATACCCTGTCAACAAGTTCAATAGGATGAATACCGCTTTGTTTTATGAGTTCTGCACTGCCGATAACTGTCTGTGCGGCAATAGCCTCTGCTTCATCACCGAGACCTAATTCTTTACCCGCTTTAGCTAAAGCAGAAATAAATTCAGCAGTCAGCTCTTCTGTAATCATTTTAAGCTTTTCTTTAGTTTCCATTATGTACACCGCCTTTTTGTTATTGTAACACACAGAAAAAATATTGACAACAGAATTTGGAATATTTATAAAAAAGAGTCGCATATTTCTATGCAACTCTTTTGAAAAAACGAAGTTATCTCATGTTTTCTTCGTATGATCTGATCATCTTTTTAACCATCTGACCGCCTACAGAACCTGCTTCACGAGATGTGAGGTCGCCGTTGTAACCCTGTTTAAGGTTAACGCCTACTTCAGAAGCTGCTTCCATCTTGAAACGGTTGAGAGCTTCTCTTGCTTCGGGTACCATGCTCTTTGAGTTATTGCTTCTTGACATATTATTTTCAACTCCTTTGCTGTGTTTTTGCGTTTGCAAAGTTATTGTGTGTGAGTATTGCGAAAATATTATGTGCAAAAATTTGTAAAAATTAAAGTTAATTACAGGTTTTACTTTTCCGAAATCAATGTCAATAGCTTCTGCGTAAAGCCGTATTGCTCGGAAAGATTTCTGATTTTTTCAAGGTCAGGTGTTTTTTCTTTTTTCAGCTTACATCTGAGCATAAGGTTTTTGGGAGAATGGGCAAAGTCCACAAATTCAACTATATCAACCTCATAACCGCATTCCTTGAGAATTTCTGCTCGGATACTATCGGTAAGCAATGCGGAAAAACGTTCTTTTATAAGACCGTGATTTAAAAGAATGTCAAAGTCTCCGCCTTTTTTTATAGACTGACAGACTTCATGCTGACAGCAAGGTACTGAGAAAATGTTTGAAACTCCGTTTGTGATTGCATGGAAAAGAGCAAAGTCTGTTGCGATATCACAAGCATGAAGAGTAATTACCATATCAACATTACCTTTGTAAAGCTCGTCTTTCGTAACATCGTTGACATAGAATTTCAGGTTGTCATAGCCGTAACGCTTTGCAATTTCATTACAGCTTTTCACAACATCCTCTTTCAGGTCATAGCCGATAACATTGGCTTTGACCTTTTTAATTTCTGTGAAATAATAGTAAACAATGAAAGTAAGATAGGATTTTCCGCAACCGAAATCAAGAATTGTTATTTCATCCTTGCCAAGCTTTGAAAAAGCATCGTCAATAATTTCAACAAAACGGTTTATCTGTTTGAATTTATCGTACTTACTCTTAACTATATTGAAATCCTTTGAAAAAACACCAAGGTCAACAAGTGCGGGAATATTTTCACCCTGCTTAAGGATATAACTCTTTTCCTTATTGTGGCTCTGCTGAGTTGTTTTAACAGCGTTTCCCGATTCTTTTTTCTTAACTTTATCAGGGAAAACCGTGTAATGGATTGTTACACCCTCAGCAGTTAAACAAACCTGTCTGAAGGTGCTTCTTCCGTCATTTTCAAGCCACACAAAAAAGGCTTTTTCGTCCATGTTTTCATGAAAAACTTGATTATTTTTATACTTTTCCAGCTGCCACAGAATACCCTTTTTTGAAGAAAAAGGACGTGCCGTGATTTTAGAAAATTCACAGCTTTTATCTTTCAGTTCGCTGAAAGCAATTTTTTTGATTTTCCCCTGAAGATTTTTAATATCTTCACAAATAATAAAGCTCATTATTTTATTTCCTTTGCTTCAAAAAGTATAAGTTCAGATGACATTGATGAGGGAATTCTGATTTTTACACCCTTTGTTATCAGGTCATAGCCTTTTACAGTAAATTCTGAACCTGTATTGTCAAGTGTCACCTTGTATTCCTTTGATGGGTCAATTCCTCTCGGGAAAACTGTGATAAATTCATCCTTTGCCATTGAAAGGTTATATGCTGCAATAACGCTCTTTTCCTTATCGGGAGATGAAATTTCAAGAGCTGTGAAGCTGTTTCTGTCAGCTTCAGGCACATGGTGGTAAACGAGACATGTGGGGAGAATATCCCTGATAAAATTCTTATATAAATCCACACTGTGGCGTACAAACTCCATTTGTGCGTCATTTATTTTTGCATCGGCAGGATTGATTACATTAAGTGTCAGATGAGTGAGCATTGTGTTTCTCATCTGCAAATCAAGTGAGCCGAAGCGGTGACCGCCCATTCCTGCAAAAAGTCTGTCAACTCTTTCAGGAGGAAGTGCCATTGTCATACCGTTTGTGACAACTACACAACGGGGTGCTTTCTGCCAGTCAGAAACCCATGTGTGATTGAAATGCTTCATCATTCCCAGGTCAGTTCTTCCGCCACCGCCTGCACAGTTTTCAAAAATCATGTCAGGAAAGCGTTTTCTTAAGTTTGCATACATCTTATACACGTTTTCCGTTCTCTTGAAAGAGTGACATTCTTTGACACCTGTACCTGTGTCACCGATTGTAAAACACTGTCTATAGCTAAGGTTATTATCGACTCTCAGCACATCAACATCATATTCGGTAAGCATACGTGCAAGCTCTTTTTCTGCCCACTCTGTTACTTCGGGGTTTGTGAAATCAAGAAGATTTTCAGTTCTGTTACCATAAATATCAAAGGCTCTCCACTCGGGATGATTTTTGCATATTTCAGTTTCTCTGCCTGCACTTTCAATATCAATCCAAAGACAGAATTTCATTCCCTTTTCATGAACGTAATCGGAAATAACTTTCATTGTGTCAGGGTAACGACTTTCATCGGGAATATTTGTGCCGTTGTATTCGCCCCAGCTTGTCTGTTCTCCCGGAGGACAAACCCAACCTGCATCAAGAGTGAAAACCTCTGCACCCATTTCTGCAAACTGGTCAATGAAAGTTTTTGTAGTTTCCACGGACATATCATGTTCAGCACCCATTCCTGCAAAAACAAGGGTGTTCATTTCCTCTTTAAGAACTGATTTTCTGATATGAGAGTGCATTTCGTTGATTGCATCGTCAAGGCTTCCCGAAATCATACCGATGTGAACATCAGGTGTTCTGTAAATTTCCTTAGGAGAAATTACACGAAGAGGCTTGTAGCCTGTAATTTCTGCCTTAAAGCCGAGAAAGCTTCTGTCACGTTCATCACGTGCATTGAAGTCAACAGAAAATCTGCAGCCTGCACTCCATGAAACCTGAGCAAAAAGAATTGTGCCGAGAACATTGTTTTTTATGAAAATCAGAGGATGACGGAAACGATCTCTTCCGAATCTTGTATCGACTGAAAGGGTGTCTGTATTCAGCTTTTTCCACTTGAAATCGCCCTCATTACCCCAGTCTGCTCTGTCAAAATATCCTACGGAATAAAGTTCTGAAAGCTCAGTTTCCTTTGTCAGCTCGTCTCTTTCCATTTCTTCTGCGCAACCGCTGATAACGGAAAGACGGCTCAGACACATGTTTTCATCTGACAGATTTTCAATTTCTATGTAACGAGTAAACATCTGCGTTGTATCAAGAAGTGTGTGAACATAAATTCTTACAGGCTTGATGTTACTTTCAAGCGTCAGAACACCCTCAATATTTTCACCGTCTTTTCTGATTTCAAAATCAATAAAATTCAGGTCATAGTCAAGGCTCTGACCGTCAATTTCAACGTTGAAAGCAAAAGGCTCTGCAAACTGAGTATAATCAATTCTTGAGGGAAAGCCTGAAAGAACATTCAGAGGGTATCCTGCAGTATTGTAGCCACAGGAAACAAGAGTTCCTCCTACCATCATTTCTTCATATACAAGATTTCCGCTTCTGTAACAGAAAACAGGTCTTTCCACGCCATGATAATAAATATCTGTAAATGTTTTATTCATAAGATTAATCTCCTTTAAGGAATAATCACAAGCATCATAAGACCTATGAATGAAAGCACAAGTGAAATAATTTCCTTTTTCTTTGGTTTATTGGGTGTAAAGAATCCGAGAATTGTGGAAACTATCATTACACCACCCGTTACCATCGGGTACTGAACTGATGCAGGTACATGTGCAAGAGATATGAGCAGAAGATAGTTTGCAACCTTGTTGAGAAGTCCGCATCCTACAAGACTCACATAAGATTTTTTATGAGGAAGTTCTGCTTTTTTTAAGTTAAAAAGAATCACAATTCCTGCAATGACAACTGTCATCAATGCACTTAAAACTGAATAACCTGCAGCACTTGTTTTTTCCATTGTACTTTCCTGAAAAATTTTTGAAAGCACACCTGACATTCCGTTGAAAACGAAAATGCCTATGTAATAAACAGCACCTTTTTTTGACTGTCCCTTTTCAAAAGTGAAGAAAAGAGCCACTGTTACAATCACAAAGCAAAGGATTTTACCCAAAGTGAGCTTTTCTTCATAGAACAAAATTCCTGCAAAAAAGGGAAGCAACATTCCGCCCAGCATTGAAAAAATTGAATACAAAGAAAGATTTATTTTTGATAAGGCTTTCTGTCCGCAGAAAATGCATGCTATCATATTTACTGCAGTAACTGTCGCCATAAAAAGAGTATACCATGTAAATTCAAGCTTAAAGGAATTTATTGCCCATAAAACGGGAAGTCCCACCAAGCTTGAACCAAATATAAATACCATTGAGGTGATAAGAGAGCTTCCGTTTTTCTTCTCGTAATCGTTGTTGAAGAAAAACTGAAATCCGAACATTAAAACTGCAACTGAAATTATTCCGTAATACAAAATTCCCACATCCTTTTTCAGGATAATTTTAGCATATAACAAAGCTTTTTGCAATAAAGCATAGGTATAAATTATTAATTTATCGTTGAGGTCAATTTAACCATTGTAGGGCTCGGCGTCCTCGACGAGCCGTTAGTTTTATATAAATCTCGCGGACGGTCGAGGACGCCCGTCCCTACGAAAAGTCGCATAATATCAATGGGTATACCGTAGG
>JAFXFI010000053.1 GCA_017520635.1 Clostridia bacterium
AATCCTGTTAAAGAGGAAAATATAGTCCTTGAAGCAAGACAAGGCGTAGCCGTTGAGTATTTAACGGCATAACAAAAAAGAGCAGGCTAAAACCTGCTCGATACATAACAATTTAAACTTAGAGGAAATGTAAAAAAAGAAAAGTGAGTATTCACTTGTGTTATGAATACTCACTATGGTCGGAGTGACGGGACTTGAACCCATGGCCTCCTGGTCCCGAACCAGGCGCGATACCAAACTTCGCCACACCCCGATATTTTATTGTGCTACTGTGGAATATACCACCAAAGCTATAATATTATATAACATCTTACGGATAAAATCAAGACTTAAAGGCAAAAAAGTTAAAATATGAACAAAAGTGTAAAAAACTTCTATTTTATTGTGATTATTTCATTGCTTTAATTGAAAAAATATGATAAACTAACCTTGTTTGTGTGAAAGTTGGTGATAATGTGGATTTATATATTGTACGTCACGGTGAATCTCTCGGAAATACAGGAGAAAGTCACTCTGTTGACCCTGAATTATCTCCTTTGGGACATAAACAAGCAGAACGTCTGGCATGTCGTCTTGAAAAAATTCACTTCGATGCAATTATTTCAAGTCCCTTTATCCGTGCTGTTCAGACTGCAGAGAAAACTGCAAAGCTGAAAAATATGAATGTTGAAATTTTTCCTCTTTTGTTTGAAGTGGGTACAGAAGCAGGGTATGAGGGTATGGGATTATCTGAACTTCAGAAAATATATCCCCGTATATCAATGTTTTCAGACGGGAATGAATATCCGTTATCTCTCACAGTTGAAGATGCAGATGCCACATACATAAGAGCGAAAGAAGCGATTGACAGAATAAAGAAGAGGTTCGGTGAAGATGCAAATGTTGTACTTTTTGCTCACGGAACTTTTAATAATTACCTGACAAATGCAGCAATAAATGTTCAGGTCAGGGATGACTTCAATTTCTGTCAGGAAAATACAGGTCTTACCTGTATAAGATTTGTAAAGGATAACGGAAAAGATAAAACAAAAATCGAATTTGCAAATGATTATTGTCATCTTTTCTGTAATTTTTAAATTTTTTCAGAGGTGTTTTTATGAGTCGTTATGAAGAAGCAAAAGCAAAGTATCTGACACAGGGTGTTGATGTTGATAAAGCAATTGAAACACTTAAAAATATTCCTATCAGTATTCATTGCTGGCAGGGAGATGATGTTACAGGTTTTGAAAATGTAGGCGGCGTACTTACAGGCGGTATACAGACTACAGGTAATTATCCCGGTAAAGCAAGAACCCCCGAAGAATTGATGGCTGACTTTGAAAAAGCAATCAGCCTTATTCCCGGTAAAAAGAGAATTAACCTTCACGCAAGTTATGCAATTTTTGAGAGTGAAAAGGCTGAGCGTGATGAACTGAAACCCGAACATTTTAAAAAGTGGGTTGATTTTGCAAAGAAAAATGATATCGGTGTTGACTTCAATCCTACATTCTTCAGCCATGAAAAAGCCGCAGACAGCCTGACGTTGACAAGTCCTGATGACGAAAAGAGAGAGTTCTGGATAAGACACGGAATTGCATCAAGAAGAATTGCAGCATATTTTGCAAAGGAGCTGGGCACACATTGTCTTAATAACGTGTGGATTCCTGACGGTTATAAAGAAATTCCTGCTGACAGATTAGGTCCGAGAATGCGTCTTAAAGACAGTCTTGACAGAATTTTTGAAGAAAAGCTTGACGGTGTTGTTGACTGCATTGAAAGTAAAGTTTTTGGTATCGGTCTTGAAGCATATACTGTAGGCAGTAATGAATTCTGTCTTTCTTATGCAGCATCAAAAGAGGGTGTTTATTATCTTCTTGATAACGGTCATTTCCATCCTACAGAAGTTGTAAGCGATAAAATTCCAAGTCTGCTTACTTTCTTTGATAAAATCCCTCTCCACGTTACACGTGCAGTAAGATGGGACAGCGACCATGTTGTTATTCTTGAAGATGAAATCAAAGAAATTGCAAAAGAAATTGTAAGAAACAATGCAGAAGAAAAAGTACTTGTCGGTCTTGATTTCTTCGATGCAAGCATCAACCGTGTTGCAGCGTGGGTAATCGGTACACGTAATATGCAGAAAGCACTTCTTTATGCACTTCTTCTCCCCAATGCAAAGCTGAAAGCACTTCAGGATGCAGGTGATTTTACAGAAAAACTCATGCTTGACGAGGAAATGAAAACATATCCCTTCGGTGATGTATGGGAGGAATATTGCAGACAGTCAGGTGTACCTGCTGATGAAAGCTGGTACAAGGAAGTTAAACAGTACGAAAAGGACGTTCTTTCAAAAAGATAAATCGAGGCGATACATTTGTCCATAAGTAAAAGAAAACAAGAAAAGCGCCGTGAGGCATATAAAAAAGCCGTAAAGCACAAGATGGAAAGTGCTGCTAATCTTGCGGATAAATATGCAAATTCCTATGAACAATCACAGGGTCAGAAAAGCAATGCTCATTTAAGAAACAAGAGAATAGTCAACAGAAAGCTTTTTATTGTAGTAGGTGGAGTATTGTTGCAAGCTCTTGTTCTTATAATGATAATAACTTTTGCTACTGTGCCGATGAAAGAAAATATTCACGCTATACTCCGCGATTATTTCGGTGCTGAAAAGCCTGTTTTCAGTGTTGTGGAATTAAGTGAAAACTATATCGGATCAGACAATGCAAAGGAAGATGTTTATTATACCGAAATAGACAAGCCTGAAGCTAACAGCTGTTACGCTGTTATTAAAGGGGAAGATATTTCAGGTAAAATATATTTTGGCATGAGTGACCAGGCACTTCTGGAAGGTGTTGCACAGTTGTCAACTACATCCTTGCCCGGTTTCGGTAAACCTATAATGCTTTACGGTTATAGCTGGACTTATTTTTCAGGTCTTGAAAAATACGAAGTCGGTGATAAAATAAAAATCACAACCAATTACGGTGTTTATAAATATGAGGTCAGTGAAGTGACAACCTTTAAATCCTCTGAAAAAGCACCGTATGACCTTGACGAAGATAAAGAAAAACTGATTTTATGTACTGACAGTCCTTTCGGTGCATATAAAACAGAAAAAGGTGAAACTTTCTGCGTGATTGCAGAGAAAGTTTCAGGTCCTGAAATTGTATATTGATGGGGGTAAGTGATATGAAGAAGAACCAAAAAACCTCATCAACCAAGAAAACAGCTGTAATCATACTGTCTTTTCTTATGTCTCTTACAATTATTTTTCTGACAACAATTGTCGTTTTGCACGTTACACTTTTCAATGACAGAGGGCTTCTGAATAAAGTTTCTGAAACAACATATTTTTCAGAACTTAACAATGAAATTGTCACACGCTGCAAGACTATTGCCGTAAAAAGCGGTGTTGACTATGAAGCCATTGAACCTGTGCTTACATCAAACAGGGTAGATGCTGACTTTACTGTTTATTTCAGCTCGATGAACGGAAAAAATCCTCATGCAGGTCAGAAGACAATTGAAATTGATAAATTATCAGAAGAATTATATAACAGTATAGTAAAATATGATTCCGATATTACGAATGAAGAAAAAGAGAATGTAAGACGCATTTCGGCACTTCTTGCAAATGAATATAAAGAAACGTTTATCCTTGATAGTTTTGAAAAGTTCATAGGCTTTTCTGAAACATTTAAGGCTTACAGCAGATACGTTTTCTTTATTCTTCTTGCTTTATTTGTTTATCTTGGCTTTGTAATTGTTTCTCTCAACGGAAAAAGCCAGAAACACCGTCTTTTCCGCAGATTTGCCATAGTAGGCGGTTCAGTGGGATTAACGGTGCTGAGTTTGTCACTTGTTATGAAGTTTACAGGTATTTTTGAACAGATTACATTTGCTGCATCTCAGCGAGAATATAACTTGTTTATGAGTTTCTTCGATGATTTTCTCAATTTGTCAATTATCGTCGGCACAGGCTGGTTAGCGGCAAGTATTGTCTTGATTGTGTTATGGTATTTGCACGTAACAGGTAGGGCAAGAGATTAATTTTTATTTCAGCGATTTATATTTTTCTTTAGTGGCAATGCCTCCGCGGATGTGTCTTTGTGCTTTATTTATTTCAAGTATTTCCCTTACCTGATGGTAAAGCATGGGATTAAGTTCTTTCAGACGTGTTGCCACATCCATATGAACAGTAGATTTACTAATTCCGAACTGCTTCGCCGTAGCCCTTACGGTGGAGTGGTTTTCTACAATATATACACCAAGTTCAACTGCACGTTCTTCAACAGGATTTTTCATTACTAAGACCTCCCTTGATATTTAATATGCAGTTGAGAAGTTTTGTATGATTGAAAGGTAAGAGTTTATGAAATTAATCGGTTTGCAAAAAATGACAGTTCTCGATTTCCCCGGCAGAGTTGCATGTATTGTTTTTACATTCGGTTGCAACTTCAGATGTCCTTTTTGTCACAACGCATCTCTTGTTACGGGAGACGGACAAAGTGATGTAACAGAGGAAGAGTTTTTCTCATTCCTGAAAAAAAGACAGGGACTTCTTGACGGTGTTTGTGTTACGGGCGGAGAGCCTCTTCTTCAGAATGATATTGAAGATTTTCTTTCAAAAATCAAAGAGCTCGGCTATCAGGTTAAGCTTGATACAAACGGAATGTTTCCCGAAAAACTGAAAAAAGTTGTAAAAGCTGGACTTGTTGATTACGTTGCTATGGATATAAAAAATTCTCCTGAATTTTATTCTGTAACTGCAGGTAAAGAAAATGTTGATCTGTCAAAAATCAAGGAGAGCGTAGATTTTCTTATAAATGAAGCAGTTATTGAATATGAGTTCAGAACAACTGTTGTTGCAGAGTTTCATACAGAAAGTGCCTTTGATGATATTGGTGAACTGATTAAGGGTGCGAAAAATTATTACCTGCAGTCATTTGTAGATTCAGGTGACCTTATCGGAAGTAACTTAAATGCATTGCCTAAAAATATTATGAGTAAAATGGCAGACAGAGTAAGCAAATATGTAGGTAATGTGAGCCTGAGAGGGGTCTGACTGATATGACAGAAAAAGAAAAAATGCATACGGGAGATTTGTATCTTCCAAATGATGAATCAATACTTGAAGAGCAGCTCAAATGTCTTGACAGACTTTACGATTTCAATATGACGCGTCCGACAGAAATGGAAAAACGTGAAAAACTCTTGAAAGAAATGTTTGCGGAAATAGGTGAGGGCTGTTACATTGAACCTCCGTTTCACGCCAACTGGGGCGGGAAAAATGTTCATTTCGGAAAGAATGTTTATGCAAACTTCAATCTGACAATGGTGGACGACACTCACATTTATGTGGGAGATGCTGTAATGTTCGGGCCGAATGTTTGTGTTGCAACAGCAGGACATCCCATTCTTCCTGAACTGAGAGAAAAAGCGTATCAGTATAATTTCCCTGTTAAAATCGGAAAAAACTGCTGGATTGGTGCAGGGGCGGTAATTGTACCCGGTGTTACAATCGGTGAAAATACGGTAATCGGTGCAGGAAGTGTTGTTACAAAAGATATCCCTGCAAATGTGGTAGCAGTCGGAAACCCTTGCAAAGTTCTCCGCGAAATAAACGAACACGATAAAGAATTTTATTTCAAAGACAGAAGAATAAATTTATAAAACGATAAATTTATAATTTACCACACCAATTCCAAACGCGTCATTCTCGAGCGAAGCGAAGAATCTCGTTTGGAATTGGTTCATGTGTTGCCATTTTGAGATCCTTCGCTTACGCTCAAGGATGACAACAAAATGGCAAGGTAGGTTGCCTATAATTTGTTACATAAAAACGACAGAGGTTTCATTGTGAAACCTCTGTCATTTTTTATTTTCATATCAGTTCTTTTATTTTGTTATTGATTTCTTCTCTCTTTTCAAAATGCCATTTTTCACTTCTGGGATAATCCGTGAAAGAAAGATTGAATTTTTCACCGTTGTTTTCTTCAAGAATTTCAAGTGCTTTTTCTTTACCTGCTAATTTTTCAAGCAACTGCAAGGCTCTCATATCCTGGAAAGCCTCGTTAAGTGCTTTAAGTCTCAAAGATGTCCATGCTTTTCCGTCGGGTGAAGGGTAAACTACAAATGCATCGCCTGATGAGAATGCACAGTCAGCATCAGTTTCTGCAAACGGGTCAACCGACCTTATTGCAAGCTGTGTGAAGTAGAAGTTGTATCCCCAATGAAGGAAACCTTTTACGTCATATTTGTACAGCTGCATACCGAGTATTCTTGTTCTCTGTAAAGGCATAGAGAAAAATCTGTTTGTGTAATAATTATCAGTAGGTCCGCAACAGTAGTACGTCCACAGTTCAGGAACTTTACCTGCAAAATCCTCAATATGTGCTTCTGATGGAATCGGCAGGGGCACATAGCCTTTTTCATAGAATGCAAAATCTGAGAGAGCATCAATACATTTAAATCTTTTTCCGAAAAGTCTTGCCAGAAGCTTGCTGAGTTTTCCGTAAACTTCAAGAGAGTCTTCGTTTGGTTCATCTGATAAATGGAAATAACAGTTGTCAGCAACGTTTTCGTTTTCAAGGAATTCTGTCAATTCAGGTGCAAGAGCTGAGAGAAAATCTTCATATTCTTTTCCTGTGGAATCCGTTTCCCAACCGAAAATCCTTTTTTCTTCGCCGTCAACCTCTGCAATGATTTTCGGTGCATGTAAAGCACCCCATTGAGTAAAGAGATGAGACATTTCAAAATATTTTATGCCGTTTTTAAGACACATATCAATCCACTTTTTCAGATTGTCAAAATTAAACTCATATCCTGATTTAGTCTTTTTTACTCCGACTAACTGAACGGTAAGCCTTTCTGAACCGATTTTTGTATCAAGGGGTGGTGTGAAAAGGGGAGTAAGAATAAAATTCATTCCGTGTTCAGCTGCAGTTTTCACAAAGTTTTCTGTAATTCTCCAGAACTCATCGCTGAAAACGGGAACTTTATAATATGTTGCAAGGCTGTCGCAATGGAACCAGTTTGTGTAAATTAGTTCCTGCTCGGGTAAATCAGCATCAATTATGTCAATTACAATTTTTTCACTGCAGAAAACTTCATTTTCATTATTTCTGATTTTGATTTCAATTTCATGTTTGCCTGAAGTAAGGTTTTCACCTTCAGCATAAAAACTGAACCATGTACATTTAGGTGCTCTGAAAGCTTCACCGCAATAAGGTCTCAGAATATCGGGATAAAGTCCCGGTGTTTTTCTCAGGTAATAATCGTCACCGTCACCGTCAATAGGTTTTATTGACGGCACAGAGAGAACTCTGTAAATACTAAGTTTTTCAGATGTTTCAAAGTAAATGTCACCTGTGTTTTCATCACTTGAAAAAGCAAACTGAAAAGCAACCTTTTCGTTTCTGAAAGCTGAAATTTCTTTTATTTCCGTATAGTTTTTAGGTTCTTCATCATGGAAAACTTTTGCCATTGAAGATAAGAGATAAGTTTTTAAAGCCATAAAATCACATCCTTTTAATAAATATAGCATATAGTGAATTTCATTTCAATATTTTTTGAAAAAACAGGTTTATTTGAAAAGAATTTTCTAAGAATAAACATATAACTTATAAGGAGAATTTTACATGGATAACTTAAACAGAATTCTTGAAATTCTTGATAAAAACGAAGATAAAGTAATTGGAAAATATAAAATTCCCTATTGCTGGAATTATATGGGTGTTGAGTTTGAAAAAGCAGATGTTCAGGGTGAAATACTTGTGAATTCGGGAGAGTTTTTTAAAAAGGCAATTGAAAATATATTATCATCGAAGAAAACCAAGAATGATGATACAATGTCCTTTTATTCTTTAATGGTCAGATGTTTTTCTGCATGGGACCACGGAAAGGGGTATGAAAGCGGAACGTTTCTTAAAACAATTGCTCTTCTTCCTCTGATTAAAGAAATGGGATTTAATGGGATTTATTTTCTGCCTGTTTTTGAATTGTCACGGAAAAATAAAAAAGGTGAACTTTCTTCTCCTTATGCTATCAGAAATATAATGAGCTTTGACAAAGACCTTCATGATTCTCACCTTGATGGAATGACTTTGGAAGAAGAATTTTCTGCTTTGTGCGAAGCATGTCATAAATTGCAGATGAAAGTTGTTCTCGATTTTGCTTTCAGGACAGCATCCCGTGACAGCGTACTGAGTGAAACTCATCCTGAGTGGTTTTACTGGGTGAAAAATCACTCTTTGCTTACCTTTAAAGCACCCGATTGTGATGAATTAGGTCACACCGTTGTAACAACAAAAAATGTAAAGCAACTCTATAAATCCGAAAGCATGAAACCTTTCGGTGAGAGCTTTACTTTTTCTCCTGATATGAAAACAGTTAATCAATTAATTGAAGACGGAGAAGATTTTCATAGTAAATGTGTATCTCATCTCGGTATTTCTGTCATGCCCGGCTTTGCAGATACAATCAACGACCCACAGCCCGCGTGGAGTGATGTGACATTTCTCAAATATTATTTTGACAACACGGAAAACGTGAAAAAGAAATTCGGTGAAAATCATCCTCCCATGATTGCACAGGACGGAATAAAGTGCAGCGTTTTCAAGGGTGAAAAACCTAATACAGAGCTGTGGAATTATGTGAGAAATGTAATTCCGAACTATATAGAAAAATATTCAATTGACGGTGCAAGAATTGACATGGCTCATGCGTTGCCTGAAAAATTGATAGAAATGATAATTTCAGATATCAAAAAGAAAAACAAAAACTTTCTTCTGTGGTCAGAGGAATTTAATAATTCATTTTCATCAGAACTGAAAACGGCTGGATATAACTTCTATACGGGCGGTATTTGGGATTTGTGGAGTGAAGAAAGGTATACGGGCATGAATTTCAATAAACGCCTTTGTGAGTGCATTTCGGGAGAAATTCCCTCAATTTCATGCACAGAAAATGCAGATACTCCCAGAAGTATGTACACGATGGGACTTCTCAAATGTATGGCAGCAACTGTTGTTACTGCACTTCTTCCCAATACGGTTTATTTTATCAACAATGCTCAGGAATTTGCAGAAAAACAGCCTATGAATCTGGGTCTTAATAATACGGAAGAGGGGAGATTTGTTCTGCCGAAAAAACATCCTCTTTACGGAAAGCTTGCCTTTTTTGATAAATATTATTTTGACTGGAAAAACAGAAAGCACATGTATGAAGCCATTAAACAAGCACTTTTTCTCAGAAAAAAATACTCTGATGTTTTATGCGACATCGGTAATTACGATATGAAACAGTTGAAAGCCTCATCTGAGATTACCGTAATCTGTGGCTGGAACGGCAAGAAAGGCTATCTTCTCCTTTTCAACAGGGGAACAGAAGAAATCAAAATGTATGCAAAAAAATGTGTCCCTCAGGAAGCAAGGCTTGGTCAGTGCATTTACGGTTGTGAAAACAAGGATGTGCTTTATCCGAATTCGGTCATTGTTTATGATTTGGAGAAGAAAAAATAATCTGACAATTTTTTCAAAATCCCTTGACGATATTAATGAAAAATTGTATATTTTATATAATACCAAATATTGGAGGGATTTATTATGAAAATTACGTTTATGGGTGCGGGAAGTACCGTATTCGCAAGAAATGTTATCGGTGACTGCATGTGCACACCTTCTCTTAGAGATGCAGAATTTGCACTCTATGATATTGACGCTCAGCGTCTTAAAGATTCTGAAATCATTCTCAATGCTATTAATGCAAATGTTAATGAAAACAGAGCAAAAATCACAACTCATCTGGGAGTTGAAAACAGAAAAGAAGCACTCAGAGGTGCAAAGTTTGTTGTCAATGCAATTCAGGTAGGGCTTTATGATCCCTGTACAATTACTGACTTTGAAATCCCGAAGAAATACGGACTTCGTCAGACAATTGCAGATACTCTCGGTATCGGCGGTATAATGAGGGGTCTCCGAACAATTCCCGTACTTGCTGATTTTGCACGTGATATGGAAGAAGTTTGTCCTGATGCATGGTTCCTCAATTACACAAACCCCATGGCAATTCTTACAGGCTTCATGACAAGATATACAGGTGTAAAGACTATCGGTCTTTGTCATAGCGTTCAGACTTGTTCACGCGACCTTCTCGGTGGTCTTGGTATGGAAGACAAAATTGAGGGCAGATATGACCTTATCGCAGGTATTAACCACATGGCATGGCTTCTTGAAATCAAGGATAAGGACGGTAACGACCTTTATCCCGAAATCAAGAAAAGAGCAATTGAAAAGAATGATAAAGCTCTTCTCGGTGAAATCGAAAAGCATGGCGACATGGTAAGATATGAATATATCAGAAGACTTGGTTACTACTGCACAGAGTCAAGTGAACACAACTCAGAATACAACATGTTCTTCATCAAGGACAAATATCCTGAAATGATTGAAAAATATAACATTCCTCTTGATGAATATCCCAGACGTTGCGTAAACCAGATTGCAGGATGGGAAAAAGAAAGTGACAATATTCTTGCTGACGGTAAAATCACTCATGAAAGATCACATGAATACGCTTCATACATTATGGAATCAATGGTTACAAACAAGCCTTACAAAATTGGCGGTAACGTATATAACGGCGGACTTATTAAAAACCTTGATAAAGATGCTTGTGTTGAAGTTCCCTGTCTTATTGATGCAAGTGGTATTCATCCCTGCAGAATCGGTAAGCTTCCCGTTCAGCTTGCAGCAATGAACATGACAAACATCAATCCACAGCTTCTCACAATTGAGGCAGCGGTAACACGTAAGAAGGATGCTATCTATCAGGCAGCAATGCTTGACCCCCACACAGCATCAGAGCTTAACATTGATGATATCGTTAAGATGGTTGATGAACTTATTGAAGTTCACGGTGACTGGCTTCCCAAATATAATTAACAGAGACTGATATTATGGCTAAAAAAGATAACAGATTTGAGAAAGTCTACTCACAAGGTGCACTGGATATAGTTGAAATCTGGGTAGACAAAGAAACAGGTGTAAATTATATTTTTCGTGCCAGCGGTTATGCGGGTGGTATGACACCGCTTCTCGATCGTGACGGTAAACCTGTAGTTTCTCCGATAATAAACGATTAAAAAACAGCTCCCTTGCGTAAAGGGAGCTGTCATTTTTGTAAAAAATGACTGAGGGATTGTTATAAGTCAGGTTTATCATATTTCGATGGCGAGAGCAAGCCCTCGCCCTACATTGTAATTTCGGATTGAACAATCGTAGGGGAGGTCTCTGTGCCCTCCCGTTTTTTTAAAAATGAATGATTAATATTGAATAATGAATAATTTCGGGTCTGCGACGCGATTTTAAAATATAACTCATGGAAACATCGTAGGGGACGGGTTGCCCGTCCCGATTGGAATTACATAAAAACTTGCGGGAGCCGAAACGGCTCCCCTACGATATATTAAACGGTTTTGTGTAGAGAAGACCCTTGCGGTCTTCCGTTGATTTTAATATAAACTCACGGTTGACCGCAAGGGGCAACCCTACAAAATTTCAACCCACAGTTGAAAAATGTCACCTGATATGTTATTGTTAAGGTGTGATATTTGTGTTACCATGTGGGCAGAGGTGATAATCATGAAAATCGGAAACAAAATCAAGGAACTGAGAAAGAAAAGGGGAATTACTCAGGAGCAACTTGCAAATGCTGTCGGTATTTCATTTCAGGCTGTGAGCAAGTGGGAAAACAATATTGCACTTCCCGATATAACACTGATGCCTTTGCTTGCGAATTTCTTTGGGGTTTCCATGGATGAGCTTTTTGATTTCAGCCTTGAAGAGATGGAAAAAGAGGTTAAAAACATAGTTGACAAAGCATATAAATACCGGGAAAATAAACCTGAAAAAAGCAGAAAAATTCTTGAAGAAGGTTTGAAAAAATACCCTGAAAATGATATTTTACTTAATAATCTTCTGTATGTCATTTTTGAGCCCGATGAATCAATTGAAATTGCATCAAGACTTATTGAAAAAACAACTGATAACGAAGTGAAATATGATGCTTTACGTTTTCTTGCTTATGCCTACAAAAAGAAAGGTGACCTGAAAAGTGCAGAGGCGGCAATCGAGCAGATTCCCGAAATTTATTTCACAAAGCTTACGGAAATTGCCTATCTTTTAGAGGGAAAACCTAAGTTTGATGCAGCTGAAAAACAAAAATGGATTTCATTTGAAAATCTTCTTCAGATGATGTGGAAGCTTGCTGAATGTTATGAAGCAGAAGGTGATGTTGAAAAAGCAATTGCTGAAACAGAAAAAGCACTCAGCCTAATTCCCATACTTGAACACCCGAATTTTAGTGTTTACACAGAATATTTTAGTAAACAAATTGAAAGATTGAAGAACAAATAAACAAACACCGCTGAGGATTTTTGAAATTCAGCGGTGTTTTAATTTTTCAAGAAGCTCTGCTCTGCTTGTGACTTCTAATTTTTTATAGATGCTTGATGTGTGTTTTTTGATTGTACTTTCCGTGACAAAAAGTTTTTCAGCTATTTCTTTTCTTTTTGTATTATCAAGAAGATACGGTAGAACTTCTTTTTCTCTTTCGGAAAGGTCTTTGAGCAAATTGTCGCAAACAGCTTCTTCGTTTTCGACGACTTTTATTTCAATCTCGGCTACGGAAGATTTTTCGTTATTTTTCTCATAGTCCTGTAAAATTCCGTAAAGGAGAAGTATAAGTCCTTCTGTGATGATATAGGAAATTGCAAGAAATTCAAAGCCTGAATGAATAATGTTTTCCACCAGCCAGATTGCGATGTTACCGATAACTACAAAAGCGAGGAAAACTGAATGCTTGATAGATGCAGCAGTTTTCTTTACCATTGTGTAAATAATTATGCTGACCATCGCTGCGAAATATGCAAAGAGATAAATTTTATAAACATTGTGCAGAGGGCCGTATTCTTTCACAAGAACTGCTACACCGTCAACGAGATCAAGTGAAACATTTTTGTAGTAAATCGGCAGGTATCCACCGCTTGTTGCAATGAAAAGCATAACTGTGTTGATGCCGATTAAAACCCACGGAAGATATTTCGGCACCTTAATCTGCGATAGCTTCATTATCATCATCAGCAGGAAGAAGGGGAGAAATACACTTCCGAGATATGCCACGCTGTTTGCCCATAATGCACCTTCAAGCGTTTTGGAAACAGACAGGAGTAAATACCCCATATCGCAAACTGCTACTGATGTAAAAAGGAGCAAAAGCCATTTGTCGTGTTTCTTATCAACGAAAAAATATACAGCAATCATTAACAGAGAAACCGCGAATGTAGCATCGTAAAGAGAAACCAATTTTATGCTCCTTTCATAATTTGTTAATAATATAAATATACCACATCCGGACTTTATTGTCAAACTGATACAATGTATACAGCAAATATATTTTTTGTGCAACAGTTACAATCTGAATTACTGTTTTTTGACATGGTAGCCCTAAAAGTAGCCCTTGGTAGCCCCTCTTTTTCAAAAGTAGCCTATAAGGCTACTTTTTTATGTGCGGAGAAAGATGTAAAATTATTATGGGTAATACTAATAAGTTGCACAAGGAGGCAAAAACTATGAAGAAAACATTTACAAAAAGAATTTTTGGTGTTTTACTTTCTCTCGTAATGCTGGTGGGTGTTTGTACACCTATATCCGTTACGGCAGTAGCAGAAGAAGAAATCTACGGCTATGACCCAAACTATGAACACGGCTACTTCTTAGGTGGCAGAGGCGACTGGGAAGGTGGCACATGGATACGTGAGGTCTATGACTGGGACGATATGGATCAGGTGTTCAAAATGCTGGACAGCGGCTCTATGTTTAACTATGGTTATGTGACTGTCAAGCTGATGGCTGATCTTTCTATGAACGCCCAAGGTCTTGCCAATGATGCCTATACTATGAAAGAGTATATTGTTGACTACGGTTCGAAAAACATTGTTTTCGATTTCAACGGTCACACCCTGAGAGGTACTGACACGGTATCTACCACCAATCAGGAGTATCCGCTGGAATCCTTTATTCGGTTGTTCGTAAACGGAGGAAACGTACTTACCTTTACCGACTCTGTGGGAGGTGGGGGCATCAACTTTTACTCCTCACGCGCAATAGATAGCAGCCTTGCTGCGCTTCACGTCTATGCAGTCGGCTCTCGCGGTACATACAATGAGGATGACTCGAATTCCTATCCCGCAAAGGTCATCTTCGACGGTGGTACCTATGAAATGACCGCAAAAATTGAAAAATTCGCTCAGGGTACGTGCCATGGTGATGTCGAATTCCGTGGTACAGTGATTGCGGACTTTGTGGACGTGGAAATCAACGACGGCACCTTTATCGCAAACAGTGAGGGCTTGATATCTAGTTACGAGAACAGGGATATGTGCGCCCGTGAGCTTGCTGCCTTCGGTACAACAATTTCGGACTGGTTTAATTTTCCGTATGAATATCACCCCAATGACGAGGAGATAACACCGTATGAAGAAACGGGACGTACTGTTATCAACGGCGGTAAATTCATCTCCGATGGCTATGCAGTCCATCATTTTGATAACTGCGAGGTTTATCAAATACTCGGCGTAACAGGTGTAGTTCAGACACTCGACAGTCATTTTCACGTAAACTATCCAACCATCAACGGCGGATATTTTGAAGGTCAGATGGGCTTCACTGGTCTTACCTTTACATACAGTGACGGAAACGAGGATCTTAACTCCCGCCCTGCATCTGAAATTATTCCCGAAACGGCTCTGTTTGTCGGTGTTGACAAAGACGGCGATGAAAGTACGGATATCACCGATTGGGATTGGGATGATCTCCACGATATGCAGTCGTGCATTGTGATTTCCGGGGATGCAATTAAGCTTAATACCACGCCCGAGGGTGAAGGCGATCCTATCCAGCTTACGAGAACCGTCAAGCAAAGCGATACCTTTGAGATGAGCTGGACGGTGTCCTCCTATCTGGAAGGCAAAGTGAAATGTCAGCCTGTGATCACCATTACCCGTCCGAATTCCAACATCGAACCCAAAACTTATTCAAAATCTAAAATAACACTTGATTACTCCGAATATCCCAATGATGTAAATGTAACCTGCGGACTTTATGTTTTTGTAGAAGGCGCAGGCGAAGGTGCTTTATTACAGCAGGCAGGCTATATCCATAAGGACTATACTGTTGATGTCAAGCGTATCTACACCGCGACCGACGCATGTATGAAGTGCTATGTGTCGAATAGAGGCTGGGTCTGGGATGAAATAGTTGAGGGCGGAACCTGTCGCTTTGTGATTTCACCCAACGATTACTACGAGCTGACCGATCCCGACAAGCTCGAGGTATACGTTAACGACATTCTTGTAACTCCCGATGAAGATGGAATATATACCGTGGAAAATGTTACTGAGGATCTTGACATCTACTGTGACGGCTCCGGCTTCACAAGCTATTCCAATTTAACGATTACCGCGGGCGGCAAGACCGTAAAGGAAAAGCTCTTTGACGGAGACATCTATACATTCAAAAACCTTGAAGAATTCGGTGCGACTGTGCCTGAAAATTCCACCTTCACCGGTTGGAAAATCGGTAACAAAACTTATCAGCCCGGCGACACATTCGTAGTACCCGGTGGAACCGAAATTAAGATCAATGCCGCATTCACAGGACTTTATAACATCACCATCGAGAACGGTACAGCCTATGCCGATGAAGAACATACTCAGCCTATATCCGTTGCGGCAGAGGATCAGGTGATCTACATCGTGGCTGACCCGGCACCCGATGGCAAGGTGTTCGGTTATTGGAGTCATCAGGAGGTCGCCAATCCGGGCGGAAATGGTTGGTTCGGTAATTACGATTCTGCCGAGACTACCTACACGGTATATTACAGCGATGTTGTTCTTGCTCCTGTTTACGAAACACCGGTGGATGAAATTATCATCAACGGCATGACAAAGCCTTCCGCAGGTGTTGCAATTGACAATTCTGATTATTCCTACAAGTGGGGTTGCAGTGTTCCTACAGATTCCGGCTATAGCCTTGGTATTTGCTATTGGTATGACATTACCGATGGAGAACCTGAATTCGCAATGAGTGGCGGTGATATCTTCCAAATCGGCCATACATACCGCTTCATAGCGAAGATCAGCTTGTATGGCGACACCATCTTCCCTGCAAATGCAGAGGATATTTCGGTAACGCTTAACGGCATTGATGCCAAGGATTACGAGTGGACGATCAGCGAGTTAAGCTACGTCTACGAAAATGCGGTCATCTGCTTCGAGTTTACCTGCGATGAAGAAATCGAAAGCGGTATAACAGTCAGCGGTACGGCAGAATCCTTCGGAGATGAAGAAGATGTGTTATTCATTGATTTCATTCTTACAGGCTCAACCGAGAAAAGCTATTCAGCAATTCTTACGGGAACAAAAGGCGATTTTGTTGTTGAAAATGTAGCTCCCGGAACATATATAATGCGAGTTACAAAGAATAACCATGTAACACGTGAATTTGAAATCGTAGTTGCCGATGAAGATGTAGTTCAGGATGTGAAAATTCATCTTGTCGGTGACCTTACAGGTGACGGCAGAGTAAATGCAATTGACGTTGCACGAGCAAATGCTCATGCAAAGGGTGTTTCTGCACTTTCAGGATATGACTTCTCCTGTGTTGATGTCAACGGTGACGGAAAAGTCAATGCAGTTGACGTTGCTCTCATCAACGCTCATTCAAAGGGCGTAAAATCACTCTGGTAAGAAATTTAATGATTCTGTTGAAATAAATCTATAAAACGGTAGGGGCGGATACGTCCTCGACCGTCCGCGAAATTTATATAAAACTAACGGCTCAATTGACCTCAACGATAAATTATAATTTATCGCTGAGCTTCGGTTTCAGGCTCCCCTTGAAAATGCAAGGGGAGCTGTCAAAAAAAGTTTTTTGACTGAGGGGATTTTTCGTTGAAAATTATAATTTGCCACAACAATTCCAAACGCGTCATTCTTGAGTGTAAGCAAAGAATCTCATTTGGAATTGTTTCATGTGTTGCCATTTTAAGATCCTCCGCTTACGCTCGAGGATGACAACAAAATGGCAAGCTCAGTCACAGACAAATTTTGTATATAATTCACCCCGTGAAGCTTTTTTCAAACTTCACGGGGTGATAATCTTTTATTTATCAAAGCTTTTTGAATGATTCCTTAAGTGCAGGATAAAGCGTACGATATACTGAATAATACTTCATATATTTCTCATGATTTTCTTTATTATATTTGTAAGTTTCACCGCTGATAACAGTTTTGTCACATGCTTCTTCAATTGAAGAATAAACGCCTGCTGCACAACCACCGAGGAGTGCTGCTCCTAAAACTGCACCCTCGCTTGTCTGCATTGTTTTGACGTTAACACCGTAAACATCTGAGAACATTTCTCTCCAGAACTTACTCTTTGCACCGCCACCACAGAGTGCCATATCGCCAACTTCAATTGAATTTTCTTTGAGTACTTCGAGGCAGTCATAAAGTGAATACGCAACACCTTCCATAATTGCACGAGCCATGTGATGTTTAGTATGAATTGCAGAAAGTCCGAAGAAAACACCTCTTGCGCCTGCATCAAGAACGGGACTTCTTTCCCCCATGAGATAGGGGAGATATATAAGACTATCGCATCCGATGGGAATTTCAGAAGCTAGAGCGTCAAGCTCTCTGTAGTCGTATTCCTTTGCAATCTGATTTCTGAACCAGTTGAGAGAAAGACCTGCTGCCTGAGTTACGCCCATAACGTGCCAACAACCGGGAACAGCACAACAGAAAGCATGAATTCTGCCGAATTTATCTGTATGAAGTTCGTTAGTGTGAGCAAAAACAACACCGCTTGTGCCCACAGTTGTGAAAGCTTTACCTTCTCTGCATACACCCATGCCGATTGCTGCACATGCGTTGTCACCACCGCCACCTGCAATGACAACATTTTTCGTCATACCAAGTTCTTCTGCAATGTCTTCTTTAAGACAACCTGTTGCTTCTGGACTTTCATAAACTTCAGGAAGAAGTGAAAGGTCGATGCCCAACTTTTCGCAGACCTCGTCACTCCATTTTCTTTTACCGATATCAAGCAGCTGTGTGCCGGATGCATCAGAAACTTCTGTTGCAAAATCTCCTGAAAGCATGAAACGGATGTAGTCTTTGGGGAGAAGAATTTTTCTGCATTTTGTAAAGTTTTCAGGCTCATTTTCTTTAACCCACATAATTTTACCTGCGGTAAAACCTTCAAGTGCAGGGTTAGCGGTAATTTCAATAAGTCTTTCTTTACCGATGATTTCTTCAATATCTTTGCATTGCTTTGTTGTTCTGCCGTCACACCACAAAATTGCAGGTCGGATAACTTCATCCTTTTCATCAAGCATTACAAGACCGTGCATCTGTCCTGAAAGTCCGATGCTGACAATATCATTCTTGTCAACTGAACTTCCCTTTACAACACTTTTTACTGTGTTTTTAACTGCATTCCACCAATCAGCAGGGTTTTGCTCAGCCCAACCGTTTTGAGGCTGTGAAAGTGGGTATTCTTCACTACAAGATGCGATTACATTTCCTTTTTCATCAAAAAGAACTGTTTTTGTACCTGAAGTTCCAACGTCAATACCTAAAAGATATCTCATTTCACTTCAATCCTTTCACAAGCATATCCAAGAAGTCTGTTACTTACTGCGTCAGGCTGATGTCCGCCGATGTAAAGTGTAACTTTTCCGTCAGGGTCAACACGTTTACCGTCATCAAGAACAGCCTTAATCCAGTATTTGTCAATTTCAATTTCAACTGTTTCTGTTGCACCTTTTTCAAGTTTTACAGATTTAACACCGCAGAGCTGGAAGTGAGGAGTAACAGTTCTTGAGTCTTTATACTGAGCGTAAACCTGAACCTTTTCAACGCCCTTCATATCACCTGAGTTAGTAACTGAAACAGAAACTTTCATTGTGTTTTCGTCGTTTGAAATAACTTTTGCATCAGCATAATCAAATTTAGTATATGAAAGACCGAAACCAAAGGGGAAGAGTGCTTCGCCGTCAATATATCTGTATGTTCTGCCGAGCATACTGTAATCAAGGAAATCAGGAATGTTGTGGTCTCCTTTATAAATTGTAATGGGAAGCTTACCGCAGGGTGAAAATTCACCTGCAAGAAGCTCCGATACAGCAAGACCACCCAGAGCACCGGGATACCAGCTGTGGATAATTGCCTTTGCGTGTTTTGTTACTTTTTCGCCAAGGTCAATTGAACTACCGCAAAGAAGTACAACAACAACGTTTTCGCAAACATCACAAACTGCTTCTGCGAGTTTCTGCTGAGTTGCAGGAAGATAAACGCTCTTTTTGTCACCGCAAGCTGTGTAATCATTGTCAAATCCTGTGTCTTCACCTTCGATAGATTGGTCAAGACCGAGCGCGAGAACTGTGATATCTGCTCTTCTTGCAGCACCAACTCCGTCACTTATCATGTTTGCAAAGCCTGACCAGTCGTTAAGGTTTTCAAAGCAATAGTTACAACCTTTTTCAACTGTGATACGTGCGTTTTCAAACTTTCTGCGAATACCGTCAGCAACTGTTACGTATTCTGATGCGTAGCCGTTGTAGTTGCCTTCAAGTGCAGTAACTGAAAGTGCATTAGGTCCGACAACTGCAATTTTCTTGTCTGTGTTTTTGTCAAGAGGAAGGAAGTTATTTTCATTTTTGAGAAGAACAAGACATTCTTCTGCAGTTTTGAGGTTAAGTGCTTTGTGCTCTTTACAGTCAAGTAAATCATAACTCAGGTCAGAATAAGGTCTTACTTCTTCAAATTCACCAAGAAGACAACGAATTGTATAAAGTCTTTCACAAGCAGCTGTAATATCGTCTTCGTCAATAAGGTCCATTTCATATGCTTCGCCAAGGCTTGTATATGTATCACCACAGTTAAGGTCACAAGAACTCTTAAGAGCAAGAGCAGCAGCCTCAGCGGCATTTTCTGCACATTTGTGGAACTTCCAGATGTCACCCAGAGCACCACAGTCAGAAACTACATAACCGTCAAAGTTCCAGTCTTTACGAAGAACCTGTGAAATAAGGTCTGAGTGCGCACAGCATGCTTCACCGTTTGTACGGTTGTAAGCACCCATAACGCCTGCAACTTTACCTTCTTTGACAGTCTTCTCAAAAGCAGGAAGATATGTTTCCCAAAGGTCATGCATTGAAATTTGTGCATCAAAACCGTGTCTGTCCTTTTCAGGGCCTGAGTGACCTGCGTAGTGTTTTGAGCATGCAGTTGCTTTCATGAATTCGCCGTCACCCTGAATGCCTTTTATGAATGCTTTACCGAGAACTGATGTAAGGAATGGGTCTTCGCCGAAGGTTTCCTGACCGCGTCCCCATCTGGGGTCACGGACAATGTTGATGTTGGGTGCCCAGAAAGTGATGCCTTTGAAAATATCAAAATCGTCATATTCAACGTGAGTGTTGTATTTGATACGGCCTTCTGTTGAAATAACGTCTGCAACTTCATTTACAAGTTCAGGGTTGAATGTTGCAGCCATAGCAATTGCATGAGGGAAAACAGTTGCTGTACCTGCTCTTGCTACACCGTGAGAACCTTCGTTCCACCAGTTGTAAGCTTTTATTCCCAGTCTTTCAATAGCAGGTGAGTTGAAAAGAAGCTGAGACATCTTTTCTTCTACTGTCATCTGAGACACAATCTGTTTTGCTTTTTCGCTAGCCTTGATTTTATCCATTTCTATTTCTCCTTAATTAGAACATGATGCTGTTGAGAATGTTTTCAAGATATTCCTGACGGCCTGAGGGAACAGTTTCAAATTCACCGAGACCTTTTGCGTGAGCTTCAAGTTCTTCAATTGTAACGGTTTTATCAGAAATTTTCTTGCCGATACCGCTTTCATAGCTTGCATATCTCTGTTTTACAAATTCTTCAATTCTTCCGTCTTCAAGAACCATAGCAGCAAGTCTGAGACCGAGAGCAAAAGCATCCATACCTGCAATGTAAGAATAAGCAATATCTTCAGGAGTATTTGAAGCACGTCTTGTTTTAGCATCAAAGTTAAGACCGCCGTTTGTAAAACCGCCTGCTTTGATAACTTCAAGCATACACATTGTTGTTTCGTAAACGTTTGTGGGGAACTGGTCTGTGTCCCAACCGAGCTGAAGGTCTCCCTGGTTTGCATCAATTGAACCGAAAGCACCGTTTACTCTTGCAACTGCAAGCTCGTGCTGGAATGTATGACCTGCAAGTGTAGCATGGTTTGCTTCAATATTGAGCTTGAAATCATCCATAAGGTCGTATTTCTGAAGGAAACCGATAACTGTTGCTGCATCAAAATCGTACTGATGCTTTGTAGGTTCTTTCGGTTTGGGTTCAATGTAGAAATCACCTTTAAAACCGATTGAACGGGCATACTGTGATGTAAGTTTAAGGAGGAAGCCTAAGTTGTCAAGTTCCTTGCCCATATCTGTGTTGAGAAGTGTTTCATAACCTTCTCTGCCACCCCAGTAAACATAACCGTTACCGCCAAGTTTAACTGTAACTTCCATTGCTTTTTTTATCTGTGCTGCAGCGTAAGCAAAAGCGTCTGCTTCAGGAGAAGTACCTGCACCATTCATATAACGAGGGTGATTGAAACAGTTAGCAGTACCCCAGAGAAGTTTTTTATTGTTCTCTTTCATGAGTTTTTCAAGGAGTTCTGCAATTTCATCAAGGTTTTTGTTGCTTTCTTCAAGAGTTTTGCCTTCGGGGGCAATATCTCTGTCGTGGAAACAGAAATAGTCAATTGAAAGCTTGTTCATAAGTTCAAAAGCAGCATAAGCCTTGTTTTTGTAAATTTCCATAGGAGTCTGACCGCCGAAATCTTTGTTCATAGTGCCTCTGCCGAACATGTCAGAACCTTCAGCACACATTGTATGCCAATATGAAAGTGCAAATTTAAGATGTTCCCTCATGGGTTTGCCGAGAATTACTTCATCAGGATTGTAGTGACGGAAAGCAAGCATGTTTTTGCTGTCTTTACCTTCATATTTTATAACGGGTATTGTTGGAAAAAATTCCATGAAAATGCCTCCTTATGTGTATTTGAAAAAGTATAACATATATTTCAAAATATTTCAAGAAAACAGAAAAAGAGCCGTGACTTTTTGTAAATCACGGCACGTATTTTATTTCATAAATTCAGTTGATTTTTTCAACACTTCAACAGAGAAAGAGGGAATTCTTCCTAAATGGTCAGGGCCGATGTTGAGAAGATAATTAACACCTAAAGAGTTAAGTCTTTTTCTTCTTTCTGCAATTTCTTCTGCCGTTACCCAATTCTGGTCATAGTATTTGTAACCCCATGAAGAATTAAGTGTACCTGCAGTTTCGTAAAGACCGTATGGTGAATACTTGAAACCGTCAAGGCTGTTAGGGTCTGAATTGTCAGCAGGCTTGAATTCTGTGGGATATTCATTGTCACCTAAAGAAACGTAATCATAAGTACCGTTGCCGATTCTTGAATTGATAAGACAGTCGGGTTGATATTCCTTTACAAGGTGATTGAGTTCAAGACTCTGTTCTTTAGTGATGGTGTGGGGAACATCAAACCATATCAGGCAAAGGTCTCCGTATTTTGTAAGAATTTCTTTGACCTGAGGTTTGATTTTTTCTTCAAAGCAGATAGAGAAATCTTTCTTGCTTCTGTCAGGAAAATCCCAGCTGTTATCCCATGAAACACCTGAACAACCGGCAAAGTTATCATAACCACCACCGTGAGGATGATGCCAGTCAAGCTCCTGAGAATAGTAAAGACCAAATTTCAGACCATGCTTGTAACACGCTTCACCAAGCTCAGCCACAACGTCTCTGCCGAAAGGTGTTGCATCAACAATGTTATACTTGTCTGCTTCACTTTTGAACATTGCAAAACCGTCGTGATGTTTTGATGTGAACACAAAATATTTCATTCCACAGTCTTTTGCGAGTTTTATCCATTCATCAGCATTAAAATAAATAGGGTTGAAAATTTTTGCATAGCTTTCGTATTCCTTATTTGGAATAGCCATAAAACTTTGAATCCATTCAGCGTAATCACGTACACGTCTGCCTTGATATTCACCACCGAGAATTGAATATAATCCCCAATGAGCCATCATGCCGTATTCTGCTTCTTTGAACCATTGTCTGTTATCCATGAATTTCAACTTCTTTCAAAAAGTATATACATTGATTGTAACAGTAAAAAAGAGATTTTACAATATGTAAACGTAATTATCTTGACTTTTATTTGTTCTGTTGATAATATTTAGTTGAAAGGGTGATTGAAATGAAAGTTACATTCACTGCACATACGGGTTGTATGGGTACAAAAGCAAATTCCATTCAGTCAATTGAAGCGGGTTACGAAAACGGTGCATCAATTGTGGAATTTGATTTGAATTATGATAAAAACGGTGAACCTGTTTTAAGTCACGATGCTCCCAGAGGAAATGAAGTTACTCTTGATGATGCATTCGGAAAAGTGGCTTCTTACGAAAATATCAGAGTAAATGTAGATGTAAAAGATGACAGATACCTGGAAAAAGTAAAACCTATTGCTGAAAAATACGGCATCGAAAACAGAATTTTTTTCACGGGAATTCATGACGGATTTGTGGAAAAAGCAAAGTCAACAGGTGTTGAATATTACCTTAATGTGAGCGTGGATAAAAAGAGAAAGCATACAGAAGAGTATCTTTTGTCACTTGTAAAAAAAGTAAAAGATGCAGGAGCTATAGGAATAAATTTCCATCATGGCAATGCAACAAAAAAATTGGTGAAAACCTTCCACGAAAACGGACTTTTAGTTTCAATATGGACAGTTGATAACAAAATAGCAATGCGTAGGATTTTATCTTTCTCACCTGATAATATAACAACACGAAAACCTGATAAACTCAGGAAAATTATTAAATAATCACGCACGGCTCCCTTTAATAAAAGGGAGCTGTTGTTTTCTGAAACGAAGACATGTCGCATAAATACAACGATAAATTATAATTTGTCTGTAAACTACCTTGCCATTTTGATGTCATCATTGAGCGTAAGCGAAGGATATCAAAATGGCAACGCATAAACCAACTCCAAACGAGATTCTTCGCATACGCTCAAGAGTGACGCGTTTGGAGTTGTTGTGGTAATTTACAATTTGTAACGTTACTATTTTTAACACAGCCGTCAGATATTATATAAAACAACAAAACGGCTCGTCGAGGACGTCGAGCCCTACAACGGTTAAATTGACCTCTATGATAAATCATAATTTTTCAGTCTGTTCTAACTGCCTATAAACATTTTTCTTGACAAAATTTTTTCTTCCTATATAATTGTATTATTGTTTTTCGGAGGGGGATTTTTAATGGAGTCAGAGAAAGCACTTCTGCATCTCAGTCAGGCTATATCCATTCCTACAATTTCAAATCTTGATGAAAGTATTACAGACTGGTCGCAGTTTGAGAAATTCCATGCTTTTCTTGAGAAAACTTATCCTTTGATACATAAAAATCTGACAAGGGAAAAGGTTCACAAAGCATCACTTCTTTATCTTTGGAAAGGTAAGGATTCTTCGCTTAAACCTTTTGCTATGCTTGGTCATATTGACGTTGTTCCCGTGCCTGAAGAAACAAAAAATGAATGGAAATTCCCTCCTTTCTCAGGTGAACATGATGAAGAATATATTTACGGCAGAGGTGCAAATGACATGAAAAACTGTGTTGTTGCACTTATGGAAGCAGTTGAAACTCTCCTTGAAGAGGGCTTTCAGCCTGAGCGTGACGTATATCTTTGCTTTGGTCATAACGAAGAGGTTCTTTGTGGTGAGGGCTCAGGTGCAGGTGCAATTGCAGAACTGCTTAAAAGCCGTGGTGTACAGCTTGAATTTGTGTATGACGAAGGCGGAGCAATAATGGACGATAATCTTTTCGGTCTTAAAAATCCCGCGGCAATGGTGGGACTTGCAGAAAAAGGCTATGCAGACCTGAAACTGAGCATTTCAAATAATGGCGGACATGCAGCAGAACCCTCGGACAGAACAGCTCTGGGCGATCTTTCAAGACTTATCTGTGAAATTGAAAAACATCAGATGCCCTGCCGTCTTATCGGTACAGTTAAAGGAACACTAAAAGAGCTTGGCAGAAATTCAGAAGGAATTCTCAGTATTGCTCTGAAAGCACTCAGTATCACAAAACCTCTTGTTATGAAAATACTTAAAACTTACCGTATGACTCACGCCATGATGCACACAACAATCGTTCCCACAATCTGTCGTGCCGGTACTGCAGTTAATGTTCTTCCTCAGAAAGTTGAGGCAATGCTTAACATAAGACTTCTTCCGGGTGATACTGCGGAGGATGTAGAAAAACATATTAGGAAACTTGCAAAAAGAGTAGGGGTGCTTGACGAACTGACACTTGAATTCACAACTGTCAGTCCCGCACCTTCTGAAACTTCTGCAAACTCAGAAACATATAAAATAATCGAAAAGACAATGAAAGAAGTTGACCCTGAAATCGTTACGATTCCCTATCTTGTAACAGGTGCAACAGACAGCCGTGAATACAGGGGAGTGGCAGACGAAATTTATAGAATTTATCCATTTAAAATTACAAGTGATGAGCTTGATAGTATGCACGGAATTGACGAAAGACTCCGTATCAGTAGTTTTCTTTCAGGCATTGAATATTTCGTTAAGTTTATAAAAGCGCAGGCAGAAAGGAGAGTGTAAGAGAAGATGTCAAATTCTTCAGGTAATCTTAAAATCGGTACAAAATCCTTTATTTCAACAGTTGCAATTCTGTTGGGACTTATGATTTTTGCAGGAATACTTACTCAGGTTTTGCCGCAAGGCAGTTTCGAAAGAGTTGTAGACGATAACGGCTATGAAATGGTGGTTGAAGGATCTTACACTCTTACGGAAAATGCAGAAAAGCTTCCCGTATGGCGTTGGTTTACTGCACCTTTTGAATTGTTCGGTGACTCCCAGTCCCTTACGGCAATCGTGATTATTGTATTTATTATTCTTGTTGGCGGTACATTTTCAATACTTGAAAAAGCAGATGTTTTCAGGTATCTTATTGCAGCAACAATAAAGAAATTCGGTAATAAAAAGTATTTTCTGCTGTGTATTGTAACACTCATTTGTATGCTTCTCGGTTCAACAATGGGTCTTCTTGAAGAAACTGTTCCTTTAGTGCCCATTCTCGTTCTTCTTTCTCTTGCTTTCGGTTGGGACACACTAATAGGTCTCGGCATGAGCATCATGGCAGTAGGTTTTGGCTTTGCTGCAGGTACATTCAATCCCTTTACAGTTGTTGTAGCACAGAAGCTTGCAGATGTTCCTCTGTTTTCAGGGCTTTCAATGAGAGTTGTTGCTTTTGTTCTGATTTATACTCTTACTTGTATTTTCCTTGTAAAACATGCAAAAAAAGTGGAGAAAAATCCTGAAAAATCATTCACCTTCACAGGTGATGAAGAAAAAAGAAAAAATCTTCAGGCAGAGGATAACTCAATTCTCCTGCAGAACAAAAACGTATCACGTGCAGCAGTTACATTCGGACTTTCAATGGTTCTTATTCTCTGTTATGTAGTAACGGCACTTGCAGTTCCTGCACTTTCAGATTACACAATGGTTGTTATGGCTGTGGTAATAACTCTTGCAGGTATTATTGCAGGTAGAATTTCAAAATATAAAGAAAAAGGAATGGCAAAGGATTTCTTCAGCGGTATGCTCAGCATGGCACCGGGTGCCGTTCTTATCATTCTTTCAATGTCTGTCCGTTTCATTATTGAAAAAGGCGGAATTATGGACACTATCTTGAACTGGGCTTATACAATGATGAAGGACTTGTCACCTATAGCGGCAATTCTCATTGTATATCTTATAGTTCTTATAATTCAGTTTTTTATTTCGGGTGCGGCATCAAAGGCATTCCTTATTATGCCACTTATTGTACCTCTTGCAGATATGATAGGTCTTACACGTCAGAGTATTGTTCTTGCATTTCAGTTCGGTGACGGATTTACAAATGTGTTTTTCCCCACAAATGCACTTCTTCTCATTGTTCTCGGACTTGTTTCTGTTCCTTATTCAAAATGGTTCCGCTGGACATGGAAACTCCAGACTGCAATTCTTGCAGTAACAGCAGTTTTACTTCTTATTGCAGTAAAAATCGGATATTAATATTATTTTATTTACATATTGCTTTTATTGGACTAAAGTGCTATAATTTACCTGTTAAGTTATTTTTCAGAAAGGCAGTGAAAAAACATGAACAAAAAATTCAAAAAAGTAGTTGCAATTGTACTGTGTTCGGTGATGCTTCTTTCACCCGTTACAGCATTTGCAGCAGATGGCTCCGGCTCATCATTCAAGGCAGATTTTGCAGCATTTGTCTCAGACACTCTCAATTCAATTGTAGACGGTCTTCTTGACGGAATTTCTTCAATTCTTCCTGCAACAGTTAAAATCAAGGATCCTTCAACTCATAAGAGTGACAACTTCCTTGCAGGTACTGCAACTTTCATTGATGAACCCAAAGAAGGTGCAAAATGGTCTCTCGGCTATGCATCTGCATCAATTCTTCCCGATGATTTCAAAGACGGCAAGTATTATAAGGGTGGTTACGACATCAACCTTAAACTCTCAGAATGTGCAGATGACCTTAAAGTAAGACTTATTGCTCTTGATGACGGTTCAGGCAGAGGTGTTTCTATCCTTGCAGCAGTTGATTGTCTCGGTCTTGCAAATGATGACGTAAGAAACATCAGAAAAGCAGTTCTCGATGCTCTTGGTAAAGATGTAAAAGTAAACAGCATCAACGTTTCTGCAACACACGTTCACAGCGGTATTGACACACAGGGTATCTATACAGATACTTTCGGTCATGTGTTCCAGAACCTTTTCTCAGCAATTCTTGGTCTTGACTGGCTCTGCGATCCCGTAGACACAAAGCTTCTCAAAACAATTGCTGACCAGACTGCAGCATGTGCAAAAGCAGCAGTAGCAGACATGAAGACAGGTACACTTACATATTCAAAAACAAGCATCGGTGATTATGTACGCGACCGTACAAATCCTCAGCTCATGATTGATAGTATGTATCGTATTATGTTCACACCCGATGACGGCTCAAACGGCACAATCCTCGCAAATTTCGGCTGCCATCCTGAAACAGTAGGTTATGGCACAGCGATTATTACATCTGACTTTGTTTACTACACCGAAGAAGTTGTCAACAAAGCAGGCTTCAACTTTATCTACATTCAGGGTGCAGTCGGTACATACACAGAAGAACAGCACTTGTCATGTGACGGACTTGACCTTGACAGACTTGAGTCAACAGTCCGTTACGGGCAGGAAATCGGCTACATCCTTCTTGCAATCGGTATGACTGAAGAAGAAATTCTTGCTTCAGGTATCATTGATGAAGAAAGAGAAGCAAAGGCAGCAGGTACTGAAGCATATACACCTTGGTATGAAGGCGGTATCGAGGGTGAAGTTGAAGAAATCGAACCTATCCTCAACGTAAAACTTGTTGAATATATGGCTCCTGTTGAAAATGGTGTTTACATTGCATTCGGTAAACTTTCACTTGCAAACAACGTAATGTATCAGGATAAAGATGGTAACATCGTAGCATCAACAGAAGTTGGTTACATGGAACTTGGTAAAGACCTTAAGATTATCCTTTGCCCCGGTGAAACTTATGCAGAAATCATCCTCGGTGGCGGTAAAATGGACGGCTTTGTATTCAAGAGTGCTTATGATATCATGGCAGCTGACGGCGATGAAATCCTTGTATTTGACCTTGTAAACGACGCTCTCGGTTACATCATGGCAGATAACGATTTCGTATATCTCCGTCTTAACTACGATGCAGAAAATGATGAACTTTCATTCGGCGACAGCTGGGGACTTACATCAATCGGCGGTCACGCAGCATCAGATATCTACGGTGAAATCTACAAGCTTTACTATTCAGTAAGATAAATCTTTGAATTCAGCAGGGTGTAAAAACCCTGCTGTTTTATTGTTGTGACAAAGAAAACTCCTCTCGCGTTGAGAGGAGTTTTTGCTATATTATTCTGACAGAAAATCAAATGATTTTTTACCGCTTACTGCATGTTTACCGTCAAAAATATCAATATGAAGCTTATCGGAAACACCCGAAAGATTATAAACACGCTTTATGTTTTCGTGTGCTTTTATACTTGCGTCAATGGGGAAAAGTTTGTCTCTCTTTCCTGATTCGATAAGCAGTTCCCTAGGTACAATTGATGAAGCAAAATCGTAAATTTCACCCGCTTCAATAATCTGAGGGATATAGTTATCAGGACAATGCCATCTTGAGAAAATACTTTCACGGAAAGTGTTGACATAACAGCTGACAACAGTTTTTTTAAATCTTTCATCAATTAGTGAAGCGTAAAGTGCAGTCAGTCCACCGCCTGAAATTCCCATGCAAGAAAGTTTATCGGGGTTCACATTTTGATTTTTCAAAAGTATTTCACCGCAGACAATTGCCTGATAAATCCTCATAGTTGCGGTTGTAAGTCCGTAGGGGAGTAAGTGATGTGAAAGTTCATCACAAGAACTGATGTAAAACGGTTTAATTAAATCCTTGTTAAGTCTTGCTTCTCCGAAACCGAAAAGCTCAGGTGCAATTACAACACAACCTTTTTTTGCAAGTTCTACGGCAAAGTTTTTCTGATAGTTGTCAAAATAGTTGAAGTGTTTCTTTTTACCGCTTTTTGAGATTTTCAGAATCTGTCTCACACCGTATCCGTGACCGCAGAGTGCAACAACTCCCGGAGCAGATTTCTTCAGGTTTTTCGGAGTGAGAATGTAAACAAGTGAATTTAAGTTTTCGCATATCTCAACAGTATATTTCTGCAAAGTATATTCAGGGTAATCAAGTGCTTTTCCGACGGGAATAAGTTCAAAATCACTTTTCTTGCAGGGGATTTTATCAATAGCAAAAATTTCTCTTGCTTTGGTACGGATTTCCTCGCTGATTTTTGAAACATCCTCACCGTTTTTCGCATTTTCATAAGGACTTTTGTAAATTTTATCGTAAAGTCCTTTCATAAATAAATCAGGTGAATAGGGGCTATCTTTCATAAATTCACCTCAGATTAAAACTCGATTTTTCCTACAGCCTGAAGATTGTTACTGCTGTTACCTGCAAGAATTGTGTAAGACTTATCAAGTTCCCATGAACCGTTTTCAGGGTTATAGAACATAATGTCATCAAGGTCTATTTCAATGTTTACCTGAGCAGTATCTTCTGATTTTATGCTGACTCTTTTAAATCCTTTGAGAAGCTTTACAGGTCTGTCTTCGTTAGTGTTATCACTTGAAACATAAACCTGAATAACTTCATCACCGTCTGAGTTTCCTGTGTTTTTCACTTTTCCTGAAACAAGGATTTTTTCATCTGACAACTGAACTGAAAAAGCTTCTGTTTCAAAAGTTGTGTAGGATAAACCGAAACCAAAGGGGAACTGAGGTTCAATGTTTTTCTTGTCAAACAATGTATAACCGTGATAATAACCATATTCAATTTCACGTTCTTCATCGGAAATGTGAAGGAACGGGGGATAGTCATTTTCGTTATTTGCAATTGTAAATGGCAATTTACCGCCGGGATTTACGTCACCGCTGATAATATCGGCAAGTGCGTTACCACCCTCAAGTCCGCTGTAGAATGAAAAGAGAATTGCATCTGCGCAGTCTGTCCATTCGTTTATTACATAAGCACTTCCGCCCATGATGTTTACAATGAGCTTTTTGCCTGTTTCAGACATAGCTTTAATCAATTCAACATCTTCTGCAGGGATTCTCAGACTTTCTCGGTCACCGCCTGAGCCTTTGGGTTTCTTTTTAACCTTACCGAGGTTTACAAGGAATTCACCTTCCTGAAGCCAGTCACTGCCTACACAAGCAACAATGTATTCGCAGTTTTTTACAGCTTCTTTTGCTTTTTCAGTGTCACAACCGTTGTAAAGCGTGACGTAATTTTCACCAAAACGGTTTTTAATTCCCTCGTAAGCAGTAATTGAATAAGGACTGTAAACGTTACTGCTTCCGTGGTCGCCTACATTCACTTTGTTTGCATATCTGCCTACGACTGCAATTTTTTTATTGTCAGTAATGGGAAGAATTTTATTTTCGTTTTTAAGAAGAACAGTACCTTTACCTGCAGTAAGACGGGAAAGCTTTGTGTGTTCATCAGAGAGAATAACATCTTTACTGTATTGTTTATGATTAGGTAAAGTTTTAATAAGTGCTTTGAGTATTCTTTTAACTGAGAGGTTAATATCATCAACTGTGATTTCACCTTTTTTGAGCTTTGATTTAAGAAAAGCATAACGGAAATAGTAGGGCATTTCCATATCCATACCGGCTTTTACACTTCTTGCAGCATCGTAAATTCCGTAGAAGAAGTCAGAAAGTGTGAAACCTTCAAAGCCCCATTTATTTCTGAGGATATCTGTAAGCAAAACTTTATTTTCGCAACAATACGTGCCGTTTACTTTGTTATATGCACCCATTATTGTCATAGCACCTGCATCAATACACTTTTTGAAATGGGGGAGATAAACTTCATGCAGAGTTCTTTCATCTGCTTTTGCATTGACACTAAAACGTAAGTCTTCAATGCTGTTGAGTGCATAGTGTTTGGGACAGGCAATAATGCCGTTTTCCTGCATTGCACGGGTGAGTGCTTCTCCCATTTTTCCGAGAAGAAACGGGTCTTCACCGTAAGTTTCCTGAGCTCTGCCCCACATAGGATGTCTGAGAAGATTTATGCACACACCCGCAAAGAGATTTGCACCAAGAGCAGTCGCTTCTTTTGCCATAACCTTTCCGATTTCATATTCAAGGTTTTCATCAAATGCAGCACCTCTGAGCATGGGAACAGGGAAACATGTGCACTTTTCCATAACAATTCCTCTGGGTCCGTCTGTGAAAAGGACAGGAGGAATACCAAGCCTTTTTACACCGCCTGCAGGATAGGCCTCACCGTTATAGTATCTGCCTTTGGTGAGTGTGTTTTTAATTGTTACGCCCATAGCGTGACCCTGCATTGTATAAAGTTTTTCTTTGAGAGTCATTTCACCGAGAAGCTTTTCTGTAACTTCATCAAGTGTTTCTTTTGTGGGATTTTTTGTGTAAAGTTCCGTAGCCTGAGAAAAATTCATTTTCTGCACCTCACTGTCATTAAAATTGTCTGAGTTTTTCAACGTCTTTCATAAAGCTTTTTTCTTTGTCGCCTTTTGTGAATTCAACCATCACAATTCCGTCGAAATTCATTTCTATAAGTTTGTTTATTAATTTATCAAGATACTTTTTATCTTTCTTTCTGAAACGCTGTTCACGTGCTAAATCTCTGTAACTCACATGAACATTTTCGATGAAATTAAAAGTCTTTTCAATTCTGTCAATGTCATAGTCAAAACGGAAATATCTTGACTGAAAATATGTTCTGAAATTATCCTTATTAAGGTCATTTTTTAATCGGATAATTGACAGAGTATTATTGTTAAACGTGTTGTCATGACATTCGGGACAAACAAGAAGATTATATTTTTCTGCAACGTCACAGAGGTATGAAAGGTCTTTTAACAGTTTGTTATATTCATCTGCCATGAATTTTTCGCGGTCCTTGTCGCCGAGCCATATTCTTATTGATTCAGCACCCATAATCTGAGCGTTTTTGCAGATTTGTTCCCATGAGCCAGTATCGTGCAGACCTGCACGGAAATAACTGCCGTAGGAACTGATTTTTATGTTGTTTTCATCACATAACTGACGGGCAGTTTTTGCATCTTCTTCCGTCTTGACGTGTACGTCAGAACCCCATTCAATGTATGTAACGCCTGATTTTTTTGCAATTTCAATTACTTCAGAAATGGTTTTGCTTCTGAAAGTAACACTTGCAACACCGAGTTTTAAACTGTTCATATTGACCTCTTAAATCTGATTTTATTTGCCGAGATATTTTTCAAAGGGTTCACTTACTTCGGGAACGGGTTTTGTTTTTTGAAAACTGATTTTTCCCTCAGAAGTGACGGTGAGATATTGTCTGTAAGAAAGGTTTTCTTTTTTTATATTACCACCTTCTATAAAAACAGCACCGCCACGGCTACCTGTAAGTGTCATTTCACCGATGATAGTTTCAAGGAGTGCTTTTGCACTTGTCAGCATATCTTTATCGCAGAAATATTCACTTAAACTTCTGTGTTTCATAGGATAGTTTTCAAGAAGCTTTTTGATTTCATCAAGCAGTTTTTCACATTCTTCTTTCTTTCTGAGAAATGCTGCACAGTTGCTCATCTTTGTTGTAATATGTGAGTAATTTACTGTTGAATCAATAACAAAATTATCCATCAGTTTTTTATATTTTTCAGGAAGTTCAGGACAAAAATTTTCAGATGAAAAAGCCTTGTTTTTTATATGACGTGCACAGAGAAGACCGCTTACCTGAGTGTCATTGAGTGCTGTGCCTCCGGGACGTGAAAGTCCGAAAGTGCCTGCAGCTTCTCCGATAACATAAAGTCCTTTTATATGAGTTTCGCAGTTGTTGTCTGTGTAAGCACCGCCGTTATTGTGCTGAGCGCAGACGGCAATGCGGAGTTTTTCTGTGCGTATGTCAATATTCTGTCCCAAATAAACTTCAATTGCTTTTGAATTTAATTTTTCAAGACGTTCAATGGGAGTTGGTGCAATTGCGTCATTATGAGTGAGATAATCTCGTGTTTCTTCATTTAATTTTTCAAAAGAAAATCCAGTGGGATTTTTTGTGTAATCAAGGTATACTTTTCTGCCTTTTTCAGTTTCGTTATGTACTGCAATATCAACCTTTGAAGATTTTTCCGAACGTTCAAAACTAAAAGGCCATTGGTAACCTTTGAGGAAAATATTGTCACACATTTCCTCAGTCGAAGAAAAATATTCTCTTAAAAATTCTCTTTCATTTCCGTTTTCGTCAACGCTTACAAAACGTGGGATAACCTGCATAAAGCTTCCTGAAACATTCCAACGGAAGCCCACAGATGCCATGCCATACTGCCATTGTGAAAAGTTGCAGAGACTAACTCCTGCATCGATAAGAATACCTGTCATTCCGTGCTGAGAATGTGGGAAAACAGACCTTTCGTAAATACAGGCAGGTGCACCTGTTGCGCAGATGATGTTTTCAGCAAAAAAAGCTTCGAATTCATCTGTTTCGGTGTTGAGTGCAACCAGACCTGAAACCCTGTCATTTTCCTTAATAATTTCAACAACCTGCCTTTTATCAAAAAGGGGAGTTTTGTTTCTTTCAAGAACATGATATTCAAGTTTTTCAGTCATTATTTCAGAAGTAAAGGGACCTACTGATGTTGCTCTGACAGTATTATCGTGGTCAGTTTTGTAACCGGGAAAACCACCGTAAATATCTGTGGGAAAATCAACACCGTAATCACATAATCTGAAAAAACAACGAAGACTGTTTGAAGCCTGAAGATACATTTTTTCTCCGTCACAACAACCTGTTTTGTAAATGTCATTTGCCATTTTGTGAGGGCTGTCCTGACAAAAACCGTCAAGTGACATTTTGTAATAAGTCTGTTTGTCACTACCCGTATTACGAGATGTACCGCTCAGTCTGTTTTCCGTAATTACTGCAATATTTGTGATGTTTTCTTTATAAAGCCAGTCTGCGCAACTGTATGCTGCAGCACCGCTACCGATAATTATAGCATCAAATGTATTCATCATAAGCATCTCACGTTAAATCCGCCGTCACAGTCAATTACAGTACCTGTGCAGAAATCAAAATTTCCCTCAGCAATGGCTGCCACACATTTTCCGATATCTTCAGGTTGACCCATTCTTCTAATGGGAGTGATTCCGTTTTCAATAAGCCTGTCATATTTTTCTTTAACCTTTGCAGTCATGTCTGTTTCAATGATTCCGGGGCGGATTTCCAGTACGCTTATTCCGTATTCAGCAAGACGTGCAGCAAAAAGCTTTGTTGTCATTGAAATACCTGCTTTTGAAATGCAGTATTCACCTCTGTTGACAGATGCTGTGTAAGCGGACATTGAAGAAATGTTCACAATTCTACCTTTACCGTTTTCTATGAGAAGGGGAGCAAATTTCTGTGTGACAAAGAAAGTTCCTTTCATATTGATATCTGTTACAAAGTCAAAATCTTCAGGTGTGATTTCAAGAATATCTTTTCTTTCTCTCGGTGCTACACCTGCATTGTTGACAAGTAAATCAATTTTGCCGAATTTATTTTTAACTTCCGAAACGAGATTTTCAATGCTATCAGTTTTTGAAATATCGCATGAAATAAAATGGACTTTTTCAGGGTATGCGTTAATCAGTTTTTCTGTTTCATCACTTTTGCTTCTTGAAGAAAGGACAAGAGCAAAATCTTTTTTCAGTAATTCCTTTGCAATGCCAAGACCGATTCCGCGACTGCCTCCTGTTATAACTGCTACCATTTTCAGTCCTCCTTTTTCAAAACATATTTCTGAAAATACGGCATGTAAATTTCGCTGTCTCTGATAGGACAACCGGCAACAGTACCGGCTCTCATGAGGAGTGAACATTTACTGCATTTCAGACAAAGCTTATTTTTTTCGAGTTTTCCGTATGTAAGATAATCTTTGTAAAAATCAGGGTACGCAAATGTAAGTCTGCCAAAACCTGCAAATGAGCATACATTTTCTTCGATGATTTTTTCTGCATATTCCATTGCATTTTCTCCGGGGTAAGTAAGTCCCGATGCAATGAAATGAATATTTTTGAATGTATTGCTTAATTCTTTGGTGATATCATAAATTCTCTTTACACCGATGTCACCGTCTTCGGGTGCATTCATGCAGGGACGGTTGATGTGAGGTATAAGATAAGGATTTCCCAGAGTGAGGTTTATAAGTCTGATACCTTTATCGTAAAGGGATTTTATGATAAGCTTTGTTTCAGTAAGGTCAATGTTATCGTTTTCGTCAACACCGTATCCGTAAGGATAGGGGAAACAGTCACAGGCATTGAGCCTTGTTGTTACGAATATATCTGAGTTTACTGCATTTTTAACAGCATCAATACATTCAAAATAAAGTTTTGTTCTGTTTTCAAGATTTCCGCCGTAAATACCCTCACGCTCTTTTGCGCTGAGAAATTCATTGAAAAGATATCCGTGACAGCATTTAACGTCAATTCCGTCAAAGCCAACTTCTTCAGCAAGTTTTGATGCTACGGAATATTTTCCGGGGATAGTTTTTAAGTATTCGTCTGTTGCAACAATGTAAGGCTGATTTTCTTTTCCGATTTCCCAATGAGCATTTCTGTAAGCCACAATCGGTTCAGGAGTGCCGTTGGGTTTGCTGAATCTTCCGCTGTGGGTCAGTTGAACAATAATAACGGGCTCAAATCCGTTTTCTTTTAATGAAACTTCTTTTATTTCTTTGATAAGTGATTTGAAAGAATCTTTTGTGTTTTCATTGAGAAATAACTGTCTCGGATTTGCTCTGCCTTCGTTACAGACAGCAGTTGCCTCAAACCAGATTATACCTGCACCGCTTTTTGCAAAACGAATGTATCTCCGTCTTGTGAGAGTGTCAATTGCACCCTCAGGTGTACCGTCGCAACCCTCCATAGGATGATAAACTATTCGGTTGGGAATTACTTTTTCGTGAATTTCAATTGGGTTTTCAAGAATTGTTTTCATAGTTTTCACTCCGAAAATTTTAAAGTTCTAAAGTTTCAGCAAATCTTACTGTTTCCATTGCGTCTTTTGCATATTTGTCGGCACTTATCATCTCAGCATATTCTTCTGTCAGTACAGCACCGCCCACAACTGTTTTGCAATCAGGGAGTTCTTTTCTGAGTAAAGATATTGTTTCTTTCATCGCAGGTACTGTTGTTGTCATCAGAGCACTCAAGCCTACGAGTTTCACATTTTCTTTCTTTGCTGTATCAACAATGAGTTGGGGTGGAACGTCTTTGCCAAGGTCAATGACATCATAACTGTAGTTTTCAAGGATAACTTTCACGATGTTTTTACCGATATCGTGAATATCACCTTTGACGGTTGCAAGGATTATTTTACCTTTTGATGTTTGTTTTTCATTTGCCATTGTGGATTTGATAACATCAAAAGCATTTTTTGCTGCATTTGCACTCATAAGAAGCTGGGGGAGGAAAAGGGTTTTCTTTTCAAATTTTTCACCCACAGAGTCAAGTGCAGGAACAATTTCTTCATTTATTATTTCAAGTGCAGTTTTTTCTTTGATAAGGTCTTGGGCAAGGATTTTTGATTTTTCTTCAAGACCTTTTTCAATTGCAACTTTAAGGCTTGTGATTTCGTGAACTGACACTTTCTTTTCTTCGGTGAAAGATGAAGCAAAGTCAATGTATTTTTCAGTACCGTTTTTACAGTTTGAAAGTGCAAGGAAACTGTAATAGCTTTCCATCATTTTATCAGAAAAAGGATTTATAATTGCACTTGAAAGACCCTTCAGCATAGCCATCGTGAAGAAAGCGGAGTTAATGTTTTCTCGGCAGGGAAGTCCGAAAGAAATATTGGAAATACCGAGGATTGTATTGCCTCCGAAATCTTCTTTAATACGTTTTACTGACTCAAGTGTTACGTTAGCAGAATTTCTGTCAGATGAAATTGTTAATGCAAGAGGGTCGATGACGATGTCTTTCTTGTCAATGCCGTATTCTTTTGCAGTTTTATAAATCTTTTCTGCAATCTGAATTCTGCCCTCAGTGGTTTCGGGAATGCCGTTTTCGTCAAGTGTCAGACCTACAACAACACCGCCGTATTTTTTAACAAGAGGGAAAACTTTTTCCATAACTTCTGTTTTTCCGTTAACAGAGTTAATCATAGGTTTTCCGTTGTAAACTCTCATGGCCTTTTCCATTGCTTCAAAATCTGAAGTGTCAATCTGCAAAGGTAAATCAGTAATTGCCTGAATTGAAGTTACCGCATCATGCATCATTTTCACTTCGTCAATTTCAGGAAGTCCCACATTTACGTCAAGAATATGTACGTTTTTCTCTTTCTGACCTGTGGCTTCATTCAGAATATATCCGATGTCGTTATCTCTCAGAGCCTGTTTGAATTTAGGCTTGCCTGTGGGATTGATTCTCTCACCGATAAGAACAGGTGTTTCACCGAAATATATGTTTTTAGCATAAGAAGAAACAACAGTATAATTCTTTTTAGTAATTGGTTTGGGAGAAAATTCCTTTTTGATTTCAGAAAGTTTTTCAATAAATTCAGGAGTTGTGCCACAGCATCCGCCGATACCGTGAACACCCATTTGCACAAACTTCTTTACAACTTCTGCAAATTCATCTGCATCTACATCAAAAACAGTTTTGCCGTTTTCTTCTCTGGGCAGTCCTGCATTAGGACATACAAATACAGGCAGAGAAGAGTATTCACAGAGTTTTTTTGCAATAGGAAGCATCTGGACAGGACCGAGACTGCAATTTATTCCTATAGCATCAACTCCGAGACCCTCAAGCATTGCTACCATGCCCTCTGCATCAGTACCGCTTAAAAGTCGTTCGGAAATATCGTAAGCATTTGAAACAAAAACAGGTAAATCTGAATTTTCCTTTGCAGCAATAACTGCCGCTTTTGTTTCAAAAGAATCGGTCATGGTTTCAATGAGAATCAGGTCTGCACCTGCACTTGCTCCGTGAATGACAATTTCCTTGAAAACGTCAACTGCTTCTTCAAATTCAAGGTCACCTGCAGGTTTGAGAAGTTTACCGAGAGAGCCGATATCAAGGGTTACAAAACATTCTTTACCTGATTCTTTCACGGCTTGTTTTGCGTTTTCAACTGCGGAGAAAATAATTTCTTTTGTTCTTTCACCGAAATTAAATCTGTTTGCACCGAAAGTATTGGCGTTGATAACATCAGCACCTGCATTTATGTAGCTTTTGTGCACGTCAATTATTTCGTTTTTGTGGGTGATATTCCATTCTTCCGGATGTTCGCCCGGTTTTAAACCTCTTTTCTGAAGTTCAGTACCGAATGCACCGTCAAAAACCACTATTTCATTTAAGATTTTTTCTTTAATGTTCATATTAATCACTTGCCTATAATATCTGAAAGATTTGTCTGGATTTTTTCTGCAATGTCAGGTTTGTTCATTGAATAAACGTGAATGTGTTTCACTCCGTTTGCAATAAGGTCAACAATCTGCTCTGTAGCGTAAGCAATACCTGCCTGTTTCATAGCATCATTGTCAGCACCGAATTTGTCAACAATGTTTTTGAATTTAGAGGGAAGATAAGTTCCCGAAAGAGAGCAGATACGTGAAATCTGTTTTGCATTTGTAACAGGCATGATACCTGCAACAACGGGAACGGTAATTCCTTCTTCACGGAGTTTGTATATGTATTTGTAAAGAATATTGTTATCAAAAAACATCTGTGTTGTAAGGAAATCGCATCCTGCATCAACTTTGTATTTTAGGTTTCTGATGTCTTGTTCAAGTGATTCACTTTCAGGGTGGCATTCAGGATAACAGGCACCGCCGATGCAGAATCTGTCACCGCAAAGCTCTTTGATATCAGAAATAAGTTCCGATGCATAGCGGTAATCTTCACAGTCGTTATCTGTTCTGTCACCTCTGAGAGCCATGATGTTTTCGATTCCATGCTCTCCAAGAAGCCTCAGTTGCTTGTGAACCTTTTCCTTTTTTGATGAAACACAAGTCAGATGTGCAAGTGTGGGAACATCGTGCACCTTCTGAATGTTGTCTGCGATACTTACTGTGTATTCGCTTGTACCTCCGCCTGCACCATAAGTGACACTCATAAAATCAGGTTTCAGTCCTGCAATTTCCATTGCCTGAGTTTCAACGCTTTTGTAGGTGTCACTTGTCTTCGGAGGGAAAACTTCGAAGGAGAGAGTTGCTTTGTTTTGGTTAAAAATCTCAGATATTTTCATACTCATTCTTCTTTCGTTTTATATTACATTATATAATAGCACAAAAAATTCTTTTTTGCAATGTAAAGTTGACAATATAAATCTGATGTGATAACATAAATTGACATAAAGTTTGGAGATGAAAAAATGAGCAAAGCAAATTTGAAATTCAATAAAAATGGTAAGTTTAAAATTATTCAGGTTTCTGATTTTCAGGACGGTCCTGTACAGCGTTATCTTACAATGGATTATGTGCTTAAATGTGTGGATGAATATAAGCCTGACCTTATTGTTATAACAGGTGACAATAAATTTTCAACCACAGGCACAGAAGCACTTAAGCTTATGGGCAAATACTTTATCGGTAAGACCTATAAGTCGTTTATGGAAAAATTTGAAAAGCTGGGTATTCCCGTTGCTATAGTTTTCGGTAACCATGACCTTGACGGTAAAGTTTCAAGACGTGAACAGTTTGAGATTTTCAGTAAATACTCAGTTTGTATATCAGAAGCAGGTGAAGAACATCTTGACGGATGCTGCAACTTCAATCTTCCGATTATGTCGTCAGACGGAAAGAGAGTAGCTTATAACCTCTGGTGCTTTGATTCAAATGACGGTGTTCTTGCTGATAAGCTTGAATGGTATAAAAGAACCGCAAATAAACTTAAAGAAGAAACCGGCGGAGAAAATGTACCTTCGATGGTATTCCAGCATCATCCTCCTTTGCAGGCAATTAATGCAGTCAGTGAAGCAGGGGACAACCTCAACGGATTCTGCCATGAAGCTGTAACTCCTGACCCTGCAGATAAAGGACTTGAATTTGATACAATGCTTGAACAGGGTGATGTAAAAGCGATGTTCTACGGTCACGACCATATAAATACATACTGCGTTTCCTACAAAGGTATCGACCTTGCGTGTGCACCTACATCAGGTTTTGGATATTACGGTGACTTTGATACAAGAGGACTTCGTTATATCACACTTGATGAAAACGGAACGTATGAAACAGAAATGGTTTATTACTATGCTAAGTTCTGTAACGATAAGTTGAATAAGGCGCGTTTCACAATGTGTTCTACTGAACTGTCTGATGAAGAAAAAATAAAAGCAGCTGAAGAATACATGGCTGAATGCAAAAAGAACGGTACATATTCATCAAAGATAAAGAAAGAATGCAAGATTGCTCTTGATTGATAAAAAACGGCTGTTTTTCTGTTTGTGAGGGACAGCTGTTTTTATGTTGAAAGTTGAACATGTAGTATCAATGTGATTTTAAAACACAATAGGTGGTAAAAATTATACTTTTTTCTATAAAATGTTAATTATTGTTAAAAATAAATAAAAATTGTAAAAAATTTTTAAATTATTAAAGATTATTTTGTCAAAGTTATTGCAAAAGAGAAAAACATGTGCTATACTTCAAGTGTATACTAAGCTAAGGAGGTATATTCAAATGAAAATGTCAAAAAGAATTTTAAGCTCCATCCTTGCAATTCTCATGGTTGTATCTGTTTGTAGCGTTGGCTTTACAGCAAATGCTGCTGACGTATCATCAGGTGCAAAGCTTGAAGAAATTGTCTTGGAGCCCATCGCTCGTCCCGTGGTTGAGTTTACC
>JAFXFI010000054.1 GCA_017520635.1 Clostridia bacterium
GAGGAAATTGCAAGATTTTACGGTTATCAGGCAATTCCCAACAGAGACCTTGCAGGTGTTGCAAACGCAAGACTGACTGAAGAGCAGCAGCTTGAAAGACTTATCCGTTCAACATGTCTCGGTTGCGGTCTTACTGAAATTGAAACATTCTCATTCATCAGCCCTAAATATTACGACAAAATCAATCTTCCTGCAGATAGTGTTCTGAGAAATTCAGTTGTTATTATGAATCCTCTCGGTGAAGATACAAGCGTAATGAGAACAACTGCAATTCCCTCAATGCTTGAAGTATTGGCAAGAAACTATAAAAACAGAAATGCAAAAGCATATCTCTATGAAATCCCCGTTGAGTATACTCCTCAGGGTGCAGATACACTTCCTCTTGAAAAACAGAAAATCTGTATCGGTATGTACGGCGAATGTGATTTCTTCTCACTCAAGGGTATTATTGAAGAAATCCTTGCAAAAACAGGTCTTTCAAACTATGATGTTGAAGCAGTAACAGACGATCCCACATTCCATCCGGGACGTACTGCAAAGCTTACTTGTGATGGCGAAGATTTTGCAATCTTTGGTGAAGTTCATCCTGCAGTTCTTGAAAACTACGGTATCGGCGAAAAGGCTTATGTTGCAAGAATTGACATTGAAACTATCTTCAATAAGGGTAGAGAACCCAAGCTTTACAAGAAGCTTCCCAGATTCCCCGCAAGCACACGTGACCTTGCATTTGTATGCGACAGAGATATTCCCGTTCTTACACTTGAGAAAGCTATCAGCTCTGCAGCAGGTAAGCTTCTTGAAACAATTGAACTCTTTGACGTTTACATGGGTTCACAGATTGAAGAAGGCAAAAAGAGTGTTGCATTCAGCCTGAAGCTGAGAGCAGAGGACAGAACTCTTACTGACGAAGAAGCAGATAATGTTGTCAAAAAAGCAATAAAAGCCCTTGATAAACTTGGAATTTCTCTCAGAAGTTAAAATTTTATCGCAAAATAGAATAAAAAAATATTAAAAAACCATTGTGTTATCGCAAAATGTAGTGTATAATATAATATATTGTGATACGGAGGTGTATTACTATGGATGATAAGACAATAAAATTTTCTATCAAAGCAGAGTGTGAGGATGAGATTAAGAAGAACCTGACCTATGTTTACAATTCTCTGAAAGAAAAGGGTTATAATCCCATCAATCAGATAGTAGGCTATATTCTTTCTGAAGACCCCACTTATATTACAACCCATAATAATGCACGTAGTGTTATTCGCAGAATTGACAGGGATGAGCTTATGCAGAAACTTGTCGAAACCTATCTTCAGGATAAATAAAGGAGTGTTCCCAATGGCTGACGAGAAAAAAGTTCAGGACGAATTTTTGATGTTCAGAGATAAGCCAATGGTTCGCTGCGGAAATACCATTTATTACGGTGATATGAGAGACCCCTATGTTGTAATGCTTACAATTACTTCAACCAAACCTCTCGGCGATACAGAAGTTGCTGACAGAGTTGTTGTTCAGCTTCTTTCAACAGACCCCAATGCAAGTCTTAAAGAGCGTATCGTCAAGAAGAGTGAGAAAAAAGGTCTCTATACCGCACTTGACATCGGTGAAATCTGGCTCAAACGTGCTTTACAGGGTAAAGTAGAATAATCAGAATTTAAAGCCTTCCTTTACGGAGGGCTTTATTTTTTTGTTGACATTAAAAACCATGTTTGATATCATTAATATACTAATTAATTTACAGGAGAAAAATTATGAAAAAACCTACACTTAATTTCGGTCAGTTCACACAGTATGATAAGGTTTTCCTTGCTGCAGATAAAGGCATTGACCCTGAAAAAGTAATTGCAGTTGCTTTTGAGGGTGAAACTCTTTACATTGCAGAAGATGACAGCCTTGCAATATATTCAGAGGGTAAAATAAAAAGAATTCAGGCAAAAGTTTCAGGTCTTTTTACAAGAAAAGGCAGACTTTTTGCAGCTATCGGTAATTCACTTGCTGAAATCAAAAAGGGTAAAATCACAAAGCTTGCTGATTTCTCAGCACCTGTAATTGACATTTCAGTTGCACTTGATAAATCAGTATGGCTGATTACCGAAACTGAACTTTTCCTTATGGAAAACGATGAGTTCACAAAAATTGTTGACCTTCCCGAGGCAACAGTTTGCCTTGCTGCAGTTGATAATAAATCAAAATACGGTGAAACAGTTTACGTTGGCTCAACTGTTGAAGGTCTTCTTTCAATGAAAGGCAAAAGACGTCATTGGGCAGAGCTTCTTCCCGATGTAACAGGTGTTCTCAGTCAGAAAATCAACTGTGCTGCAGTTGACGGTCTCGGTCATTTGTGGGTAGGCTCAGATAACGGACTTAATATCTATGACGGCAAAAACTATTGGTTTAACGGAAACGATTTCTATTCAGTTCCCACAGGCTCCTTCAACGATATGTTCTTTGCTGACGACGGCAAAAAATATTTCGCAACAAACACAGGCATTGTAACTCTTATTGAAGGTAAAATTTCATATTTTTCATTCGGTCCCTGGCTTATGCATCCTACAGTTACAAAAATTACCGTATCAGATAACGGCTCAATTGCTGCCGTAACGCCAAGAGGTATCAGCCTTATTACTTCAAAGGAAATGACTCTTGAAGAAAAAGCAAACCACTATGACGAAATGGCAGTAAAATATTTTACAAGAAACGAAGGCTATCAGGTTGACAGAATTCTCCGTAAATACGGTGACCTTGAATCAGGCTGGCTTCCCAATTCAGATAATGACGGACTTTTCACAGGGCTTTACTGTGCAAGTCAGTGCTTCAGATACGCTGTAACAGGGGATAAGAAAGCAAAAGAAAATGCTAAAAAAGCAGTTGATGCTATGATTATCCTTACTGAAATTACAGGAAAATCAGGCTTTACTGCAAGAGCTACAAGACATAGTTACGAAGAAAACTTTATGACAGGCGTTCGTGAAGAATGGCACGTCTGCGAAGACAACCCTGAAATGGAATGGCTCGGTGAAACCTCATCAGACGAAATGACAGGTCACTATTTTGCTTACGGTATTTATTATGACCTTGTTGCTGATAAGAAAGAAAAAGAAAAAATTGCAGATGTGGTAAGAAAAATCACAGACCATATTCTTGAAAATAACTTCCACCTTTGTGACGTTGACGGCGTTCCTACAACATGGGCAAACTGGGAGCCTGAGCTTCTTAATAATGATGACAGATGGTTCTATGAAAGAGGCACAAACTCACTTGAAATACTCTCATTCCTTAAAACTACATACCACGTAACAGGGGATGAAAAGTATAACGAGGTTTTCGATATGCTTATCAAAAAGCATCACTATGCAATGAACTGCATTCAGTATAAGGTTGAAGACGGTCATGTGGCACATATTGACGATCAGCTTGATTTTATAAATATTTATCCTCTTCTTGTTTATACAGACAGCGATGCACAGAAAGAAATTTTCAAAATGGGGCTTACTCACCATTGGCAGTATGAAAGAGTTGAGCGTTCACCCTTCTTCAACATTGTTTACGGTGCAACTACAAACAATTACTGCGATATTGAAAATGCAGCAAAGTCACTTTCAGAAATGAACCTTGACCTTATCAGATGGCCTGTTTTCAACAGCTACAGAAAAGATATTGTATGGGATACAGAGCAGAAGGAAATGGGCATTCCTGCACAACTCAAATATCCGGTTGAATATTCATCAAGAGTACTTGTAAACTATGACGGCAATCAGTTTGTATGCGATTCAGGTGCAGAAGAATTTGTTGAAATCAATTCAAAGGTTGTAAACCGTACAGCAACACTTCCCGGCACAGGTGATAACGGTACGCGTGCTATGATGCCCTATAACTACCTTCTTCCTTATTGGATGGGTAGATATCACGGACTTCTCGGTGACTGATTTATAATTAACTAAAGGGCTGTGAAAAACAAATTATAATTTACCACAACATTTCCAAACGCGTCATTCTTGAGCGTCAGCGAAGAATCTCGTTTGGAAATGTTTTATTTTTGCCATTTTTCACACCTGACATGACAGAAAAAGACATCATTTATCGAAAAATTACCGAAAAAATCCTTTCTCAGCACGTGATTTTTGAAAAATTTGCAAGATTTTTATTTTTTAATTGCAAAATTTGTGAAATCACTTGCAAATTTGGAATAAATATATTACAATATATCGAATATGTATTTTGGAGGATTTTAGTAATGCTTTACAGTGCCATGTCACAGAAAGAGCTTCTTCAGGAAAAGGAAGCTCAACAGAAAAGATATGACGATTTTAAATCTCAGGGGTTATCCCTGGATATGTCAAGAGGTAAGCCCTCTCCCGCACAGCTTGATATTACAATGGAAATGCTTGATGCAGTTAAATTTGAAGATGCTTTCAAGGCTGAGAACGGTTTTGACTGCCGTAACTACGGTATTCTTGACGGTATTGAAGAATGCAAAAAACTTTTTGCAGATTTACTTGAGGTTGATACAAAAAATATTATTATAGGTGGTAACTCAAGCCTTACAATGATGTTTGACTATATCGGTCAGTGCATGACTCACGGTGCAGGTGACGAACCCTGGCTTAAACAGGGTAATGTGAAATTCATCTGTCCTGCTCCCGGTTATGACAGACATTTCGGTATTCTTGAATTTTACGGAATTGAAATGATTACTGTCGACATGCTTTCAGACGGTCCTGATATGAATGCAATTGAAGAACTTATTAAGGATAGTTCAGTAAAGGGTATGTTCGTTGTTCCTAAATATTCAAATCCCGAGGGTATCACTTTCTCAGACGAATGTGTAAGAAAAATTGCAGCAATGAAGCCTGCTGCAAAGGATTTCAGAGTTATCTGGGATAACGCATATTGCGTTCACGATATCAATGATACACCCGATACACTTCTCAACATTTTTGAGGCTGCAAAAGAAGCAGGTAGTGAGGATATGTTCATTGAAGTTACTTCAACTTCAAAAATCTCATTCCCAGGTGCAGGTGTAGCTGCACTTGCAGCATCAGACGGAAATATTACTGCAATCAAAAAACGTATGACAATACAGACAATCGGTAATGATAAGCTTAATCAGCTCCGTCATGTAAGATATTTTGGGAATGTTGACGGTCTTAAGAACCACATGAAAAAACACGCAGAACTTCTTAAGCCCAAATTTGAAGCAGTTATCAGATGCTTTACAGAAGAGCTTGAAGGCAAAGGTATTGCTGAATGGAAAAATCCCAACGGCGGTTATTTTATCAGCCTCAACGTTCTTGAAGGTACTGCAAAAAGAGTAGGCGAACTCTGTAAAGAAGCAGGTGTTGTTCTCACAACTCCCGGTGCAACTTATCCTTACGGTAAAGACCCTGAAGATAAAAACATCAGAATTGCACCTTCTTTCCCCACAGTTGAAGAACTTGAAAAAGCAGCAGAGCTTCTTGCAATTTCAGTACGTCTTGCAGCATGTGAAAAATTATTAAACAAATAATTAAAAGAGGTAAGTTATATGAAACTCAGAGCAGTTATTGCAATAATTGCATGTAAACTTACAAAGTTTATTCTCCGTGTTATGAAAAGAGGAGGCACAAACCTTCCCGGTAAAATTGCCGTAAAAATCTGCCCCTCTGTTCTCGGTGTTATGGCAAGAGGTGTTACAACAATTATCATCACCGGTACAAACGGTAAAACTACAACCTCAAGAATGGTTGAACAATGCCTTGAAGAAGCAGGATTCAGTTATTTTGCTAACCGTTCAGGTGCAAACCTGCTTACAGGTATTACAAATGAATTTGCAATGAATTCCACAATCTTCGGCAAATGCAGAAAAAAGTACGCAGTTATCGAATGTGACGAAGCAGCGTTCAGACATGTAAGCCGTTATGTGGATGCAAAACACATTATCGTTACAAACGTTTTTCGTGACCAGGTTGACCGTTTTGTTGAACTTGAACTTACAATGGGCGGTATCAGAGCAGGTATTGAAAATTCACCGAATGCTACTGTATGTATAAATGCAGACTGCTCACTTACAACCTCACTTGTAAAGAACGTAAAAAACAGAGTAATTTATTACGGTGTTGACTGTCCCATTTACGAGGAGCTTGTTTCTGAGGTTTCAGATGCTCAGTATTGTATCAACTGCAAAACCGAGTATAATTATGACTACAAAACCTATGGACATCTGGGTTCATATTCTTGTCCCAATTGTGGCTACAGAAGACCCGATACAGAAGTTTATGTAACAGAGGTTGTATCAAGCGACCTTGACAGCACAACTGTTAAAATTAAAATGAGTGAAGATGAAAAAATTCTCAGAATTAATCTTCCCGGTGGCTACAATGTTTACAATGCAATTTCTGCTGCAGCAGTAGCTAAAGGTATGGGCATTGATGAGAACAAAATTATCACAGCTCTGTCATCCTTTGAATGTGGCTTTGGCAGAATGGAAAACTTTGACATCGGCGGTAAAAACGTGAGAATGATTCTCATAAAAAACCCTGCAGGCTGTAATCAGGTTCTTAATTTCCTTACAAATACAGTCAAAGAAAAATGCCTGTTTGTTACAATCGTAAACGACAGAATTTCTGACGGTACAGATATTTCATGGCTCTGGGATGCGAACTTTGAAAAGCTTGAAGAATTAGGCGACAGACTTCCCATGATTTATGTTGGTGGTCTTCGTGCTGATGATATGGCAAACCGTTTGAAATATGCAGGCAGAAGCCTTGACAGAATAAAGGTTATCAAGGATGATGATATGCTTCTCAAAGAAATTGACAAGGCAGAGGTTGATGTTTTTATTATGCCCACATATTCTGCAATGCTTTCTTTCAGAGAGAAAATCAGCAAGCGTTATAATCTTAAGAGTTATTGGGAGAACTGAGTTATGGAAGAACTTAAAATTTGTTATTTATATCCCGATGTGCTTAATCTTTTCAGTGACGGCGGAAATATCACCTGTATTAAAAAACGTCTTGAATGGCGTGGTATGAAAGCGGATGTTACAAACGTTTCTGTTGGTGAAAAATTCAATGCAAACGATTTTGATATGTTTTTTATCGGCGGAGGTCAGGACTTTGAACAGGGTATGCACCTAAAAGACCTGATGGGTGAAAAAGCCGATGAAATAAGAAAAGCAGTTGAAGATGAAAAGGTTTTCCTCGCAGTATGCACAGGCTTTGAACTTCTCGGTAATTACTGTAAGTCAACTACGGGCACACAGTATGACCTTGTAGGTGCAATTAATATGCATACGGAAATTGAAAAGGAAAGATTTATCGGCAACTACTGTTTTGAAAGTGAAGAGTTAGGCTCACTTAAAATTGTCGGTTTTGAAAACCATGCAGGCAGAACTTATCTTGGTGATGGTGTAAAACCTCTCGGTAAGGTTCTCAAAGGTAACGGCAACAATGGTAAGGATTTTACAGAGGGTGCAAGATATAAAAACGTTTTCGGAACCTATGCTCACGGTGCGTTACTACCCAAAAATCCCGTTCTTGCAGATGCAATAATTTCTGCAGCTCTTGAAAGAAAATACGGAAGAAAGATTGAGCTTTCTCCTCTTGATGATACTTTTGAAATGACTGCAAATGAATATATGATTTCACGTCTTGGATGTGAATAAAAAGGAGTGTTACTGATGAAAAAACTGTTATCAATTCTTCTTGTTATAATTTTTGCACTTTCATGCTTTACTTGTTTTGTAAATGCAGAAAGTAAAAGCTTTGAATTTGATGAAAACGGCAAATTTACCGTGCTTCACATTTCTGACCCTCAGGACGACAGATATCCTGCACACGGTATGGCAGATTTCATCAGAAAAGCAATTGAAACTGCAAAGCCTGATTTTATTGTGATTTCAGGTGACATCGTGGAAGACAGCCGTGCAGGTGATATTTCAGACGATGAAATTTTCAAGGAGGGTGTTCTTGTTGACGGTGACTATGAAAAGACTCTTGAAAATGTAAAAATTGCAGTAGAAAACATTTTTACTCCCATTGAAGAAGCAGGTATTTATTACGCTGTGACAATGGGTAACAACGACTACAAGGCAGAAATTTCAAACGAAGACTGGCTTGAAATTTTCGCATCATATCCTCATTGTATCACAGTTGACGAAAGTGATGATGCAGAGGGCAGAATTGACCAGTACCTTGAAATTAAAAAGCATGATTCTGATGAAGCAGGCTTCGGTCTGTGGCTTCTTGATAACGGCAAAAGCTTTACTGAAGGTCAGAAAGAATGGTTTAAAAATAAAGAAACAGGCAATGTTTCTTCAATTGTTTTTGAACATGTTCCTACAGATGATATCGGAAATCTCTATGAGGAATGTAATTTCTGGGATAAGGGTGCAATGCTCGGTGATGGTGGAGTTTACAGACTTAAAAATGGTGGTGTAAATTACACTGTAAGCGAGCCTTGTGAGCCTACAGATGAATTCCTTATGTGGAAAGAAAAAGGCGTTAAAGGTGCATTTTTCGGACATATTCACACAGACGGCTTCACAGGTGATGTTGACGGAATTACAATGGGTCTTACTTACGGCTTCCAGTTTTCAAAAGCAGGTCCTTACGGAATGAGAACACTCACACTTGATGAAAACGGAACATTTGAAACTGATCTTTACACCTACGAAAACGGTGAATTTTCACTTCAGATTGACGAAATTCCCGGTGACGAAAGTTTTATAGAAAAACTTTTCAACGCTTTTATGTTTCTCTGCAGACAGCTTGCAGCAGCACTCAAGTTCTGATTTAATTAAAATAAGATAAGAAAATCCTCACAATACACCCGTATTGTGAGGATTTTACCTTTTGTGTTAAATTTATTCAAAGCATTTAACAAGAACTGCTTTCTGAGCGTGGAGTCTGTTTTCTGCTTCGTCGAAGATTTCATTTGCATGTGCTTCAAGAACATCAGCTGTGATTTCTTCGCCTCTGTGAGCAGGTAAGCAGTGCATAACCATTGCATCATCGTGTGCAACTGCCATAACGTCAGCATTAATCTGATAGCCTTTGAAGATTTTCTTTCTTTCTTCTGCTTCGCCTTCCTGACCCATTGATGCCCACACGTCTGTGTAAAGTACATCAGCATCCTTTGCAGCTTCTTTTACATCTTCTGTGCAGAGGAAGTCACCGTTTTCACTTGCCCATTTCATAATTTCAGCATCGGGCTGATAATCCTTGGGACAGGCAATTGCAACGCTCATCCCCATTTTGATACCGCCTACGATAAGTGAGTTTGCCATGTTGTTGCCGTCACCAATGTAGCAAAGCTTACGGCCTTTGATAACGCCCTTGTGTTCTCTGATTGTCATAAGGTCAGCAAGTACCTGACAGGGGTGACAGAAGTCTGTAAGACCGTTGATGATAGGAATAGAACCGTATTCAGCAAGCTTTTCAACCTCAGCCTGTTCATAAGTTCTGATCATAATACCGTCAAGGTAACGTGAAAGAACACGTGCTGTGTCTTCAATAGGTTCACCTCTGCCGATCTGCAAATCGTTTGAGCTGAGGAAAAGTGCAGAACCGCCAAGGTCATACATGCCAACTTCAAAAGAAACACGAGTTCTTGTTGAGCTTTTCTGGAAAATAAGACCGAGAGTCTTGCCTTTAAGATGGTGGTGAACGATACCGTTTTTCTTTTCGTATTTGAGCTGGTCTGCAAGGTTGAGAACCTCTGTAATTTCTTCAGTTGACCAGTCCATAAGCTTGAGAAGATGTTTCATTTTTATTCTCCTTTACAACAGTCTATAATAATTTCAATTGCTTCTTTAAGTATATCCCAGGGGATATTAAGTGCGGGTAAAAGACGTACTTTAGTTTTTGCGCTGATAACAATAACGCCTTTTTCACGGCATGCAGAAATTACTTCCTTAGCATCTTTTTCTGTTTCAATGCCAAGCATAAAGCCCATACCTGTAACACCTTTAACACCGTCTGCAGATGAAAGTGTTTTAATAATATATTCTGACTTTTCTTTTACTTCATTTAAAAGGTTATCGTCAATTCTAGAAATAATACTCTTTGCAGCTGCACAGCAAACGGGGTTTCCACCGAATGTTGAACCGTTAGAAGAGGGGGTGAGAGTGTTCTGTACCTTTTCACCCATAAGTGTTGCACCAAGTGGAAGTCCACCGGCTAAACCTTTAGCGGTTGAGAAAATATCAGGTGTAAAACCGTAGTTCATGAAAGCATAAAGCTCGCCTGTTCTGCCGTTACCTGTCTGAACTTCGTCGCAGATAAGAAGAAGTCCGTATTTTTCAGCGATTTCTTTCAGTCCGTTAACAAAATCCTGAGTTAAGGGACAAACACCGCCTTCACCCTGAACAAGCTCAAACATAATTGCACAGCAGTTGTCCTTTGATGCCAGCTCTTCAACACTTCCGATGTCATTAGGTTCTGCATAAACAAAGCCTTCTGTGAAGGGTGCAAAGGTTGTGTGGAAAACATCCTGACCCGTCGCAGCAAGTGTTGTGATTGTTCTGCCGTGGAAACTGTTTTTCAAAGTGATGATTGTGCTGTGGCTGTAATCGCCGTATTTATCAAAAGCATATTTTCTTGCAACCTTGATTGCACATTCATTTGCTTCTGCACCTGAGTTTGAGAAGAATACCTTCTTCATTCCTGTTCTTTCGCAGAGCATTTCTGCAAGCTCAGTACAGGGGTTAGTATAGAAAAGGTTTGAAGTGTGCTGAACAGCAGAAATCTGTTCCTTGATTGCATCCTGCCATACTTCATCACAGAAACCGAAAGTGTTAACTGCAATACCTGTTGACAGATCTATGTATTTTTTGCCGTCTTCATCGAAAGCAACTGAGCCTTCACCCTTGACAATTTCAAGAGGAAAACGGGCATAAGTTCCTGCGATGTATTTTGCATCTTTTTCTTTAAGATTCATGTTGTAACCTTCTTATATAAGCATTGTACCGATACCTTCATCGGTAAGGATTTCAATAAGTATTGAGTGGGGGACACGTCCGTCCATAACGAAAACTTTACCTACACCGCGTCTGATTGCCTCGATGCAGCATTCAATTTTGGGAATCATACCGCCTGAGATAATACCCTCACGCATAAGCTGAGGTGCTTCGCTGACATTGATAACGGGAATGAGAGTTGAGGGGTCGTCCTTATCTCTGAGAATACCGCAGATATCTGTCATTGAAATAAGACATTCTGCACCGAGCGAACCTGCAATTGCTGCTGCAGCTGTGTCAGCGTTGATGTTGTAAACGTTACCTTCTTTATCGCAACCGACTGTTGAAACAACAGGGATGTAGCCTTTTTCAAGCACATCAAGAATAGGCTGAGTGTTTACATTAGTGATTTCACCAACATAACCTAAGTTTTCAAAATCAATAGGCCTTGCTTCAATAAGACCGCCATCCATACCTGAAAGACCGATAGCCTTACCACCGATGTTCTGGAGAAGATTTACAAGGTTTTTATTAATTTTACCTGCAAGAACCATCTGAACAATTTTTGCACTTTCTTCATCTGTTACACGAAGTCCATTGTAGAATTTTGATTCTTTACCGATTTTGCCGAGCATTTCGGTAATTTCGGGACCACCGCCGTGAACAAGTACGACCTTGATGCCGATAAGTGAAAGAAGAACCATGTCACCCATAACGGCGGCTTTGAGCTCTTCGTTAATCATAGCGTTGCCACCGTATTTGATAACGATGATTTTGTTGTTATATTTCTGAATGTAAGGGAGAGCCTGAATGAGTATGTCGGCTCTTTGTGCATTTGTTATTTTATCCATTTCAAATTACCTCTTAAGTTCTGTAGTCGCCGTTGATTTTAACGTAATCGTAAGTCAGGTCGCAACCCCATGCAGTAGCATCAGCATCACCGTCATTGAGATTTACGAGAATTTCGATTTCTTTTTCAAGGAGAACATCTTTTGCAATTTCTTCTGAGAAATCAATTCCGGCACCCATTTTACATACGTCAACCTGACCTTTTATTGAACGGAAAGAAACGTCGATTTTGTTTACGTCAACGTCTGCACCGCTGTAACCGATAGCACAAAGCACACGACCCCAGTTAGCGTCAGCACCGAACATAGCGGCTTTAAGGAGTGAAGAGCAGATAACTGATTTTGCAACAACCTTTGCAATTTCCTTTGAGGGTGCAGATGAAACAACACATTCAAGGAGCTTTGTTGCACCTTCGCCGTCACCTGCAATCATTCTGGAAAGTGAAACCATAACAGTGCCGAGAGCTTTTCTGAAAGTGAGGAAATCCTCGTTTTCTTCTTTAATTTCATCGTTTCCTGCCATACCGTTTGCAAGAACTGAAACCATGTCGTTTGTTGAAGTGTCACCGTCAACACTTACCATGTTGAAAGAGTCTTTCACTTCTTCGCTGAGAGCAAGCTGTAACATTTCAGGCGAGATAGCAGCGTCAGTTGTGATGAAAACAAGCATTGTTGCCATATTAGGATGGATCATGCCTGAGCCCTTTGCCATACCGCCCAAGTGACAAACTTTTCCACCGAGAGTAAATTCAACCGCAGACTGCTTTGAAACTGTGTCAGTTGTCATAATTGCTTCAGCAGCGTTGTCTCCGTCACAAGCCAATTCCTTACAGAGAGAGGGGATACCGTTTTTGATGGGTGTAATATCAAGTGTCTGACCGATAACACCTGTTGAAGCAACGATAACGTCCTTTGCATCAATGTTCAGAGCATCACCGAGAAGTGAACACATTTCTTCTGCAATTTCTATTCCGTTAGCGTTACATGTGTTAGCGTTACCGCTGTTACAAATCATAGCCTGACCAAAGCCGTCAGAGATGTTATTTTTTGTAACCGTAATGGGAGCACCTTTAACAAGGTTTGTTGTGTATACTGCCGCAGCGTGAGCCTTTGTTTCACTTAAAACAAGTGCAAGGTCTCTTTTTGTTTTATTCTTTCTTATTCCGCAGTGAACACCACTTGCTTTAAAACCTTTTGCGGCACAAACACCGCCTGTAATATTCTGCATCTTATTCAATCCTTTCATATATCCAATCCAAGTGTAGGTTCATTGCCGAGCATAATGTTCATACATTCAATTGCAGCTCCTGAAGCACCTTTGCCAAGGTTATCATATCGTGCAATGAGAAGAATTCTTTCTTCGTTACCGCAAACAGTAATTTCCATTCTGTCCTTGAAGGAAAGAGCGTTTGCACTCATGAGACCTTCTTCGTCCATGCGTTCTTTGTATTTAACGATATCACCGTTGTAAAGTGATGAATAAACTTTTCTGATATCTTCCACAGTTTTGCCTTCGCATAAATCACTTGCAAAAATGGGAACTGTCATTTCCATACCGCTGTAAAAATCCGAAACAATAGGGCAGAAGATTGGATTCTGTTCCATACCTGTAATTGCTTTCATTTCCTTAAGGTGCTTGTGCATCTGAGTAAGTCCGTACTGTCTCGGAGCATCAAAAAGAGGAGAACGGTTTTCATCCTCGTATTCAGCAATCATCTTTTTACCGCCACCGCTGTAGCCTGTAAGACTGTGACATGCAATTTTTATGTCTGACGGAATAATTCCGTTTTTGATAAGAGGGTAAACAAGAGCAATAAAACCGCCTGCATGACAGCCTGGAACTGCAACTCTCTTTGAGTTTTTAAGGCTTTCCCATTTTTCTTTATCAAGCTCAGGAAAACCGTAGGTCCAGCCCTCACTTGTTCTGTGAGCAGTTGATGTGTCGATGATTTTAACAGTATCGTTTTCAATCATTCCCACAGCCTCAATTGCAGCAGGGTCGGGAAGACAAAGGAAAACTATGTCAGCAGAGTTGATTGCTTCTTTTCTCTTGTCATAATTCTTTCTGTCTTCGTCACTTAATGTGATAAGCTCAAGGTCTTTTCTTCCTTCAAGTCTTTCGTAGATTCTGAGACCTGTTGTACCGGCTTTGCCGTCTATAAAAACTTTTGCCAATTTTGTCACCCTTTTTGTATAAGATGTATAAAAATCCGTATTTTTATGAATAAATCGGTATAAATATGCAATTAATATGTATAATATACAACTTTTTTATGCATTTGTCAAGTAAATATGCATACTGATTGAATGTTATCTGTCTTCAAGTCTGCATTTGTGCTTGGGCTCAAGGAAAGGAGGAGCCATAGTAGTAAATGAAGTTGTAACAATTTCTTTTGCGAGAGCAAGAGAAATTTTGCTTGTGAATGTTGAAGAAAGGTCAACAGCCACTCTTTCAAGCGCAGGAGAGGTTGAGGTATAAAGTGTAACTGTGCCGTTATCGTGGAATTCAAAACGGAGTCTTCTCTGACCTATAGCACCGAGAGGTCTTACCCACACAAAGAGGTTAGTGTCGTTTATCCAACAAGCAGATGCGCTTGCAGTAAAATCAACTCCGCCAAGGTGCATTGGTGAGTAGCACACGTCACCATTCATTGAGCATCTGATTGAGTTATGATATTTGCCTTCATCCCAGGACATAATACATTCATTATCTTCGAAATCAAATGAGAAGTTGTTGTAGTAACCTGCTTTGTCAGTTGACATAAAGGTTGTGTACATGGGAAGTACGCTCAGGGGGAATTTAAGCACTTCAAGAGGAACATTGGGCTTGAGTGTGATTTTTTTATCCTTGAGAATTTCTTCGTATTTGCTGTGAATTTTTGTTTTCGGTAAATCGGGAAGTGAGGGAAGTGTTGGGATTTCTCCGACTTTTGCTTTTGAACCCTCTTTGATAAACAAGTCATCAAAATGACGCCATAAGCAGTCACGCGTAATCTGTTCACCGATTTCACATGCAGTTATAATCACACAAGCATCTTCATCTTCAAATACCATACCGAACTGTGAGAACATACCGTCAGCACGATAGCCCTTGTCTTCTTCGTTTTTCCAGAAGCAGGCACCGTATCCTGAGGTTGAATCGCCTGATTCAACACCGAAAGCGCCTGTGTTCTGTACAAGATTACTGGTAGCGTATTTTACCCATTTAGCAGGTATAACACGTTTGTTTCTGAATTTACCGCCATTCAGGAGACATTGAGTAAAGTTTGCAAGCTCTTCTGTGGTAATGAAAAGTCCCCAACCACCGGCTTCAATGCCGTTGCCGTCACATTCCCAGAAAGGATTTTCTCTTATTCCGAGTGGCTTGAAAAGACGTGGAGCAAGGTATTCTCTTAACGTTTTACCTGTAAGTTCTTTGATAATGGCAGAGAGCATATACTGATTTTCGCTGATATATTCCCAATCTTCACCGGGAGCAAATCCCCAGGGAGCATCAAAGAAATCTTTAATCCATTGATTTTTTGTTTTGTCAGAAAGAGGACTTACCATTTTTCCTGCGGTCATTGTAAGGAGATGGAAAATGGTCAACTTCTGAAGCTTTTCGTCTTCCTCATCGTTATATTCGGGGAAAATGTCAATAACCTTGGTGTCGAGAGTAAGAAGTCCTTCTTCAATTGCAAAACCAATAGCAATTGATGTAAAACTCTTGCTGACTGAATACATAATATGAGGCATATCGGGAGTGAAAGGATAAGCCCATGATTCAAAAGCCACTTTGCCGTGTCTTAAAATCATAATACTGTGGACTTCAACTTCTGATTTCTTGAAATCTTCAATAAGCTCTTTTATCGCCGCAGAGGAAACTCCGACTTCCTCAGGGCTTGATGCACGCTTGAGTCTTGGTGTTTTTTCTGTTGCCATAAAAATTCCTCCTCAGAGTATAAAATTATGATTATTTTTTCTTTGTTTTTTTATGAAGATAAATCTGTGATGAAACGAAAAGTGCAATTGCAAAGCATATCCAGAATATTTTCATGGGAGTAACGGAAAAGGTTTTGTTTTCTTCTTCTCCCTCTGAAAGCTGAAATTCGGAATATGAATTTTCAATGTTTTCTATGCATTCGTTTATTTCAAGTTGACTTGAAGCGTTTTCTGATGTAAGCATTTCTTCTGCAAGATTTACATACTTTTCAAAATCCTTTGTACTTGAAACTGAATAAGGGGAAAGGTCTGTTTCTTTTGCTTCATTATAAACTGATTCAAGATGTTCATAACTTTCTTCGAGAAGAGAAAGGTATTTCATAAATTCTCTTTCGTTATCGGTTTCAATTGCTTTGTAACCCATGGAAATTGCGCTTTCCCAACCGTGAATACCATCATCTCTCTGACCGCATAAATCTTTATCTGCAAAAGACATAAGTGCCCATGTGCCGTCAAATCTTTTTGTGAAAAATTCGGAGAAAATAACGCTGTATCTGTTTTTGCTTGAAAATTCGCAGAAATTAACATAATTATCTTTCGCAGTATTATAAGCACTGATTGCAGAGAAAATCACATTACCGTCGTAAGAGGGGATAACCTGCACACGATTGCTCATTGCATGTGCCCAATTGACAAGTCTCTTTGTACTTAAATCTCTTACACGCAGATAAGTATAATCATAATCCTTTGCAACTTTATAAACGTCATTGAAGTTTTCTTCTGTGCAATCAATAATCACAGAAAAATCTTCTTTCGCAAAAGTAAGAATTTCGGGAAGGCCTTTTGTTTCAATTCCGTCTTCACCGACTTTTACTGAAACTGCATCAAAGCCAAGGTCAATTGCACTTTCAATTGCCTCTTTTGAATATGGCTCTGCTTCGGTTTCGTCACCGCCTGCAGATATGGTAAAAATTCTGTCTGAAATGTTTATTTCTTCAGCACCTGAAGCACTTAAGCTGAACACAGATGCGAAGATAAAAAGCATTGAAATGCAAGCAAAAACTAATTTTCTCATAAACTTCTCCATTTTAAGATATTAGAACAATATATTCTAACATTTTTAAAGGAAAAAGGCAATATACATATGTATAAATTTTGTTGTGTTTTAAGGTATAAATAAGGAAAAAATACCAATACTTTACAACATAAAAATATTTCGGAGTGAAAAATAAATGAACGGTAAAATCAAAATATTTTCAAAGGCGAATATGCTTGATCAAAATTTAAAAATGACACTTGTTCTTGTGATAACTGCTCTGATAAGTATTATCCTGAATAATACTTTTGTTATAGGTGAATTACTCTTGCAATTACCTCAGATAAACATGTACACAGAACCCACACTTAAAGATTTTATTCTTGTTATGTTGGGTGTTATTTCTTATGTTTTAATTATGCCGTTTAATTACGGAAGAGACATCTGGTTTTATGAAAATGCAAGGAAAAATAAACTGTCACTCAGGAAGCTTTTTTCCTATTACAACGTAAGAAAATCCATCGGTGCAATTAAAATTACATTTTCCGTTCAATTGAGAAAATTTCTTGCCGTATTTCTTTTTTTTACACCGTCTTTTACTCTGGGAGGATATCTTCTTTTTGCTCTGAGACAGGGGATAGGGCAATGGATTTTAATTGCACTTTCGGTCAGCGTAATTCTGCTTTCGGTAACAGGTGCATTTTTTGCTTTTGTGTTTTGTCAGAGATATTTTCTTGCATCTTATCTTTGGTACGAAAATGAGCCGTGCAAAGTAAACGAAATTATCAGACTCAGCACTAAGATAATGGAGAATAAATGCTTTGAAACTGCCATGCTTAAACTCAGCTTTTTCCCTTGGTGGCTGTTATGTGTGTTGATTTTTCCGACAGTTTACGTGTATCCGTATTATAAGTTATCAATTTCCTTTAAAGCAATAACAATACTTGCAAATAACACTTGACTATTCATGTTTTTTGTTTTAAAATTGAATTAACAAATTTTGGAGGTTAATTCAATGAAAGTATTTATGATTGGCGGAACAGGTCTGCTCGGCTCTGCAGCAGCAGATTTGTTTATCAAGAAAGGTCACGAAGTAAAGACTGTGGCTCTTCCCCCTCTTCCTGTAGGAGCACCCATTCCTGAGGAAATGGAAATCGTATTTGCAAACATTAATGACAAAACTGATGATGAACTCAGAGAGATGATGACAGGCTACGATTGCTTCGTATTCGCAGCAGGTATTGACGAACGTGTTGAATTCCCGGCTCCTGTTTACGATGCTTATTACAAATACAACATCGCACCTCTCAAGAGAATTCTTCCTATCTGTAAGGAAGTAGGTATGAAGAATGCAGTTATTCTCGGTTCATACTTTGCATATCTTGCAAAACAGAAGCCTGAAATGAAGCTCTGCGATAAGCATCCTTATATCAGAAGCCGTATTGACCAGGAAGAAGCTGCTTTCTCATTTGCAGATGAAAACTTTGATGTAGCAGTTCTTGAACTTCCCTACATCTTCGGCACACAGCCCGGCAGAAAGCCTGTTTGGGTTATCCTCATTGAGCAGATCAA
>JAFXFI010000055.1 GCA_017520635.1 Clostridia bacterium
AAGCAGTATCGCTCAACTCATCGAGGTAAAATTCGGGGTAACCCACATCAAGAAGTTTTTTGTAGTTTTCAGGGGTATTGTCCATTGACATAAATGCTGTGATAATAACTGCAGGAGTGATTATGTAGAAAAGTAAGTCGTTTGAAAGTCTTGCAGTTTTTTCTTTGAAAAGTCCCACCTTGTCGCAGACAAAGCCTACTGCAACAAGTATATAAAGAATTCCCACCTGTTTTGCCGCAATTGCAAGATTTTCAAGAAACACTTAAACTTCCTCCTCTATAATTTTTTCTGCTTCTTTGAGCGTCATATTTTTCACCTTCGGTGAAGCAACAAAAAATACTGCAAAAGCAAATATGAAAAGCATAAATAAAACATCAGCTAATTCCAAAGGACAAGCAAGCTTACCTGCTTCTTCAAGAGCTTTATAGTTTTCGCTGAACAAAGATAAAAGCTGTTTCGGTAAAGACACAACGGCAGAGAACATTCCTGCAATAAGTCCGTAAGACACAACCTTGTAGGATGTGCATCTGTTATTTACTTCTGATGACATCTGAGCAAAATACATAAAGAACATCATCATGAAGGCAATCATAAACAGCTCAAGGAAAAGTGTTGAAACGTTCATAAAGCTGATCGTTCTTGTGAAACGCTGAATCATTCTGAATGTTGCCCAGAAAAGAGGTGAAAGAGAAAAAACTTTAAGCTTTGTCAGGTTGATTTTTCCCAATCCTGCAAATTTTGTTGCAAGAAAAACAAAGTAAACAGCTGAAATAATTGCAAAAACACCCTCTAAAAGCTTAGGAAGTGCACCCGATTTCATAAGGAAAGAAAGCTTTGTCTGTTCTGCCAAGAAAGAATTATAAGAAGCAGACATCTCCATAAATCCTTCAAACAAAGGTACTGCACTCATTACAAGACCTGCTGCAAAAACCACAGATAAAATTGCAATTCCGATATTTTTCTTTTCAGGCAATTTATCCTGAGGAACTTTTCCTGCAAGAAGTGAAATCATAAAAACTACTACTGCCGTGACACCAAGAACTCCGTAAAGGAGAATAGTTGTAAAACTGTCCTCAGTAAAAAAGCCTGTTTCAAAATCAATAAGTCCGCTGAAAGCCTGATAAAATCTGAGACCCAATGCAGCAGCTGTACCCACAAAAGCAACAGCCAATGCTGAATCTATTTTCAGATTTTTCATACTGCCTTTAATTTTCATAGAAATTCATCCCTTTCTTATCTCTGTTCTTTGGGAATATAAATGCCTGAAGATGCACCTTCGCTTACAACTCTGTTTTCAAGTGAAACATAATCTTTTGCGTGAGCAACACTCTTATATGCCGGACGGATAATTTTCTTTGCAGTTGTCATTTCTTCAATTCTGTGAGCAGACCAACCTGCAACACGTGCAACCGCAAACATAGGTGTGAACAAATCAACGGGAATTTTAAGCATTTCATAAATGAGACCTGAGTACATGTCAACATTTGCACAAAGAGGTTTCTTTACGCCTTTTACATCTGCAAAAACCTGAGGTGAAAGTGCTTCAATTCTTGAAATCATATTAAAACGTTCTTCGTACTCTGTGCCTTTTGCAAATTCTCCTGCTTTTTCTTTGAGGAGAACTGCTCTGGGGTCTGAAAGAGTGTAAATTGCATGGCCCATACCGTAAATGAGACCTGAACGGTCACCAGCTTCTTTGGTGATGATTTTCTTCAGGTAGTCTGCAATTTCACCGTCTGATTCATGATTTTTAACGTTTTCATAAATTTCGGCAATCATCTGATGTGCTTTGATATTTGCACCGCCGTGACGTGGGCCTTTAAGAGAGCCGATTGCAGCACCGATTGCTGAATATGTATCTGTGCCTGATGAAGAAAGAACTCTGGTTGTGAAAGTTGAGTTGTTACCGCCACCGTGTTCTGCATGAATGCAAAGAAGAAGATCAAGAAGCTTTGCTTCTTCGTCAGTAAAGGTTCTGTCTGCACGTGTGAAACGGAGAATTGTTTCTGCAGTTGAATGTTCGGGCTTGGGCTGATGAATGTACATGCTCTTTTTGTAGTAAGTTCTTCTCTTAACCTGATAAGCGTAAGTCATAATTGAGGGAAGCTGTGCTACAAGGTGAATACACTGTCTGAGCATATTTTCAACGCTTGTATCGTCAGGGTTTGAATCGTAAGAATAAAGTGCAAGAACACTTCTTGCCATTTTGTTCATGATATCGGGTGAGGGTGCCTTCATAATCATATCCTCGATGAAATCATCGGGAAGCTCACGGCACATTGCAAGTGTTGCCCTGAACATTTCAAGCTGTTCCTTAGTGGGAAGTGAGCCGAAAATGAGAAGCCACGCAATTTCTTCAAACCCGAAACGATTTTCCTTCTGACAATTTTTTACAAGTGTTGTCATGTCATAACCACGGTAAATAAGTCTGCCCTCTTTAGGCACACGTTCACCGTCAATCATATAATATCCTTCAACACTGCAAACCTGAGTAAGTCCTGCCATAACGCCCGTACCGTCAGAATTTCTCAGACCTTTTTTAACACCGTATTTGCTGAAATCTCCTGTTGCAATCCGGTTATTTTTTTCAAGCTCTTCACATAAACTTTTCATAGAACTGTCATCAATATATTCGATGTAGTTGGTTTTCATCTCAAAGTTCCTCTCTGATACGCAAAAATATACATTATATTGTACTATATTTTAATTATAAAAGTCAAGAAAAAAGGATGGTTGATTTATATGAGATTTACGTTGTTTTTAAGCATCTGCTTGGCACTTTCAATGATTTTCACACCTCTTATCAGTCTGAGAGATAAGTCCGATGGAAAAACAGTCTCAAAAGTCTCATCTGATGAAGTAAAAGAAGATGAAAAAATAACGCTTCTGAGAACTGAAACCAACAAGGAAGTCACCCTTTCCGTGACTGATTATCTTGTAGGTGTGGTAAGCGGTGAAATAACTCCCCTTTATTCCGAAGAAGCTATAAAAGCTCAGGCAGTTGCTGCCCATACCTACGCACTTTACCAGCAGAAAAAAGGTGTCACCCTTACAGATGATTACAAGAAGCATCAGGCGTATATTTCGCCTGAGGAAGCCAAGGAAAAATGGGGTGACAAATACGAAATTTATTCAAAAAAAATCACCTCATGCGTAAATGAAGTGAAAGATAAAGTTATTACCTATGAGGATGAAATTATTTTACCTGCATTTTTTGCCCTATGCTCAGGAAAAACAGAAAATT
>JAFXFI010000056.1 GCA_017520635.1 Clostridia bacterium
GGGTGAACGTGAGAAATAAATTGCGTTGCCGTTTACGTCTGTCACAACCTTTACAACACAGTTGTTGTTGATGTATTCTTCGCCGTCAATGGGCACACTTCCTGTTGCCATAACACATTCAGGACTGTTGATGAGAGCGTTACCGATATCATCAATAATCTGAGGAGGAACAAGAGGTTCATCACCCTGAATGTTGATAACGTAGTCGCATTCATAAGCATTTGCTGCTTCTGCAACTCTGTCTGAGCCTGTGGGATGGTCAACTCTTGTCATAACTGCTTCACCGCCGAAAGCGATAACTGCATCATAAACACGCTGGTCATCTGTTGCAACAACAACCTTATCAAGAACCTCTGATTTACTTGCGTTTTCATAAACGTGCTGAATCATAGGCTTTCCGCAGATATCCTTGAGAGGCTTACCGGGAAGACGTGATGAACCGTAACGTGCGGGAATTACACCTAAAACTTTAATACTCATATTGAACACTCCTTTAAATTAAAACGCATATTTTTCACTAAGTGCTTTACGCATTTTCTTAAGTGAGAAGGGTTTGATTTCTTCAACAATCTTTTCACGCATTGCTTTACCTTCCTCTGTATTCTGAGGAGCAGATGTAAAGTCAAGTGTGATACCAAGCTCTTTGCAGATTTTATCAATGAAAATGGGCCACAATTCACCGATATCACCGATAACAGGAATACTGTTTTCAAGACGAGTGAATGCTGACATTTCCATACGGAAAGGAATTTTTGTAAGCTTTGTTTTGGGAAGACCTTCGTTGATTGCCTTCTGAATAAGCTCACTCTGTTTGTTAAGGTCCCATGAACGTTTAAGGTTTTCGTCAAGGTCAAAACGGATAAGAGTTTTGTCTTTGAGGCTGTATGTGGGCATTCCGTTCATTGCACCCCAGATACCGTGACCTGTATATGTTTCAAAAGGACCGTCATGAATTTCCTGAGTAAGAGCAACTGCAGATTCAATAATAACATCTGCTTCTGAAAGCATTTTTGCAATTCTGCTGCAACGCTGACTTACAGGTATACTGTCTGAAATGCAGAGACCTACCTGACCGCCACCGATGAGCTGAGGCACACTTACAAGAACGGGAACGTTTTTGATTGCACCTGCACCAATCATTGTTCTCGGGTCTGAACCGAGACCTGCAATATATTCAAAGCTTTCGCCAAGAGTCTGTGCAGCAACCATAATTTCAGTTGATACAGTTTCATTAAAATAACCTACGGGATAAGCCATGTTACCTGCTGCCTTGATAATAACCTTACCCTCTGCTTTTTCACAAATAGAAATAAGCTCTTCATCAAGAGGCATTTCAGAACGAATTCTTGCCCATTCTTCTTCACTGAGCTGAGTAAGCTCATAAATATTTCCTCGACAACGGATGCTTTCGGGACATTTATCGCCAAGAATATCCGCATCAAAACGTTTTACTTTATCAAGAGTACCGCCCATTTCATGAGAAATAACTGCTGAACTTGTTGTAACACCATCAATAAGACCTGCATGGATAAGTGTCGCAATAAGAGTTGTTACACCTTCGTGAAGATTAGGACCGCTGCCGATAACCGCTGCTACCTTACCGCCTTTTTTCTTTGTTTCAACAACGCTTTTTATAGCAGATGCCAGAAACTCTTTTGTTTCATCAGGAAGTGCCTGATAAAGTTCTTCAACAAGCTGAGGTGATGCCATAATATTATCTCCTGTTCTTAATTTTGTTCTTTTATGCTGAACGCATGTATATAAGTATCTACTTATATTTATAACATACCACTTCGTAATTTTTCTGTCAACCGATTATATATACATTTTTAAAAAATTCATCATTGTTGAACAAGAAACGAATATTGATGAATTTTTAAAAAAAATCATATTACAGGCAAATTAAATGATTGACATGAAAAAATCCTACTGTTATAATCGTTATATAAAATAAATCCGAAAGGTGGATAAAAATATGATAAATGCTGAACTTTTGTATCAGGAATACATAGCAACAGAAGGTATTAACGAAGAAACCGGTGAATGTCATGCAGCAACAGTTGCAATATGTGACGGCAAGCCTACCGCTGCGTGGTTCGGCGGAACAAAAGAAAAAAATCCTAACGTGCGTATATGGTTTTCCGAACGCAAAAATGACAACTGGAGTACACCTGTTGCCATAACACCTGATGACGGTGAAGCTGACTGGAACCCCACTCTTTTCGCAGAAAACGGTGTTCTTACACTTATTTACAAAAGCGGTATTGACGAAGGTCATTGGTACTCAATGAAATCTGTTTCAACTGACGGTGGCGCAACCTGGTCAACACCGGAGGAACTTGTTCCCGGAGATGTAGGTGGCAGAGGTCCTGTTAAAAATCAGATGATACGTCTTTCAGACGGTGCATTACTTGCACCCGGTTCAACTGAAGACCTTGTTGACCGTTGGGAATCATGGACTGACCGCAGCGAAGACAACGGAAAAACATGGAAGCTTTCTGCTCCTGTTGCATTTACTTTACCTGACGGTACAATCTGCAACAGAAAAGAAGAACTCCCCAAAGAAGGAGAAGGACTCATTCAGCCTGCAATATGGGAAGATCCTTCACATGACGGCAGAGTCTACATGCTTGCACGTACAAACCTCAACTACGTATACCGCAGTGAATCTACCGACTTTGGCCGCACATGGTCTCTTGCAAAGCCTACTTCAATGCCTAATAACAACAGCGGTATCGGTGCTGCACTTACAGACTGCGGCGTTCTCGGTCTTATCTGCAACCCTGTCAGCGAAAACTGGGGCGACAGAACTCCCCTCTGTCTTTTCCTTTCAGAAAACAACGGTGAAACATATCCCGTAAGAATTGAACTTGAAACACAGAGCGGTGTTGAATTCTCATATCCCTCTATCGTTGCCGAAGGTAACCTTCTTCACATGGTTTACACATGTGGCCGTAAAAAAATCGGCTATGCTCTTGTCCGTGTAAATCGCACCTAAAGGAGGCACTTACTTGGAAGAAAAACAGGTAAAAGTCAAATCTCTCCAGAAAGCAATTCAACTGCTGTCTTGCTTTACAATAGAAAATCCGAAGCTTGGTGTTTCCGAACTTGCACAAAAAACAGGTCTTCTTAAAAGTTCAGTACACAATATGCTAACAACACTTGAAACGTGCTCAATGATCGAGCGTACCTCAGACGGAAAATATACTTTGGGAGTACGCTGTCTGTGTCTCGGAAATGTTTACAGAATGACCCGTGACAGCAACAAGCTTATCAGAACAGCGCTCAGAGAATTATCTGAAATAACGGGAGAAACCGTAAACCTTGCTGTGTGCCGTGAGCAGGATGTAATATATCTTGAAAACATCTGCACTAAAGCTTCTCACCTTACCCTTGATTACAGCGGTGAAACAGCCCCGCTTTATTGCACAGGTGTAGGCAAATCAATTCTTGCTTATCTTCCGCGCCATCAGCAGGAGGCTGTTCTTAAATCAAAACTCGTCCCATTCACTCAGAACACAATTACTGACCCTGAGGAATTATCACGTGAACTGAAACACATTAAAGAACGGGGATATGCTATAGACCGTGCCGAACATGAATATGATATTGCATGTGTGGCAATGGCAATTCTCAATGAATTCGGGCTTCCCGTGGCATCTGTCAGTATTTCGGGACTTGAAGCCCATTTCACGGAAGAAAAAATAAAAGAGTTCTGCAAATACCTGACAAAAACTGCAGAGCTTGTAAGAATGTATCTTTAATAAAAGAGGTGTTATTATGACAACACAAAACGAACTTGTATTTATTGCCATAAGTATGCTGACCCTCTGCTTCGGCTGGGGTATGCGCGGTTCCGCTATCGGCGGAGAAAAAGGCGCAATGCTTCCCGGTGCATTGATGGGCATTCTCTGTGTATGGTACACAGGCTCAGAACTTCTTATGGAAAATGTATTCCTTTTTGCCGCAGCATGTGCTCTTGGCTATTTCTATGGCGGTATGGAACCGTACGGATCCACAATGGGTCTTGTCCTTACTCACAATGTACCCCGTTACAATCCTCCTTTAGGATACCTTGCCCTTGCATTCAAAGGCTCGATATGGAGCGGACTCGGTTCTGCTTTTCTCGGTATCAGTTTTTCTGCATTGAGCGGCACAGTCTACAAATGGTATGACTTTGTTATTTTCTTTGCACTTGTTCCCCTTTCACAGGAAATCGGATATCGAATCTTCAACACACCCTACGATCCTGAACACGGCAAAATGCCGAAAATCTGTTTTTCAAAAGACTCTCGTGAGGAATGGGGACGTAACCTCGTAATCGTCGCAGAGCTTCTTGTCATGATGATTGTACGCCGTGATATTTTCGGTATCATCATGTGGATCGGCGGTGTACTTGCAGGTTCAGTAGGTTGGGTTATTGCAATCACATTCTACGACAAAGAACTTCATCCTCTCAAAAACGGTAAAAGACTTTTCGGAAAGCTTGATGAAAAGAACCTTATTGACGGTTGGAAGATAATGGAATTTGTTCAGGGTGCATTTATCGGTCTCGGTATCAGTACAGCTTTTATCGTAGGCTGGCCTCTTGCTGAAAAAAATCTTGCACAGGCTGAAGCTGCAGGTGAACTGTGGTACATGCTTCCCGAAAAAGTTGACACAACTCTTTCATGGATATTCTGTGCACTTATTGTGCTTACAATATTCCTTTTCATCATTCCCTATCGCAGAAACGGCAACAAAATCACACGTGCTTTCGGCGAAGTTGACATGAACATTGTTGAAGTGCTTGAGCGTCCCTGCTACATGGTATTCCCCCTTGCACTTATTATGCTCGGTTCAAACACAATGGCTGAAATTATCTGCTTCTTTGTAATGTATTACGTTATTGCTCAGCATGACGGACTTGAACGTTACTGGGATTTCAAGAACATAAAGCTTATCCGAATTACAATAATTCTTATAGGTGTTGTAATTCTTTTAGGTCAGATTTTCAGAGGCTATACACTCTGGGAAACATGGGTATTCTACTGCCTGAGTTATATCCTCTTTGATGCGGTTTACTTTCTCCGTCCCCAGAGAGTCAAAGAAAACTGGAAAAAATCCAAAAACTTCAAGCAGTTCCTTGAAGCATTCGGAGGAGATGCTACAGTACTTCCCTTCTTCTATGTACTCGTAGCTGCAATGCTCGTTTTCGGTTATCACAATTTCAGATAATAAATTCACAAAAGCCGTTGCAGAACATGTAACGGCTTTTTTCAGAAAGGTCGTGAAAAAATGACTGAAAATCCCGTTATATTTATACTTTTCAGTATGCTTGCAATGTGCTTTGGCTGGGGTATCCGCGGTTCTGCCATAGGCGGTGAAAAGGGTGCAATGCTTCCCGGTGCATTTATGGGCATTATGTGTGTATGGTACACAGGCTCAGAACTGCTTATGGAAAACGTTTACCTCTTTGCAGCAGCCTGTGCCCTTGGCTATTTCTATGGTGGTATGGAGCCTTACGCTTCCACAATGGAACTGATTCTTCATCACAACAAACCACGCTATAATCCACCTATGGGATACCTTGCTCTTGCTTTCAAAGGCACATTGTGGGGCGGTCTCGGCTCTGCATTTCTCGGCATCAGTTTCTCTGCAATGAGTGGTGTTGTTTACAAATGGTATGACTTTGTTATTTTCTTCGCCCTTGTTCCCCTTTCTCAGGAAATCGGCTACAGAATTTTCAACACACCTTACGACCCTGAAAACGGAAGAATGCCCAAAATCGGTTTCTCACATGACAGCCGTGAAGAGTGGGGAAGAAATGTTGTTATTGTCGCAGAACTTCTTGTTATGATGATTGTAAGAAAAGATATTTTTTCCATCATTATGTGGATAGGAGGTATGCTCTCAGGTGCAGTAGGCTGGGTTATCGGCATCGGACTTTACGATAAAGAATGTCATCCCCTTAAAAACGGCAAGCGTATGTTCGGTAAGCTTGATGAGCTGAATATGATTGACGGTTGGAAAATGATGGAGCTTGTACAGGGTCTTGCAATGGGTCTCGGTATTTCTGTTGCATTCATCCTTGGCTGGCCTCTTGCAAAAGAAAACATGGCATCAGCCGAAGCAAAGGGAGAACTCTGGTATATGCTTCCTGAAAAAGTTGACATAACTCTTTCGTGGATTTTCTGTGCACTTATAATACTTACAATTTTCCTCTTCATCATACCTTACCGCAGAAACGGCAACAAAATCACACGCGCCTTCGGCGAAGTCGACATGAATATCGTTGAAGTACTTGAGCGTCCCTGTTACATGGTTTTCCCGCTTGCACTTGTTATGCTTGGTTCAAACACAATGGCAGGAATTATCTGCTCTTTTACCATGTATTATGTTATTGCTCAGCATGACGGTCTTGAGCGTTATTGGGACTATAAAGGAATCAAATTTATAAGATTGTTCCTGATTTTAGTAGGTGCAGTTCTTCTTGCAATTCAAATTTTCCGTGGCTACACTCTTTGGGAAACATGGATATTCTATTGTGTAGGGTATCTTATCTTTGAACTTTTCTTCATGTTCAGACCGCTTAGAGTTAAAAAAAACTTCAAAAAAGCAACATCTGTGGGCAAATTTATTGCATCCTTTGAATGCTCATCAACGGTTTATCCCACTTACCTTGTAATGATGACAGCACTTCTCATTTTCGGTGCAAATAATTTCAGATAATACAAAAGGGACTTTTAAAAAATAGTTTGAATAATAAAAAAATCCGAAACTACAGCCCCCCGGGCAACAGTTTCGGATTTTACTTTTGTCTTGCTGCTTATTAAAAAGCTGAAGCATCAAGCGAAGGAAGGTACTTTCTTTTCATCAGTATCCTTTTCATCAAGAAGTGATGTGAAATTAATTATAAACAAAAGAGCATACGCAACCCACATGGGCAGATTTTCAATAAACGCGCTTTTGCCCACAGTTGCAAGGAGAACAAGCATGAGAATAAGTACAGCAACAAAGAATACAGTTGCAAATATGTATTTTTTCTCCTTCTGTTTTGACTTATGGAAAAGGAATATAATTACACCTGCAGCACCTAAAAACGCAAAAGTGAGTGCAGTTGCCCAATGTGACAGACAACGGGCTGTCATAACAAGGTCAAGACCTGCTGACGGCACATTGATTGTTACAAAAATTGAAGCACAACCCAGTGACGTAACGATAACACCTGTTTTGCCTTTGTAATTATTTTTACGGTACATATAAAGTGTATTTGTAAAAATTGAAAGGGATGCAAGAATACCCCAGATTTTAAAATGCCATGGATAACGAAGTCCCAGCATACTTGCAGTAACATCAGTCAGTATATTGCCGAACTGTTCAGGAAAGCTTAAAAATCCGTACCAGGTTATAAAAGCAAAGCCTGCAATAAGATTTGCCATACAGAAAACAGTAGTACCTTTTGTAATTTTCTCGGCAAAAAGTATCTTTTTAATAAAGAGAGCATACATAAACAGAAGTATGGTTGAAAAAATCACCCATATCCAATAAACTGCTGCATTAGCATACAAAGGCTGATGGAGCATACCGTCAAATTTCGCAATAAAGTCCGCAGACGGTAAAAGCATGTCTGCTTCAGTCGGAATAATGTAAGGGAATTGGTCCCATCGCATAAATAAAGACATCCATACACCATACACAAGTGCAATTACGCTACATAATCCCATGTAGATTTTCATTGTTTTTTTATCACTCATAAATATCACCTCTTGATTTGATTGTATCACGAAAAGGAATTTAAATCAAGGAAATTTTACGTAAAAAAGCACCTGCATAAGCAAGTGCTTTTCGTGGTGGAGATGGCGGGAGTCGAACCCGCGTCCGAAAACTCATTCTCACAACTTTCTACGGGTGTAGCCGATTTTTTAAAATTCCCCGCAAAGTGCGTCAGTCGGCAGACTCACTTGTTGGGTAGCCTTTGATGCATGACAGGTTACAAGGCGCTCACCTGTTCACGTTCACCACTAATCGACGCCCTTAAATAAGCCGTGGTACTCTTATTCAGGACGGGCGCTTAATTAAGCAGCCTGTAAAGTTGTGTTTTTGTCGTTTATTTTTAAACGTTGCGATTTTTATAGTGGCACCGCACCACTACCCGCTTATCATGATTCAAAATCCCCGTCGAAATCCTTTCATCCCCGTATATTCGCTTACGCTCAAAGTAAGAGGTAAGAAGTAATAGTGAATAGGTCATGGTATGCGACGCTATTTATAATATTATTCCCTGTTTTTATCTCTCAATGCACGTTCAACGTCACGGGCAGCATCTTTTTTTGCTGCTACGGCACGTTTATCATAGAGTTTTTTACCTTTACAGAGACCGATTTCCGCTTTTGCTCTGCCGTTTACAAAGTAGATCGAAAGAGGTATAAGTGTCAGTCCCTGCTGTTTTGTAAGACCGAAATAACGGTTGATTTCTCGCTTATGGAGAAGAAGCTTTTTAGGTCTTAATGGGTCACGGTTGAAAATGTTTCCGTGGTCATAGGGACTGATGTGCATTCCGTGGATAAAAATTTCTCCGTCCTTGAAGCTGCACCATGAGTCTTTAAGATTTACCTTGCCCTGACGGACAGATTTTACTTCCGTTCCGAAAAGCTCGAGACCTGCTTCAACTGTTTCTTCAACAAAATAGTCGTGATACGCTTTTTTGTTGGTCGCAACTGATTTCTGTTCACTTTTCATGCGTATCACGCCCTTTCATATAATACTTATTTATTTTTGAATAATCAATGGTAATTTATTCAAAGATTACAGAATCTGTCTGCCCTCAATTGCTCTCTGGAGTGTGATTTCATCTGCATATTCAAGGTCACCGCCTACAGGCACGCCGTAAGCAAGACGTGAAACTGTCACACCAAAGGGTTTTATAAGCTTTGACAGATACATGGCTGTGGCTTCACCCTCAACTGTAGGGTCAGTTGCCATGATAACTTCCTTTACTTCTCCCGATGCTACACGGGAAATGAGGCTTTTTACATTCAGTTCTTCAGGGCCTATTCCGTTAATGGGAGAAATTACACCGTGCAGAACGTGGTAAACACCTTTGTACTCTCTCGTTCTTTCAAAAGCAAGTACATCTGCAGGATTTTCCACAACACAGATAAGACATTTATCCCTTGTGATATTATCACAAATGGGACAAAGTTCCGAATCTGTTAAATCCCCGCAGGCAGAGCATCTGTGGATTTTTTCTTTTGCATCAATAATACATTGCGCAAAATTCTTTACCTCTTTTTCTGACATACCCAGAACATGGAACGCAATTCTCTGTGCACTCTTTTTACCTATGCCCGGCATGCGTTCAAATTGCTCAATAAGGCGGGCAAGGGGTGCAACCTTATAGCCCATTAAAACAGACCGCCTAATCCGCCGAGACCGCCAAGACCTGCTTTAGCGCTTTCCATTGCACTTTCCATTGCATCAACTGACTTTTTGATTGCTTCGTTAACTGCTGCAACAACCATATCTTCAAGCATTTCTGCATCTTCGGGGTCAATTACTTCGGGGTCAATTTTTATTCTTTTTACTTCGTGTGTACCAAGAACAACTGCTTCAACTGCTCCGCCACCTGCAGATGCAGTAAATTCTGTTGCTTCTATTTCAGCCTGTTTATTTTCCATATCAGCCTGCATGTCCTGAATTTTTTTAAGCATTGCTGCCTGATTCATACCGCCCTGATTGGGAATTCTTGCTTTCATGTTAAATCTCTCCTTTAATTAATATCAAACGGAATATCACTTGCGTTTGCTTTTTTCATAAAATCATCAAGGGGGTCTTTTTTACCGCCCGTTGTTTCTTTTTTCTGCTCACCTTTGAAAATACCAAGTCTGTATTTTCTGCCGGCTGCTTTGTAAATTGCTTCGCTCAATGCTCTGCGATGAGTGTCAATTCTGATAAACTGGTCAAGTGTGGGATTGAAACTGTTTATCAGCACAAAATCTCCTCTGAGAACTGCACTTGAACCTGCAAGCAAGCCACGTAAAGGCTTATCTGTTTCACCGAGAATTGCCAGAGTTTCTGCCCACAAAGCAAAGGGCTTATCGCCATCTGTCGAGGTTTCCGGTTCAGGCTCTCTTTTTACCTGAGGTGCTGAAACCTGAGGCTTGGGTGTGGGCTCTGCCGGTACAGGAGGGACAAACTCGTCCTCTTCCGGTGGTGGAGGAGTAAAACTATCCTCTACAGGAAGTGAAGGTTTCTTCATTTCTTCTTTTTTTACTTCCTGCTCTTGTTTTACTTCTGTTTTTATAATTACTTTCTCACCCTGAGCGACAGCTGACAATTTCATTTCAAGCTCTGCCACACGTGAAAGAAGAGCCTTGTTTGTTTCGTCAAGCTTGGGAGAACATATTCTCACCATTGCCATTTCTGTTTCAATTCTTCCGGAAAGCCCTCTCTTGATATTTGCAAGAGTTGTTTCAAGCTGAGAAAGGCAATAAAGTATATTTTCAAGAGTAAATTTTTGTGACTGTTCGTTAATTTTCTTTAATTCTTCAGTTGTGCAGACAATAAGCTTTTCTGCCTTTTTAACGGTTTTTGTAACCATAAGATTTCTGAAATGGCTGATAAGCTCACTGCACAATCTCTCCATATCGCATGAAGCGTTATGAAGGTCATCAATCATCTGAAAAACCTTTGATGTATCTTTGTCATTGAGCGCATCGGCAAGCTCGTAAAGATAGCTTTTACCTGCCATACCTGCAGCATTTTCAACAACTTCAGAAGTGATGTTTCTGCTTCTTGATGCACACTGGTCAAGAAGTGAAAGTGCATCTCTGAGAGCCCCGTCAGCAATTGATGCCACCAAAGACGCTGCTTCATCATCAATGGTAAGCCCTTCGGACTCACATACAAATTTAAGTCTTTTTACAATATCCTCAACGGGAATTCTTCTGAAATCAAAACGCTGACATCGGGACAGAATTGTAGGAGGAAGCTTGTGAACCTCTGTTGTAGCAAGGATGAATTTAACATGTTCAGGAGGCTCTTCAAGAGTTTTGAGAAGCGCATTGAACGCTTCAATCGTAAGCATGTGAACTTCGTCGATGATGTAAACTCTGTATTTTGCATTGGCAGGTGTGAAATTGGCTTCATCTGTCAAGTCACGGATGTTGTCAACACCTCTGTTACTTGCGGCGTCAATTTCAATAACGTCAAGAATTGAACCGTTTTCAATACCTTTGCACATTTCGCACTCGTTACAGGGGTTTCCGTTCTGAGGGTTAAGACAGTTTACAGCCTTTGCAAGAATACGGGCACACGTTGTTTTACCTGTACCGCGAGAACCGTTGAACAGATAAGCGTGAGAAATTTTACCCTCTTTAAGCTCGTTTGAAAGAGTTACGGTAACATGTTCCTGACCTGCAATATCGCTGAAAACCTTAGGTCTGTATTTTCTGTAAAGTACCTGATACATTTTTCTCACCCTTTCTCAATTATAAAATAAAACACAAGCTTAACGGACTATCTTATCAGTAATACGGGACGGGAAACCCGTCCCCTACGATATGACCGTTAGTTTTATAACAAAAAAGCCTTGCCTTGGTCATATGGCATGCAGGCGGACTGTGGCGCACAGCGCTAACCGCTTAATGCTGCTCGATTCCCCGCCTGACATGGTTCACGGCGCCCCGTCGCACAGGACCCACACGCCACATGACCAAAACAAAGCTCGCTTCGTACTAAGTTATTATAATATATTTTTCTCTGAAATGCAATAGGAAAAACAACCTTTTTAAATTTTTGAAATAATTTTTGCAATTGCGGCCTCTGTATTTGCTACAGTAATGAAATCTGCAGCCTTCAGAACAGGTTCAATTGCATTTGCTACTGCATATCCTCTGTCTGCCACTTCAAGCATAGAAATATCATTTTCGAAGTCACCAACGCAGATAAGAGTATGTACAGAGGGAAACATTTTCTTCAGTTCAAGTGCTCTTGCACCTTTCGTTGCGGTAATGTGGAGAATTTCCTGACCTGTGGGCCAGCTTCTGGGAAGGTCACAGTTTTCAGAATATTTACTTCTGAGAAATTTTTGAAATTTCAATGTGCTTTCTTCGTCAATACATCTGAAAACAAATTTGTACCAATTATCGTGAAGGGTAATTATTTTTCTGAATTTTTCTTCAAAATTTTCTTCTTCGTAAGAAAGGCAGAATTCTTCCGTTTCTGCTACTGCATAAACCTCTTCAAGTACATCTTTAAACTGCTCATAAACCGTAAGAGGTGCTGTGTGTGCATCTTCAGGCATGAAGACCGATCTGAGAATTCTGTCACTTTCATGGTCATAAATTGATGCTCCGTTAACAGTTATCATCGGTGCATTAGGTGTGACAAAGGGAAAAATATTTTCTCTGATATACCAGGGGCGTCTGCCTGTGGAAAAGGTGAAAATGCCGCCACCTGCTTTAAAAATTTCTATAGCGTCAATATTTTCTTTACTTACATACGCTTTATCTTCACCTGACGGTGACTGCTCTGTAAAAGTCCCGTCAAGGTCTGTACATATCATATATCCTTCATATTTTCCCACAAGTAACACCTGCCTTATTCAAAAAAGTCTGCTGTGCAAATAACACAGCAGACAAAAATTATTTAATGAGAAGACTTTCGCCTGTCATTTCTTTAGGCTGAGCGATGCCCATAATATCAAGAAGAGTGGGGCAAAGGTCACAGAGCTTGCCGCCTTCTTTGAGTTTGTAAGAGCTGCCTACTGTGATAACGGGAACAGGGTTTGTTGAGTGAGGAGTGAAAGCCTCCCCTGCTTCGTCAAGCATCTTGTCAGCATTACCGTGGTCAGCAGTAATAATCATCTTACCACCCATTTTTGCCACAGCATCTGAAAGTCTGCCAACACATTCGTCAACTGCTTCAACTGCTGCAACCGCTGCTTCAAAGATACCTGTATGACCAACCATGTCACAGTTTGCATAGTTAATGATGATGACATCATATTTGCCTGAAAGCACCTGTTCTACAACTGCATCTGTCACTTCATAAGCACTCATTTCAGGTTTCATGTCAAATGTTGCAACGTCGGGTGAGTTGATAAGGATTCTGTCCTCACCGGGGAACTGTGCTTCGACACCGCCGTTGAAGAAGAATGTTACGTGAGCATATTTCTGAGTTTCAGCAATTCTGAGCTGTGTCATACCGAGAGATGAAACATATTCACCCATTGTCATTGTAAGGTCCTCGTTAGCAAATGCAACTGTCACATTTGGCATTGTTGCATCGTACTGAGTCATACATACATATTTAACGGGGAAGAAACCGTTTCTTCTTTCAAAGCCGTTGAAATCAGGGTCAACAAACATTCTGGTAAGCTGTCTTGCTCTGTCAGGACGGAAGTTAAAGCAGATAACTGAGTCATTTTCTTTAATAAGACCTTCCTTGTCAATAACAACAGGAAGAACGAATTCGTCTGTAACACCGTTTGCATAAGACTCTTTCATAGCCTTAACGGGGCAGTCGCACTGATTACCTTCGCCGTAAACCATTGCAGCGTAAGCCTTTTCTTCTCTGTCCCATGCAAAGTCACGGTCCATAGCATAATATCTGCCTGAAATAGTTGCGATTTTACCGAGACCGATTTCTGCAAATTTATCAAGGCAATCCTGCATAAAGCCTGCACCTGATTCAACAGAAACGTCACGGCCGTCTGTGATAGCGTGAACATAAACTTTGTCAAGGCTCTTAGCTTTTGCCATTTCAACAATACCGAAAAGATGTTCGATATGGCTGTGAACACCACCGTCTGAAAGAAGGCCTACAAGGTGAAGAGCAGTTCCTTTTTCAAGACATGAGTCCATAGCGTCTGACAGTTCTTTATTGTTTACAAGTTCACCGTCTTTGATTGTCTTTGAAATTTTAACAAGCATCTGATAAACAACTCTGCCGGCACCGATATTTGTGTGACCAACTTCAGAGTTACCCATCTGACCGTCAGGAAGACCAACGTCAAGACCTGATGCACCGATAAGTGTGTGAGGATTTTCAGCAAAAAGCTTGTCAAGACAAGGTGTTTTTGCTGCTTCGATTGCATTGCCCTTTGCACCGGGGTTTGAACCGAAGCCGTCCATTATACATAAAACGTAAGGTTTTTTCATTATATTTTACCCTTTCTTATTTGCTTGCAGCCTTTACAATTGCAGCAAAGTCAGGTGCTTTGAGAGATGCACCCCCGATAAGGCCGCCGTCTACATGATATTTTGCAACAAGCGCATCAGCATTACCTGCGTTCATTGAACCGCCATACTGAATTGTAACTGATTCAGCAACTTCTTCACCGTATGCTTCTGCGATTGCAGCACGTACAAAGCCGTTGCCTTCATCAGCCTGATCATCAGTTGCTGTAACACCTGTGCCGATAGCCCATACGGGTTCGTAAGCAATGATAACGTTTTTAAGCTCTTCAGCTGATACGTTTGTAAGAGCCATTTTTGTCTGGAATTTAAGGAGAGTTTCTGTGTAACCGAGTTCTCTCTGTTCAAGTGTTTCACCAACGCAAACGATGGGTTTGAGACCTGCTTTGATAGCAGCGAGTGTACGGAGGTTTACTGTCTGGTCTGTTTCACCGAAGTAAGTTCTTCTTTCACTGTGACCGATAACAACGTATTCAACACCCATTTCCTTGAGCATACCTGTTGAAACCTCACCTGTGTAAGCACCGCTTGCAGCCCAGTGACAGTTTTCAGCACCGATTTTGATGTTTGAGCCTTCTGCTGCTGCAAGAGCTGCTGAAAGGTCAACAAAAGGTACGCAGAGAACAACTTCACAGTCTGCATCTGCTACGAGGGGTTTCATTTCGTTAATAAGAGCTGTCGCTTCAGCGGGAGTTTTGTTCATTTTCCAGTTACCAGCGATAACTGCTTTACGAAGATTTTTATTCATAACAATTACATCCTTTCAAAATTTCTGCACCGCAAGTTAAAACCTGCGATGCTATTATATAATGATAAATTATATGCTTATTGATAGATGCTCCCCTTGAAAATGCAAGGGGAGCTGTCGTTTTCGTTAGAAAATGACTGAGGGGATTTTTCGCTGAAATTATTTTTCGTTAAGAGCTACGATACCGGGAAGGTCTTTACCTTCAAGGTATTCAAGTGAAGCACCGCCACCTGTTGAAATGTGGCTCATCTTGTCAGCGAAACCAAGCTTCTGAACTGCTGCTGCAGAGTCGCCACCGCCAACGATTGAAATTGAACCGCTTTCAGCAATAGCTGTTGCAACTGCGATTGTACCTGAAGCAAAGTTTTTCCATTCAGAAACGCCCATAGGTCCGTTCCAGATAACTGTACCTGCGCCCTTGATAGCGTCTGCAAAGAGTTCTTCTGTCTTAGGACCGATGTCAAGACCCATCCAATCATCGGGGATACCATCTGAATCAACAACCATAACGTCTGTATCTTCTTTGTATTCTTTACCGAGTCTGTTATCAACGGGGATAAGGAATTTAACGCCTTTAGCTTCAGCAGCAGCCATCATCTCCTTAGCCATTTCGATTTTGTCTTCTTCACAGATTGAAGTACCTACTGAGTAGCCCTTTGCTGCGAAGAATGTGTAAGCCATACCGCCACCTACGATAAGTGTATCAACCTTTTCCATAAGGTTTGTGATAACACCGATTTTATCAGAAACCTTAGCACCACCGAGGATAGCAACAAGAGGTCTCTGGGGATTTTCAAGAGCACCGCCGATGTATTCGAGTTCCTTACGGATAAGGTAACCGCCTACTGCGGGAAGATAATCTGCAACACCTGTTGTTGATGAGTGTGCTCTGTGAGCTGAACCGAATGCATCATTTACATAGATTTCAGCAAGAGATGCAAGTGCTTTTGAGAATTCGGGGTCGTTCTTTGTTTCTTCTGCATGGAAACGAACGTTTTCAGGAAGAAGAACTTCACCTTCCTTAAGGTCAGCTGCAAGTGACTGTGCACTTTCGCCGATAACGTCTTTTGCCATTTTAACCTCAAGACCGAGAAGCTCGCCAAGTCTTGCTGCTACGGGAGCAAGTGAGAATTCAGGTTTGAATTCGCCCTTGGGTCTGCCGAGATGTGAGCAAAGGATAAGCTTTGCACCGTTATCGAGAAGATATTTGATAGTGGGGAGTGATGCAACGATTCTCTTGTCGCTTGTGATAACTCCGTTTTCCATCTTTACATTGAAGTCGCAGCGAACAAGAACTTTCTTGCCTTTTACGTCAATGTCTTCAACTGATTTCTTGTTTAATACGTTCATTTCCTTAACTTCCTTTCAGAATTTATTTGCTTATAATAGTATAGGGTTTTTTACATGAAAATACACATTATCCCTACTTACCGCATACTATTGTATTATATACAGGGAAATTTTTCAAGTAGCAATATTGATAAACATTAAAAATTTTTTGTTAAACTTTTGTCATGTTGTGCAGATGAAAAACAGACAAAAGTTGTTTATTTTTTAACACAATCAACCAACAGTTGATAATTTTATCAAATTTCCCTGATTTTTTATATTTTTTCTCTTTTTTACCATTGACAGTTGACTAAAAGTAGAGTAACATTAGAGGTAATTTATCGGTGCTTTTTGAGGCACATAAATTTTTTGGTGTATATTTTAGGAGGAAATTATTATGGCAAGAGTTTACAATTTTTCAGCAGGACCTTCAATGCTCCCTGAATCAATTCTCAACAGAGCAGCAGCAGAAATGCTTGATTTTGAAGGCAGCGGACAGTCTGTAATGGAAATGTCACACCGTTCAAAGGTGTTTGACAAAATCGCAAAGGATACAGAAGCTCTCTTCAGAGAGGTTTACAACGTACCCGACAACTATAAAATCCTTTTCCTTCAGGGCGGTGCATCACTTCAGTTTGCAGCAATCCCCCTGAACCTTATGAACAAAAATAAAAAGGCTGACTACGTCCTTACAGGTCAGTTTTCAACAAAGAGCTATAAAGAGGCAGCAAAATACGGTGAAGTAAAAGCAATTGCATCTTCAAAAGATGAAAACTTCTCATACATTCCCAAAATCACAAAAGAAGATGTAAGTGAAGATGCAGACTACGTCCATATCTGCTTCAACAACACAATCTACGGAACAAAATACCCCTATATCCCCGACACAGGTGATATTCCCCTTGTTGCTGACGTATCTTCATGCTTCCTTTCAGAGCCTCTTGATATCAGCAAATTCGGTATGATTTATGGCGGTGCTCAGAAGAATGTTGCTCCCGCAGGTCTTACAATTGTAATTATCCGTGAAGACCTTATTGGTAACGCACGTCAGGAATGCCCCTCAATTACCGACTATCAGCAGGTAGCAGACGCAGATTCAATGTACAACACACCTCCTTGCTGGTGTATTTACATGTGCAAGCTCATGCTCGAATGGATAAAAACAACAGGCGGCATGGAAGCAATGAAGGAAAGAAATCTCAAAAAAGCAAACATTCTTTATGATTATATTGACAGTACAGATTTCTACATCAATACAGTACGCAAGGAAGACCGTTCAATGATGAACGTTACTTTCGTAACACCCAATGAAGAACTCAATGCAAAGTTCGTAACAGAAGCAGCTGAAGCCGGTTTTGTTAACCTTAAGGGTCACAGATCAGTTGGTGGTATGAGAGCTTCAATCTACAACTCAATGCCCATCGAAGGCGTTGAAAAGCTTGTTGAATTCATGAAAGAATTCGAAGAAAAGAACAGATGAACGGAGAAACACCTATGAACAATATTCTCACTTTAAATAAAATCGCAGCATGCGGTACAGATAAATTTGACAAAGCAAAATATACTTGCGGTGATGCAGTGGAAAATCCCGTTGCTATCATGGTAAGAAGTGCATCAATGCACGAAACAGTCCTTGACAAAGCAACAATTGCAATTGCAAGAGCAGGTGCAGGCACAAACAACATCCCTGTTGAAAAATGCGCAGAAGAGGGCGTATGTGTTTTCAACACACCCGGTGCTAATGCAAATGCAGTTAAAGAGCTTGTAATTCTCGGACTTCTTATGGCTTCACGTAAAGTAGGAAACGCTCTTGACTGGTGCAAAACTCTCAAGGGTGAAGGCGATGAAGTAGGCAAAAAGGTTGAAAAAGGCAAAAGTGCTTTCACAGGCCCTGAAATTCTCGGCAAAACTCTCGGTGTTATCGGTCTTGGTGCAATCGGTGCACTTGTTGCAAATGCAGCTAAGGCTCTCGGTATGACAATCGTAGGCTACGACCCATTCCTTACAGAAGCAGGCAAGAAAAATCTTCCCGAGGATACAGTTATTTATTCAGACCTTAACGACCTTTACAAGGTAAGTGATTACATTTCACTTCATCTCCCTCTCAATGACAGCACAAAGAACATGATTAACAAAGAAACATTTGCTGTTATGAAAGACGGTGTGAGAATCGTAAACTTTGCACGTGGCGGTCTTGTGAACTCCGATGACCTTATTGAGGCCCTCGGCACAGGTAAAGCAGCTGCTTACGTTACAGACTTCCCCTCAGACGAGGTTATCGGTATTGACGGAGTTACAGCTATCCCCCACCTTGGTGCATCAACGCCCGAAAGCGAAGACAACTGTGCTATGATGGCAGCAGATGAGCTTATCGCTTACATCGAAAAAGGCGAAATCAAAAACTCAGTTAACCTTCCCAACATGCTTCTTGACGACGTAAAAGATGTAAGAACATGTGTCATTCACAAAGATGATGAAGCAATTCTCACTCAGATCAAGGCAATTCTCGGTGATGTCAAAACAGCATCTAAGAAAGGTTATGCTTACACGGTTGCTGATGTTGACGCAGACATCAGTGCACTTGAAGCAATTGACGGAGTAAAGAGAGTAAGAATTATCAAATAAGATAAGTAAGATTATTTTTAAAATGATCTCCTTATATACACCCAAAGAACCCACTGCAGCCAATGGACGAGGCTACAGTGGGTTCGGTGTTCTTTAACGAAAAATCCCCTCCGTCACTTACGTGACACCTCCCCTTGCATTTTCAAGGGTAGGCAATTCAGAGAGTGCACATAAGAAATAAACGAAAAATCCGTCAACTGAAATGTTAACGATACTTTCAGAGAGAGTTAATCATATCAAGATGTGTAAGATAAAGTTCATACACATGCACATTAGTTTTCATCATACCACCCTGAAGTGACATGTGGTCACCTCTGTATGTGGGCATCACATTCCATGTACCGGGAGCAACTTTTCCTTCTTTGTACTGTACTGACGGTGCAGAAGTAGGAGCCATTGCAGAAATTGTATTTACAAGACCGTCATTTTCAAGCCAGCTTTCATCGAAGACAAAACCGCCTGCAGTAACGCCTGTGTACGCACCCATTTCATCTGCACTGCTCTGGAACATACCTTCCATGATATTTTTATCAGCTTTATATGTACCGTCTTCCTGCTTAGTTGTAGCAGAGCATGGAATTGCAAAATAATAGGTATTTTTGTCTGTTACCATTCTTTTATTAAGTGCTAAGGCATTGTCAATATACATATCATATGCTGCAGTATCTTTATCCTCAGACGGTGCAGAATATGCCGTTGTACCGTTACTGGGAGCAGCAAGAGTAGTAAGAGAATATATATAATCCGCCTTTCCGCCTGTAAAGAAGGGAGATATCTCATTTTCAGGCGTTGCTTTTCTCTCTGCTTCATCACCTTTTGCCATAAGTGTTGCAAAAACTCTTATTGTAGCACCGCCGAAAGAGTGACCAAGGAGATTAATCTTGTTCTCTTTATCGAATTTAGAAACAAGGGGCTTGCCTGTAAAATCTTTTCCGAATCTGTCGTGACCGTGTTCTTCGCTGTGTGCCTTACCATAATCCGTAACTGTTCCTGTAAGCTGAGCATATAATTCACAGGCTCTGTCCCATGCACTTGCAGTACCTGAAACTGATGCAGCACAGCAATCGAAACCACTTTTTTCAAGTTTTTTCATCAATTCTCCACCGAACATACCCCAATAGGGCATAAGCTTATAGGCTGTATCATACTCACCCCAACCCATAAGTCCGTGAACAAAAACATAGGTGTAATTTGTTTCCCAATTCTCCTTATCAATTTCTACTTCTGCCTTCGGAAGATAAACTCCGAACAAAGAGAGAAATGCAAAAATGAGTGATAACGGGAATGAAATAACTTTTGCCATAATATCATATCCTTTTCCTTTTAATGAAATAATTATATCTCATTACAGTTGTACATATCAACGAAAAATTGAAAAGTTTACAATTAACATAATAATATACCGATATAATATTCAGAGTTCGGTGTTCGTGTATAAAAAAGAACCGAAAACCTTATAAAAAGTTTTCGGTTCTTTCTGGCACCCGCAATAGGAATCGAACCTATATCTAATTCTTAGGAGGAACTTATTCTATCCATTGAACTATGCGGGCATATTTTCCGCACTCAAACGAGTGCGGATATAATTCTATCAAATGAAAATTAAATTGTCAATATTATGTGATGATATAATCCTTATATCTGTCCAGCATATAAATATCTGCAATAAGTTTAAGGTAAAGGCCGTCTGCGCGGTATTCCTCTTCTTCAACAACACCGTCGTTACGGAATTTCGCTGCCACATCACCTGCTGAATAAGGAATAAGAAGTTCTGCACGTCTTCTTGTTGGTTCAAGTTCATTCTGTATTGCCTCAAGAAGCTTATCGAGTCCCTGCTTTTTAAGTGCGGAAATGAGAACAACTTTTCCGATTGTGGGCAGGTCGTAAATATTTTCAACCTTATCGCATTTATTCATGACCGATATTATAGGTTTGCCCATGCAACCGAGACTCTGTAAAAGTTCATCTGTAACTCTCAGATGTTCTGAACATTCGTCACTTGACGCATCACATACGTTGAGAATCACATCAGCTACAACTGCTTCTTCAAGAGTTGATTTGAACGCTTCAACAAGGTGGTGAGGAAGACGTCTTACAAGACCTACTGTATCAACGAGCATAACCCGTCTTCCGTCAGGAAGATCAAGACCTCTTGCCGTGGGGTCAAGAGTTGCAAAAAGCTTATCTTCTGCAAGGACACCCGCTTCGGTAAGTGCGTTCATAAGGGTTGACTTACCTGCATTTGTGTAACCCACAATTGCGACGGTGGGAATGCCGTCCTTTTTTCTTCGCTTTCTCAGGTCATTGCGTCTGCTTTCAACTTTTTCAAGTTCAGCAGAAATTGATGCAATTCTTCTTCTGATATGTCGTCTGTCGCTTTCAAGCTTTGTCTCACCGGGACCACGGGTACCGATACCGCCACCGAGACGTGAAAGCTGAATACCCTTACCTGAAAGACGGGGAAGAGTATATTTGAGCTGTGCAAGTTCAACCTGAAGCTTACCCTCATTTGTTCTTGCTCTGCCTGCGAAAATATCGAGAATGAGAGTTGTTCTGTCAATTACCCTCACGTCCGTATAATCTTCCACATTGCGAAGCTGAGAAGGTGTGAGTTCACCGTCAAAAATTATAAGGTCACATTCATTATCTTCACAGAAGGTTTTCAGCTCATCAAGTCTGCCCGTACCTATATAATATGCAGTATCAGGTTTATCACGTTTCTGAGTTACACGTGCAATGACCTCTGCGCCTGCAGTTTTTGTCAGTTCTTCAAGTTCATCAAGTGAACTGTCAGCATCGTACAATCCCATGTCAACACAGACAAGGACTGCTTTTTCCTGTTTTTCTTCAAATTCTATTAAATCCATAAATTAAAAACCGTCGGGATTCTGGCTCTGCCAACGCCATGTATCCTCGCACATTTTGTCTAAACCTCTCTCAGCTACCCAGCCAAGCTCTTCCTTTGCTTTTGAGGGATCGGAGTAACAAGTGGCAATATCTCCGTCACGTCTGGGAGCAATTTTGTAATTAATTTTAACACCTGATGCTTCTTCAAATGCTTTCACAAGGTCAAGAACGCTGTAGCCTTTACCTGTGCCAAGGTTGTAAACGTTACAGCCTGTTTCTTTAAGTGCTTTCTCAAGTGCTTTGATGTGACCGAGAGCAAGGTCTACAACATGAATATAGTCACGCACACCTGTGCCGTCATGAGTGTCGTAATCATTACCGAATACACTGAGGCACTCACGTTTGCCGACAGCAACCTGTGAAATATAGGGCATAAGGTTATTGGGAATACCGTTGGGGTTCTCACCGATTCTACCGCTTTCGTGTGCACCGATTGGGTTGAAATATCTGAGAAGAACAACGCTCCACTCATTATCAGATGCATAAAGGTCAGTTAAAATCTGTTCGATATAATATTTTGTAGTACCGTAAGGATTAGTAGTACCACCTGTTTTCATTGTTTCCTTAAGGGGAGAAATATTCTCACTTCCGTAAACAGTTGCAGAAGATGAGAAAACAATTTTCTTACAGCCTGCATCTCTCATTGCTTCGCAGAGAGTTACAGTACCACCGATATTGTTATCGTAGTATTCAAGAGGTTTCTGGCAGCTTTCACCTACTGCTTTGAGACCTGCAAAGTGAATAACTGCTTCAACATTTTCTTTTGCAAAAATTTCATCAAGACCTTTTCTGTCACGGATGTCACATTCGTAGAATTTAAGGTCTTTATTTGTAATTTCTTTTACTCTTTTTAAAGATTCACTCTTGCTATTATAGAAATTATCAAGTACAATAATATCATAGCCTGCTTCAAGAAGTTCAACACAGGTGTGTGAACCGATAAAACCTGCACCGCCTGTAACTAAAATTGACATTTTTAAAACCTCCAAAAATCATATAGGTATATTATATGATAAACGGACGCAAATTTCAAGGTTTTTGAAAGGAAATACTCAGATGAAAAACTTATGGGAAATTAATACAATAAAAGATATCATGACACGTCACGGATTTCAGTTTTCCAAATCCTTGGGACAGAACTTTCTGATTAACCCTACAGTCTGTCCTCAGATGGCAGAGGAAGCTCTGTCTGACGGAGTAACCTGTGCAATTGAAATAGGTGCAGGTGTGGGAATTCTCACGGCTGAACTTGCAAAAAGGGCAAAGAAAGTTGTTTCAATTGAAGTTGACTCAGCACTTCTTCCCGTACTTGAAGAAACTCTCTCTGATTTTGACAACGTGGAAGTTATAAATGCTGACGTTCTTAAAACCGATATCAACGCCCTCATTGAAGAAAAATTCCCCGGAGAAAAAGTGGCAGTATGTGCAAATCTGCCCTACTATATCACATCGCCTATTATAATGTATTTTCTTGAAAACAAAGCAAAAATTGACAACATGACCGTTATGGTACAGAAAGAAGCCGCAGACAGACTATGTGCAGAAGTAGGTTCACGTGAATCAGGTGCAGTTACTGTTGCTGTTAATTATTACGCTGAAGCCGAAAAGTTATTCGGAGTTTCAAAGGGTTCATTCATGCCCTCACCAAAAGTTGACAGTGCAGTTATGAAACTAAAAATAAGAGAAAAGCCACCTATTGAAGTTTCTGACGAAAAGAAATTTTTCTCCCTTGTGAAAAGTGCATTTTCACAGAGAAGAAAAACAGCAGCAAACGGAATTTCCTCAGGAATGGGGCTTTCCAAAGCAGAAGTAATTTCAGCAATTGAACGAGCAGGTCTTGATGCAAATGTCCGTGCAGAAAAACTGACAATGGAAGAATTGGCAAGACTATGTGAGGAAATCTAAATGAAAAATCCCCTCAGTCATTTTCTTACAAAAATGACAGCTACCCTTGCATTTTCAAGGGGAGCCTCAGACTCAACTTCAATGTTAAATTATAATTCAGCATATAATTTATCTGGATATTTCAATTAATTTTCGTAGGGCTTGGCGTCCTCGACAAGCCGTTAGTTTTATGCAATTTTACGGAAGACCGCAAGGGGCTTCCCTATGGTGTAGTCGTTGGTTTTATTATATAATCGCAGACCCAAACTTATTCACTCTTACTTATTACTTCTTACCTAAAAAATCCCCCGTTTTCCTAAATCGTTGCAAACTTAAAATCGCCGAGAAAGCGTAAAGATGGCAGGTTTTTTCCTGACGGTGTACAAAGGTACTCCGAAGGGAAAAACCTGCCAAATTCATTTAACTTTAAAGTTTAATAAAACTCAAAAATGTTCTTGCCGTTTTATCGGCGATTTTTACTGTGCGTAAGCTGCAACTGTGAGCATATATTCACCAATCTGTGCACCGAATTCGGGAGCACCGTCCATGATGAGCTTACCTTTCTTGGTTGAGTCCAGCATATCGTCTGTTGAAAGAAGAATGCCGAGAGCACTGTCAAGAGAGTCAAAACGCATTGTAAAGAAAGGCATTGCTCTCTTATATTCACCTCTGCCTGAGCGTGACTTACCTGCTTTCACGCGAAGGTAAGCTGAGACTTCAGGATATCCGTCAACTGCCCATGCATAAACTCTGTCAGGGCTTTTACTTGTCCACTCATGAATTGCTTCATGTCCCTGTTTATTAAGCTGACTGATACCTGCTGAGAGGAGATAGAAGAAGCATTTTACCATAAGGAGTTTATCCTCTTCTTTATCAGGTGCAGCTTTTGCTGTGAGAAGTGATGACATTTTAAGGAGTGTCATGAGAAGTGCCATGAAAACCTTTGTCTTTTTAAGAGCACCTTTCATTTTCGGAAGTGTTGCAGGACCGATTTTACCTTTAAAGAAACCGTTCATTGCTTCAAGAGTTTTAAACTCAAGGTCAACATCGGGTTTTTCTGCAACCTGGTCATTTTTTACTGTCCATTCACCGTCAACAACTTCAAAATATGTGCCTACTTTTCCACCCTCAACGTTGGGGTCAAGTGCACTTACCTGAAATACTGCGTTCATACCCTCAAACTTCTTTTTAAGTGAGGGAACATCGTTTGCAATAACCTTTAAAAGAGGCAGAACAGCACTAAGAAATATTTTATTTGTCAATACGACTTCATTTGTCATAGTGAATCATTCCTTTCTGTGAGAGTAAGAAGTTTAAAAATTAAACTTCGTCGTCCCAGTTGTCGTCCTCTTCAAAATCTTTGTTCATTGCTTCACGTACCGCATTGATAATACCGTTACAGTCAATACCGAGATTTGACATAATATCTTCGTGAAGACCGATAGGTGCAAATTCATCCTGAATACCAAGACGTGTGAATGCACAGCCTTTACCTGCCTCAGCCATAACTTCTGCTACTGCTGAACCGAGACCACCGATAACATTATGGTCTTCAACTGTGATAATACGGCGTGTATCCTGAACAGCCTTGATGATTGCTTCCTTATCAATAGGTTTGATAGTATGCATATCAAGAACACGAACCTTGAGTCCATCTGCATTTTCAAGGAATTTTGCTGCCTGATAAGCCTGGAACACACATGAACCACATGCGATAACTGTGATGTCTGTACCGGGGTTTACTTCGATAGCCTTGCCTACTTCGAACTTATATTCACGGGGATAATCTTTACCGTAAAGAACACGGTCAAAACCACGGTTGATTCTGATATAGTATGGACCGGGGTTTTCGTAAGCAGCCATGACTGCTTCTGCAGTTTCAACACCGTCTGCAGGACAGATAAGTGTGATGTTGGGCATTGAGCGTACAACTGCAAGGTCACAGATAACATGGTGAGTTGAACCTGCCTGACCGAAAGATGTACCTGAATGTGTTGCAATAATTTTTGCATTTACATTCTGATAGCAGATGTCTGTGTGAAGCTGATCAGCACTTCTCAGAGATGCGAAAACTGAGAATGTTGAAAGGAAAGGTACAAGACCTGCCTTTGCCATACCTGCTGCAATACCGAACATGTTCTGTTCAGCAATACCTACGTTGAAGAAACGGTCAGGGAAAACTTTTCCGAATGCACCGATTTTTGTTGAACCGCCAAGGTCAGCTGTAAGACCAACGATTTCAGGGTGTTCTTTACCAAGTTCAACGAGAGTCTGACCATAAATCTCGGCTGTTGAGAGTTCTGTTGATTCAAGAGCTGTATATGAAATTCCGCCTGCCATAATTATACGCCCTCCTTCTCTGCACGTGCTACACGCTGTGCGTAATATTTTTCAAGGCTTGCTTTAGCCTGATTGTATTTTGCTTCGTCAATTGCACCGTAATGCCAATGATAATCGTCTGCCATGAAGTCAATGCCTTCACCTTTTACTGTATTTGCAATAATCATAACAGGTTTTTCAGGGTCATTGAGCGCAAAATCAATAGCATCACAGAGTTCACTGATGTTATGTCCGTCAACTTCTTTTACAATGAAGCCAAATGCACGCCATTTGTCAGCAAAGGGTTCAAGCTTCATAACATCTTCCGTACGTCCGTCAATCATACACTTGTTACGGTCAACGAAAGAAATTACGTTTGTTGCATTGTAGTGAGCAATTGCCATTGCTGCTTCCCAGTTTGAGCCCTCGTCACATTCACCGTCACCGAGGATACAATATGTTTTATAATCTTTGCCGAGAACTCTTGCTGCAAGTGCAGTACCGAGGGCAATTGAAAGACCGTGACCGAGTGAGCCTGTTGAAGCGTCAACACCTACAACTTTGTTGGCATCAAGATGTATACCCATTTTTGAGTTTGAAAGGTTGAAGGTTTTAAGCTGCTCAGGGTCATTGAAGCCTTTGTCAACAAGCACAGGTGCAAAGGCGATGCCTGAGTGACCTTTACTTAAAATGAAACGGTCTCTGTCTTCCCAGTTGGGGTCTTCGACCTTAATGTTAAGATATTTGTGGTAGAGAACTGTCATCATATCCATAACGCTCATACCGCCGCCGATATGACCGCTGCCTGCCCAGTAAGTTGTGTCAAGGCAGAGGTTACGCAGTTCATGGGCTTTCTTTTCGAGAGCCAACCATTCTGTTTTTGATAATGGCATTTTGTTTTCCTCCCTGCTTTAAAATTTTATTTAAAATGCTTCGGGGTGCATTTTCTTTGTAACTTTGAATGCTTCATCTGCAACTTCAATAGTATGCTTGATATCCTCGTCTGAAACAGCAGCGTTCATGAAGTGGTTGTGGTGGCCTGCGAGGAAAATTCCGCGTTTAACCATTTCCGCAATCCAGTCCTGATGAATCATCATGCTGTCGTCATTTGCAATTCTCAAATAGAAGAGTGAGGGTTCACCCGATACAACAAGGTTGAAACCGTTGTTGTCTGCTGCACTTTTAAGACCGTCAAGAAGTTTAACAGATTTTTCTCTGAGAAGCTTCGGAGCATCAATTTCTTTAAGCTTATTGATGTTTCTGATTGCTGCTGCAAAAGGAACAGCACTCATCCAGTAAGAGCCTGTATAAGAAAGACCGCTGACTGCATCCTTGAGCCATTCCTTACCGCAGATTGCAGAAACATTCCATCCGTTTGCAAGTGCTTTGCAGAAGCAGATAAGGTCTGCTTCAAAGCCGTAATAGTGGTCAGAGCCTTTAAGGTCGAGTCTCCAACCTGCACGTACGTCATCAACAATAAGAACAATGCCTTCTCTTGTACAGATTTCACGTACCTTCTGCCAGTATCCGTCTGCAGGAAGCTCGTTATCTTTATAGTTACCGTGCATGTAAGGTGTTGAAATGAAAGCAGCAATTTCGCCCTTGTTTTCAGCAATTACTTTTTCAAGACCTGCAATATCGTTCCAGTCAACATAAAGGTTGTTTGCAACATCCTCGGGAAGAACACCGGGATAGTCAATTTTCTGAGTCCATGCAGAAACGCCGTGATAGAAACCGTTTACGAAAATAATCTTTTTACGGTGAGTTGCATTTCTTGCAGCAAGAACCGCACATGATGTTGCATCGTTACCATTCTTTGCGAAAAATGCCCAGTCAGCACAGTTTACTGTGTCAACAAGAAGCTCTGCAAGCTCAACCATTTTGTATGAAGGAGATGTTGTACAGTTACCAAGCTTTATCTGTTCCAATGCTGCTGCATCAACATCAGGGTCATTGTAGCCTAAAATGTTGGGACCGTAAGCACACATGTAGTCAATAAACCTGTTTCCGTCAACATCCCAGAAGTAAGCACCTTCTGCTCTTTCTGAGAAGAAAGGCCATGCGCTGACAGGAATGAAGTTACCTTCAGCAGGACCGAGATGTCCGTAAACACCCGAGGGGATTACCTTTGTTGCTCTTTTGAAAAGCTCGTTACTTTTTGTATAGTCATTGATTTTAAAAGCCATTGTAAATTCCCCCTTATGCAAGATAGAGTGCAACTCTGTCAAGAATTCTATTGATGTTATCAATCATATTAATCATACCGCGCATTGCAATTTCACCTTCGCCTACTTTTGCAACTGCGTTGACTTTGCCGTCAAAGAGGTCATGAGCAAGCTTCATTGAACCGAATTCCATAAGTGCACGGAATTTCTCGGGATTTTCTTTAGTAGTTTTAAGAACATGATTCTTAACTTCAATACCTGCTGCAGGACCGCCTGCGATTGACATTTTTACAACACCGTCAGGAATATGACGGGCACTGAACTTTCCTATTTCATCGTGGTTTGCTATCTGAGAAATAGCAACTGAGATTGTATAGAAAAGAAGCTTTGTGCTGATTTCAAAAAACGCTTCGTCTTTCAGGTCTTCCTCTGTGGGACGCATATACTTTGAAAGCATGTCTGTGAGAGGAGTAAACTGTTTGAGAAGAAATGAAATCTTAGTAAAGCCTTTTGAGGGAATTGGAGTAACTGTTCCGTCAATAAGACCGTTGAATTTTTCACATGATGAGAAAGGAAGCTTAACGTTACAACCGTCAGTTCCTTCTTTTACTGTGCATTTTCCGTCATTGAAAGTAAGAGTAGCAGAGGGACCACCCTTTACTTCAAAGCCGATTGACACAGGCTTTGTTGTTTTTACAAGATTTCTTGCCTCTTCACTGAGTTCGCAAAGATTTTCAAGAGAACCTAAAACAGCAAACATATTTATGTAAGCCAGTGTTCTTGAATCTGTCAAAATAATTCCTCCTTGGTGCTATACTTTTGCAAACAGTAATTAAATATGGTTTTGAAAGGTATATTTTCGCCATAACATCGTTAAAAGCCTTTGAAATAGCCTCGTATTTCTGCAGTCTTTTGCCTTGTTATGACAAAAATTTCCACTTTCAAAACTGCTTTGCATCTGTAATGCAATAGATTGCGTACAGTCGGGATTTTCTTCTCTGCAGGTATACTGTCGTATATCAAAGAGAAAAAATTCACGAATGCGCGTGAGATATTGTATTTCAGACATATTGAATTGCTGTTTACAAAAGTACACACATATTATCCATTATATTCTATCAAAATTGAATATAAAAGTCAAACATTATATTGCAAAAAGTGTAAATAATGCAATATTTTTGGTGTATCCGTATTGACAGATAATATAAAATTATTGTAGAATATTTAAAATGCTTTTTTAAGATATAAGAAGGGTATGATTTAAGATGTCTTTTTCAGATGTCGGACAGTACACACAATACGTAATTGAAAGAATAACTGAGGTTACAGAAAAATGCGGACCCAGACCTGCATGCAGTGAGGGCGACAAAAAGGCAAGAAAATTCTTTTTGAAAGATACAAAGGAAATCTGTGACGAGACATGGACAGAAGATTTTAAATGCTCTGACAAAGCATTCATGTCATGGGTATCCGTTGGCGCAGTACTTATGATTACCGCTGCAATCCTTTTCCTTTTCGGAATGCCCGTAATTTCTCTGGCACTTACATTAATCACCGTTTTTTTTATTGTAAGCGAATTTTTCTTCTACAAGAAAACGCTTGATGTGTTTTTTAAAAAGAAGGATACTGCAAACGTTATAGGAAAAATAAAATCATCAGGGGAAACAAAAAAGAGAATTATCCTCTGCGGTCACACAGACTCAGCTTTTGAATGGACTTATACATATTACGGCGGAAGACCTGCAGTTGCAACAATTATAGTTTCGGCAGTTCTCTCTATTGTAATTTCACTTGCAGGATGTATTACAGCACTTGTTTCAGACGGACTTCTGAATTTAACTTTTGTTTTTTCTCAGTCAAACATAGCTGTTACGGTTTTCGCAATACTTATGCTCTGTATGATTCCTTTCCTTATTGCAGCACTTTTCTTCTGTAATTTCAAAAAGCCCGTAACAGGTGCAAACGACAACATGACAGGATGTTACATATCACTTGCAGTTGCAAAGTATCTCAAAGACAACAACATAAACCTCGAAAATACAGAAATCATTATTTCACTTGTAGGCGGTGAAGAATGCGGACTGAGAGGTTCAAAGGATTTTGCAAAAAGACACAAAGAAGAATTCACCGATAAAAATATTGAAACAATTGCAGTTGCAATTGACACAGTGCATGACATTGATTTCATGAAAATCATTCTCGGTGACATGAACGGAACGGTAAAAAACGATAAACGTGTTGCAGACCTTATAAAGACAAGTGCCCACAACGTAGGTTTTGATAATGTGGATATGGGCACAATCGACCTCGGTTCAACCGATGCTGCTGCGTTTTCACAGGAAGGTATTCCTGCAGCAAGCTTTGTTGCAATGGACCCCACACCCGCAAGATATTATCACACCCGTCTTGACACAGCAGACATCCTTGATGAAGAGGCAATTACAGCCGGTTTTAAAATCGCACTTGAAACAGTTCTTCAGTTTGACAAAAACGGAATTTAAACGAAAAATCCCCTCAGTCTTTTTCTTGCGAAAACGACAGCTCCCCTTGCATTTTCAAGGGGAGCCTTTTTTGTGGTGAGTCATTTAAGATTTTACTGTAACTTTACCGTATATCCACCAAAGGAATAAGTATGATATTTACTTTCTCCCAATATTATAAATTATTTTCTTCTGCTTTTTTATCAGCCAGCAATAAAAGTGCCATGGTCTGCTTGAGAGCATCTGTCTGTGACTGACCGTCAATAAGCTTCACCTTAAAATGTGTTCTCGGTGACGTTGCAACGGTAATTCTGCCTCTCATTGCATTTGAGAGTGCTGCGATTTTTTTCATATCAAGGATATCACTGTAAAGGAGAAGTCTGTCCTTTGTCTGTCCGATTTCCGTAATTCCGTTTTGTACCGCTGCTGCACGTAAAAGTGCAATATCAATAAGTCCCATAACGCTTTTCGGAGGTTCGCCGAAGCGGTCAACAAGTTCATCTACCACATCATCTGCATCTTCCTGAGTGCGGATATCAGCAATTCTTCTGTACATTGCAAGACGGTGAGGCACATTCTCAATATAATTTTTGGGAATATTTGCATCAATGTGCAGGTCAATGAGACAGTCTTTTGATGAGTCTTTAACTTCCTCACCTTTTTCTTCGCCTACAGCCTCTGCAAGGAGTTTAAGGTACATATCATAGCCTACTGCCTCCATGTGTCCGTGCTGTTGAGCACCCAAAACATTACCTGCACCTCTCAGTTCAAGGTCACGCATTGCAATTCTGAAGCCTGAACCGAATTCCGTAAATTCACGTATTGCAGAAAGACGTCTGTCTGCAATTTCGGAAAGCTGTTTTCCTCTTGTGAATGTGAAATATGCACTTGCTCTTCGTGAGCTTCTGCCAACACGTCCTCTTATCTGATGAAGCTGTGCAAGTCCCATTCTGTCTGCATCTTCAATAATAAGCGTGTTTGCATTAGGAACGTCCACACCTGTTTCAATAATAGTTGTACAGACAAGAATGTCTGTTTCACCCTCAATGAGACTTTTCCACACATCGGAAAGTTCTTCTTCGCTCATTTTTCCGTGACCTACTGCCACACGTGCATCAGGGAGAAGTTCTTTGATTTCACTTGCTTTTCTGTCAATTGACTCAACTTTATTATATAGGTAATAAACCTGACCTCCACGTCTGAGTTCCTTTTCCATTGCCTGAACAAGGACTTCCATATTGTGTTCAATAACATAAGTCTGAACAGGATGTCTGTCAAGAGGTGCTTCCTCAATAATACTCATGTCACGGATGCCTGTCATTGCCATATTGAGAGTTCTGGGAATAGGTGTTGCAGAAAGTGTGAGCACGTCAACATTTGGAAAACGCTCTTTCAGTTTTTCTTTTTGTGCCACACCGAAACGCTGTTCTTCATCTATAATAACAAGTCCTAAATCCTTGAATTCAAGCTTTTTTGAAAGAAGCTTGTGTGTTCCCACAACAATGTCAATACTGCCTCTTTTTAAGTTTTTCACAATTTCTGCCTGTTGTTTAGTTGTACAGAAACGTGAAAGCATTGCACTTTCCACGGGGAAGCCTTCAAATCTTTTCTGAATTGTCTGATAATGCTGAAGCGCGAGAATTGTTGTGGGCACAAGTATTGCACATTGTTTTCCGTCTGCAATACATTTAAAAACACCTCTGAGAGCAACTTCGGTTTTTCCGAAACCTACATCACCGCAGAGAAGTCTGTCCATGGGATGAGGTTTTTCCATGTCATTTTTAATCTCGTCAATACATCTGAGCTGGTCATCAGTTTCGTCAAATTCAAAACGTCTTTCAAAATCGCTCTGCATATCAATATCGGGAGAAAATGCAAACCCCTGAATATTAAGTCTTTTTGAATAGAGCTTTATCAGGTCATCAGCCATATCTCTGACAGCTGATTTTACACGGCTTTTCGTTTTCTGCCATTTGTCACTGCCAAGCTTATTGAGTTTTACCGAGTTTGTTTCACTTCTCGGGCCGATATATTTTGCAACATGGTCAAGCTGAGTTACGGGGATATAGAGTATATCCCCTTTATCGTAACGGATTTTAATGTAATCCTTTGTAGCACCGTTTGCTTCCAACTGAGTAATTCCTTCGAAAATACCGATACCGTGCATCGAATGGACGATATAGTCACCCTTACGCATTTCTTCAAGACTGTGGAAAGCATTTGACGGTTTATAGTTTTTGTGCTTCGTGACTTTCTTAGGAGCAGTTCTTCTGCCGTAAGACACAAGCCTGAATTTTTGATGAGGATATTCCATGCCGGCACTCAGAGAGCCTTCAATAATGTTCACATAACCCGTCTGGAATTTTTCAGGCTTCTTACCGAAAAAAATCGCATTGAAGCCTTCTTTTTCAAGGTCATCGCAGAGGGCTTTTGCTGCTTTTTCAGTACCTGCCATGACCACGCAGGTTTTATCTTTTTTATTTTTAAAAGAAAGAATATCATCTGTAAGCACCCCTACAGAGCCATTCCATAAATTCTGCTGAAGTGCTGTGAAATTGACAAGCTCTTTAACGGGCGTGTCAAAGCTACCCCTCGGAAGATTATCAAGGTAAACTGTTTTATTTTTGCCGAAAACGCCGAGAACTTCCGACCACTGGAGAGAAAATTTATCAATACCTTTGCAGAGTATGCCCTCTTCAAAGCATGCTGAAATCTCTTCATTCAGAAGCTTTATGCATGCTTCTCCTTTTTCTTTTACACCTGCACTGTCGCAGACACAGAGGACTGTATCCTTACTGCAATAGTCCATAACCGTTGCAAGATAAGAGTAAGCAAGAGGAAGATATCTGTCGAGAGACGAAACTCTGACCTCGTTTGAAAGCTTTTCTATATCTGCATTAAGTGATGCTTTTGCCTTCTGTGAGCCTTTGCCCTTTACTGTTGTTATAAAATCTGAAAGTCTCTTTTTCAGCTCATGAAAACTATCAAAAATTATTTCAGTTGCAGGAGTAATTTCAATTTCATCAAGGTTATCGGTTCTTCTCTGACTTTCTGCCTCAAAGGAAGAAATAAGGTCAACTGTGTCACCCCAGAATTCAATTCTCACGGGATTTTCCGTATGAGGAGGAAACACGTCAAGTATACCGCCACGTACAGAAAACTGACCTGAGCCGTCAACCTGAGGGCTTCTTACATATCCTGCTTTTATGAGAACTTCAACTGCTTTGTCAAGGGGAAAATCTTCACCGCTGACAAGAGTGCACGTTCTCTCAGACAATTCTTCGGGAGGCATTGTAAACTGCATAAAAGCTTCAATACTGCAGGTTACAACATCAAAATCACCTCTGATTATTGAAGAAAGCGTACCAAGTCTTACATGCTCATATTCCCTTGACTGACCCTCAGAAACGCTGAAAGAAAAATCTCTTGCGGGAAAAACAAGTGCACGGCTTCCCATAGCAGAAATATCTTCTGCAAGTCTTCTGGCTGTTGCTTCATCGGGAGTTACAGCAATACATTTTTTGCTTTCCTCTGAAAGGGTGTGAATAAGGTGTGCCTTATTTATCTGAGAAAGACCTAACGCTCCCATAGGAACTCTGTTTTTTGAGAGTGCATGGGAGAACTTTGCATATTCTTCATTTTGAAGCATTATTTCTGAAAAGCAGGACATCTTTTTCACCTCAACGCGGGAAATCCGCAATATCCCGAATAGGGGGGTATTGCGGTCTGTTTTTTTATTATTCTGTTATCATTTTATCATTAAATTCATTTACCGTCAAGAATTTTCAACGAAAAATCCTTCGTCAGTAAAGCTAAAACTCCCCTTGCATTTTTCAAGGGGAGTCTGTTAAGTATACCGCTAAATTATAATTTATGCAATTATCTTACATCTGTTCGAGAATATAATTTTTCACATCTTCAAGCTTGCTTTTTTTCCATTCTCCCTTTTCGGCTTCTTTTGCTAAAGGGACAAGGATGAAAAAGTCGAGAGTTTCTCCGGGAACACGGCCTGTTCTCAGCGGTTCACGGAAATGCTCTGTCCATTCTTCTTCTGTTGCATCTTTGAAAAGTGAAGGATTAAGATATGTCATCTGTCTTTTTGTAGCATTGATATGCATTTTTGCTGAAAGCGGAGAAAGAAGTTTAAAATCTTCTTCCTGAACATCAACGAAAATTCTCGGCAAATCTGCTTTTACTACGCGCTCTTCTCCACGGATGATTTCAAGGCCCATTGCTTCCCAAGTAAATTTTTCTTCTGTGAAATCAAGCTTTACAAGCAGACCAAGTTCAGTACCGAACTGCGAGCGCTGATAGTCTGTATCGAAGATGAAATTACCCAACGAATAGAAAATGACTTTTTCGCCTACAGTTTCATAATTCATAGGAACATGGGGGTGATGTGAAACCACAACATCAGCTCCCATTTCAAGATATTTATGGTAACGTTCTCTTGTATAAGGTGAAGGAAGAGGAGTAAATTCTTCACCTGCATGCGCTACAACAACACACCAACGGCAGGTTTTCTTTATTTCATTTATAGTATTCTGAATTTCATCGAGGTCACTCCAGCTGTAGCAACCGGCTTTATTTTCATCGGCTTTTCTGCAGGCTCTCTGATAGCCTACACCGAACATTCCGATACCACCTGCTTCATCAAGAATAACAGGCTTTCTTGCTTCGTGAATATTCATTCCTGCACCGATTGTCTGTACACCGTTTTCTCTTGCAATTTCAAGCGTGCTTTTTATTCCGTATTCTCCCGCATCCATAATGTGGTTATTGCAGATGTTCCATA
>JAFXFI010000057.1 GCA_017520635.1 Clostridia bacterium
GTGTCAAGAGGAGTAACGCCGATATATTCTTTACCTTTAAGTACAACCTGAACATCAGCATATTTTACGGGAGATTCGTATTCTGCACCTTCATGGTCCTTTGGAACATAAGTTGCAGGAGACGCAAAAAGGTTGTCACCGTCAAGGTCAATTCTTTCCATTGTCATTTCGCCCTTCATATAGTCAAGGAGAAATTTCTGAATTTCTTCAAGCTGGGGCATCATCTTTACATAGTAATTCATGTTTTTCAAAGTATCAAAAATCATAAAAAACACCTCCGTTTTTGATTAATTAAGGGGACTTCTAAAAACCTGTCGTGCAAAATACGTTTAGATATTTTCTCGTCAGATGTGCTAAAAAGATGTGCTAAAAATTTGAAGTTTATGCTGTCGCATTAACAAGAAATTTTAGTGCATATGACGGGAAAAGAGCAAACGTAGATTCGTGCAAGGGGTTTTTAGAGGTCTCCTTAAATATATCATAATTACAGAAAAAGTCAATAATTTTCAGTGAAAAATCCCCTCTGTAAAAATCTGCGATTCCGACATCTCACCTTGCCATTTTGTTGTCATCCTTGAGCGCAGCGAAGGATCTCAAAATGGCAAAATCGGTCACAGACAAAAAAAGATGACAAGGCTTTCGCCGGCACTACATAAGGAAGTTTTTGTTTCTCGAACAAAATTCCTTGTATTATCACCAAAAGCCTCGCAAGGCGGCAGCCTTGCTGCATTTTTGGCTTCAATTCAAGCAATTTTGCTTTTCTACGAAACTGCGTAGCACTTTAAAATGTGAAATTGCGTGTACAAGAAAAGGCGAAACCCACTGATAACGCTATCGCGTATCGGTGGGTTTTAACGCATTATTGTGCCGTAAGTTCACATTTTAAAGAAATACTGCCTTATGTGGTGTCGGCGTTAAAGCCTTATCATCTTATTTTTATCACCTGCAACGGTGAGAGTATAATCTATGTTTATTCTTGCTCCTGCCATGTCAAGCTTTGTGAAAGTCTCTGCATAGGCTTTATCAGGAGTGTTGTTTTCGTGACTGAGATGTCCTAAAACAAAACGGGTTGTGCCTGAGGACAGAAGCTTTGCTGCCGTCTCTGCACATGCTTCGTTGGAAAGATGTCCGTGGTCTGACATAATACGTTTTTTCAGTTCAAATGGGTACGGACCGAATTTCAGCATTTCAAGGTCGTGGTTGGATTCAAGAAGCACAAGGTCACTTTTCCTGATACCCTCAAAAACCTCGTCACTCATGTAACCAAGGTCTGTACAGACCGAAATCTGCCTTTCATCAGGGAGAATGAACTTATATCCCCTGCTTTCAGGTGTATCGTGGGAAGTGCGGAAGGATTTTACGGAAATTCCGCATATTTCTTTTTCTCCGTTAATTTCAACACACTCACATCCTGCGGGAATACAGTCCTTTGACAAAAGAATTTCAAGTGTACTTGCAGACGAAAAAACAGGAACTTTATGCTTTGAAAGAAAGGTTTTCAAGCCCTTTACGTGGTCTGAATGCTCGTGAGTTATAAAAACACCTTTCACACTTTCAAGGTCAATTCCCTGAAAGTCACTTGCTTCCTTCAGTTTTTTATAAGAAACACCAACATCAACAAGCACACCTGCTTCAGCCATTCCCAGATATGTACTGTTACCGTTTGATGATGAATAAAGAGAACAGAATCTTGCCAAAATTATTCCTCCGGAAATAATCAATCCCACAACGAATTGTGGGATTGATTAATTAAATTAACCTGCATGAATTGCTGACTGAGGTTCTCTGACTTCAATGCGTTTTATATCAGCACCTACGCCCTGAAGCTTTTTAACAACGTCTTCGTAACCTCTGTCGATATATTTGATATCCTCAATTTCAGTCTGTCCCTCTGCACAGAGACCTGCAATAATCATTGCAGCACCTGCTCTCAGGTCAGTTGCTTTTACGGGAGCACCTTTAAGCTTTTCAACGCCTTCAATTACTGCAAGATTACCGTTGACCTGAACCTTTGCCCCGAAGCGAAGCAACTGTTCAATATAACGGAAACGGCTGTCCCATACACTTTCTGAAATAATGCTTGTCCCGTCAGCCAATGTCAGCAGAACTGCCATCTGAGGCTGCATATCTGTGGGGAAACCGGGATGAGGCATTGTTTTTACATTACATTTCTTAGGTCTCTTATTGCTGATAATTCTGACTGCTTCGTCATATTCCTCAACAATAACACCGCATTCTTCAAGCTTTGAAGTTATAGATTCAAGGTGTTTGGGAATAACATGGTTGATAAGCACGTTACCGCCTGCAGCAGCTGCTGCTACCATGTAGGTTCCTGCTTCAATCTGGTCAGGAACAACAGAATAAGTGCAGCCGTGAAGCTCCTCTACACCTCTGATTTTAATAACGTCTGTACCTGCACCTCTGACATCAGCACCCATTGTGTTGAGGAAGTTTGCAAGGTCAACAATATGAGGCTCTTTTGCTGCATTTTCAATGATTGTAAGACCTCTTGCTTTTACAGCCGCCAGCATAATGTTCATTGTTGCACCTACAGATACAACGTCCATATAAATTGAACTTCCGTACATATTGCCGTCAACCGATGCATCAACAATTGCGTTTTCAATGTTCACTGTACAGCCAAGTGCTTCAAAGCCCTTTATATGCTGGTCAATAGGACGTACTCCGAAGAAGCATCCGCCGGGCATTGCAACCTGTGCTTTGCCAAATCTTGCCAAAAGTGCACCGATAAAGTAGTAAGATGCTCTCATCTGCTTTGCATAGTCATAAGGCACTTCGCATGAAGATACAAAACGTGTATCAATTTCAAGTGTACTTCTGTTGATATATTTTATCTGTGCACCGAGAAGTGACAGTATATCAACCATAAGCTTTACGTCACTGATATCGGGTAAATTTTCAATTCTGCAGACATCCTGTGCAAGGATTGTAGCAGGTAAAATAGCAAGAGCTGCATTCTTTGCACCGTTTATATCGATTTCTCCGTAGAGTTCATTTCCGCCGTTAATTACGATTTTCTCCAAGTCTTTACACTCTCCTTCATATCTGCGTGAACATATCGTTCTATGTATTGCCACGCAGTAATGTTTTTAAAAATCGTGGCTCTATATGTTGTATTAGAAAATTCTGAAATGTTTACATTTGTAAGACTTTTTCCAAGTCCCGCAACACGCCTATAGTCGCGCTAAGTTATTATAACACTATATCTCGTAAAAATAAAGTCTTTTTTGAAAAATAAATTGCCAAAATCACTAACTGTAATTTCTTTGTAACCAAATATTGGAAATTGTAACACTTCTGTTTCTTATCAATATTTAGTGTTTGTAAAAACATCATTTTTTTGCATTTTCACAAATTTTTTCATAGATTTTTTCCATATCCCCGTACATAGGTGCTTCCACGGAAATTTCTTTTCCTGTTACGGGATGGGTAAAAGTCATTTTTGCACAATGGAGAGCCTGACGCGAAATTTCTTCATCTGCCTTACCGTACATGCTGTCACCTGCAAGAGGTGTTCCCTTTGATGCAAAATGAACTCTTATCTGATGTGTTCTGCCTGTTTCAAGGCGTATTCTCAGGAGTGTTCTTTCACCATCGGTTACTACGGGAGTGTAGTGCGTTACTGCTCTGTCACCGTGTTCACCCGTGGCACGTAGTGTTTTCATAGGGTCAGGTCTGTAAATAGGTTTATCAATTGTACCCGACTCAGTATATTCACCCTCAGCAATTGCAAGATATTCCTTTTCCACACCATTTTCCGAAAGCCTTGATGCAGCATAACCGTTGAGAGCCATCATCATAAGCCCTGAAGTACCTTTATCAAGTCTTCCTACAGCCCTGAAAACTGCGGATTTTCCTTTTGAAATCAGATAACCTGCCACTACATTTGCAAGTGTATCTCCCTGATGGTTATGTGTGGGATGAACTGCAATAAAAGGATTTTTATTCACAATAAGCAGGTCTTCATCCTCATACACAACCTGAAGCTCACCTTCTCTTGCTTCGGCAGTACTTTCACCCTCGGGAATATTAACTGTGAGAACATCTCCCGTATGTATTCTGTCAATTGTCCTTATATGCTCACCGTTAAGAAGAATACCCTCTGGAATAGTTTTCAGAGACGCAACAAGTCTGGCCGAGAGCTTTGCCTGACCTCTCAGATACCATAACACCTTGTCACCATTAAATTCACTTGTGATAGTATAATCAATTCTTCTCATTTTATTCACCTTTTTGATTATACCATATCAACTACACAGTAACAAGAAAATATAAAAAATTTAGTAGAATTTATCAAAAAACTATTGCAAAATCATGTCATTGTGGTATCATTAACATAAATATGGAAAAGGTAATTCCTTTTCCCCATTTGGAGGTTTTAAAACATGGAAAAGAAATTAAAAGTCGGTATTATCGGTTGTGGCGGCATCGCTAACGGAAAGCACATGCCTGCTTTGCAGAAACTTTCAGACAAAGTTGAAATGGTTGCTTTCTGCGACATCATTGAAGAAAAGGCAATTGAAGCTGCAAAGAAGTTCGGTACAGAGGATGCTAAGGTTTACACAGACTACAAGGAACTTCTCAAGGACGAAACAATTGATGTTGTTCATGTCTGCACACCCAACCGTTCACACAGCTTTATTACAGTTGACTCTCTTGAATCAGGCAAACATGTAATGTGTGAAAAACCCATGGCTAAAACTTACGCTGAAGCTCAGAAGATGCTTGAAGCAGCTCAGAGAACAGGCAAAAAGCTTACAATCGGTTATCAGTCACGTTGCAGAGCTGACTCTATTTACCTCAAAGAGTGCTGCAAAAACGGTGAACTGGGTGAAATCTACTTTGCAAAGGCTCACGCTCTCAGAAGACGTGCAGTTCCTACATGGGGTGTTTTCCTCAACGAATATGAACAGGGCGGAGGCCCTCTTATTGATATCGGCACACATGCACTTGACCTGACTCTCTGGATGATGGATAACTACAAACCCAGAATGGTTGTAGGTACTACATACAAAAAACTCGGTCAGCAGAAAGGTACTGCAAACGCATGGGGCGATTGGGATCCCGAAAAATTCACAGTTGAAGATTCAGCTTTCGGATTTGTTGTTATGGAAAACGGTGCAACAATCGTTCTTGAATCAAGCTGGGCACTTAACATCAGAAATCCCATTGAAGCTGCAACTACTCTTTGCGGTACAAAGGGCGGCGCTGACATGCTTGATGAACTTGACCTTAACTACGTTAAAAACAACCGTCAGGTTGTTGAAACTCCTGACTTCAATGCAGGTGGCGTAGCCTTCTATGACGGTGAAAAGATGGATCCCTCAGAGCTTGAAGCACGTCTTTGGATTGACGCTGTTATCAACGACACTGAGGTTAACACAAAGCCCGAAGAGGCAATTGTTGTTACTCAGATTCTTGAAGCAATCTACGAATCAGCTAAAACAGGCAAGCCTGTTTACCTTGCATAAGGAGGTAAATACAGCATGAAACTTGCGGTACAGCTCTATTCACTCAGACACGACTATACAAACGGTGAAGAATTCCTTGAAATTCTCGGTAAGGTAAAAGAACTTGGCTTTGACGGCGTTGAATTTGCAGGGTATGCAGGTCTGGAGCCTGAGGTTATCAAAGCAAGACTTGATGAACTGGGTCTCACAGCAGTAGGATGCCACATGGGACTTGATGACCTGAAGGCAGACAAGCTTGAAGAAACCGTTAAAATTGCAAAGGCTCTCGGCATGAAATATATCGGCATCGGCGGTGCACCTCATTCAACAGAAGAGGATGTTAAAATCCTTAATGATGTTTACGGCTACGCAAACGAAAAATATGCAGACGAGGGACTCAAATTCTACTATCACAACCATACAGAAGAATATGAAATCAAATTCGGTGACAGATACTGCATGGACGTTATCGCAGACAAAGCATATCTTGAGGTTGATACTTACTGGAGCTTCTGTGGCGGTGCAGACAACTACAAATACATCACAGAAAACAAAGACAGAATAATCCTTCTCCACGTCAAAGACGGCATTGACAGAAAGCCCACAGCTCTCGGTGAAGGCAACAATGACCTTCTTGCAGTTTTCAAAGCTGCCAAGGATGCAGGAATTGAATGGCTTGTTCTTGAAAATGACGACCCCGTACCTACCGGTATTGAAGACATTACAAGAAGTATGGCTTATTTCAAAGCAAATCTGTAATTAAAGGAGCAAAGAAACATGAAACTTGGCGTTTTTACAACACTTCTCAGTAATAAATCACTTGACGAAGCATTAGCATATTTCAAATCAAAAGGCATCGAAATGGTGGAAATCGGTTGCGGCGGATATCCCGGAAATGCCCATGCAAACCCTGAAATTCTCCTTAATGACGAGAAGGCTTTTGATGAATTCAAGGCAACTCTCGATAAGCACGGTCTTGAAATCAGTGCTTTGAGCTGTCACGGTAACCCTGTTCATCCCAACAAGGAAATTGCAGCAGAGTTTGACAAAGTTATCCGTAATACAATTCTCCTTGCAGAGAAGCTTGGTATTAATCAGATTAACACATTCTCAGGCTGTCCCGGTGACTGGGAGGGTGCAAAATACCCCAACTGGGTAACTTGTCCCTGGCCCAACGATTTCGGCGAAATTCTCGATTATCAGTGGAATGATGTTCTCATCCCCTATTGGAAAAATCTTGTGGAATTTGCAAAAGCACACGGTGTTAACAAAATTGCTCTTGAGCTTCATCCCGGTTTCTGCGTTTATAACACAGAAACACTCCTTAAACTCCGTGAAGCAGTAGGCCCTGAAATTGGTGCAAACTTTGATCCCAGCCATCTTATCTGGCAGGGCATAGAGCCGGTTGCAGCTATCAGAAAGCTTGGAGATGCGATTTTCCACTTCCACGCTAAGGATACAAAAATCGACAAATATAACACAGCAATCAACGGTGTTCTTGATACAAAACCCTACGGTGACGAAATCAACCGTTCATGGATTTTCCGCAGCGTAGGCTACGGCAACGATGCATCCTACTGGAAAGATATCATCAGCAACCTCAGGCTTGTAGGATACGATTATGCTATCAGCATTGAACACGAAGACAGCCTTATGAGTCAGGACGAAGGCCTTACAAAAGCAGTTGAAATGCTTAAAAGTGTTCTTATTACACAGTCTACAGGCGAAATGTGGTGGGTATGATGAAAGAAAAATTTGGTTGGGGTCTTATCGGCTACGGCGGAATGGGTAATTACCATTTCGAAAAACTCAGCAAGCGTGATGATATTGAGATAATCGGTGAATACGATATTAACCCCGAACGTAATAAAATTGCAGAAAGCAAAGGTCTTCACGCTTTTTCAAGTGCAGAAGAGCTTCTTAATGATGAAAGAATTGATTTTATTACAATTGCAACTCCAAATGAATTTCACAAGGATTATGCAATACGTGCAATGCAAGCGGGCAAAGGCGTTATTTCCGAAAAACCCGTTACCATGTCTTCAGAAGAGCTTGATGAGATGATTAAATGCTCCGAAAGAACAGGCAGACTTTTCACCGTTCATCAGAACAGACGTTGGGACCCCTGCTACCTTACTGTAAAAAAGCTTTATGATGAAAACAAACTGGGCAGAATTTTCCGTATTGAGCACAGAGTTCACGGCTCACGCGGTGTTCCCGGTGACTGGAGAAACAGACAGCCCGGCGGCGGTATGGTTTACGACTGGGGTGTGCATCTTCTTGACCAGATGCTTATGCTTATGGGCGAACACAAGATTGTTTCCGTTTATGCAACTCTCACTCACATTACCAATGACGAGGTTGACGATGGTTTTACCGCACTTTTCAAATTCGACAACGGTGTTGAGTGGATAATTGAAATTTCAACCAACAATTTTATTGAACTTCCTCTGTGGTATGTGTTGGGTGAAAACGGCTCTGCACAAATTGACGATTGGGACGGAAACGGTAAAATCTGTATGGTTACAGACTGGGAAAACAAGGATGCAGTTCCCGTTGTTGCAGGTGTAGGTCTCACAAAAACAATGGCGCCCAGAACCGATGACAGCATTGACGAATATCCTACAGAACCCGCAAAGGGCGATTGGACAGAATATTATGACAATATTGTTGATGTTCTTCAGGGCAAAGCAACACAGCTTATCACCCACGCCCAGCAGAGACGTCTTGTTAAATTAATTGAAACTGTTTTCAAATCAGCAGAACTGAACGAAACAATTAAAGAAGTATTTTAAAGAAAAGCCGTTCCGGACAATTAACAAGTCCGAAACGGCTCTTTTTTAGGCAATTCATTATGAAATTCAGGAAGCTTTTTCAGATATTGCCGTCAATTCATCTGCAACAGTCAGCATATTCTCCGCAAAAATTGCGTACCCTTCTTTTGGCGTACCTACAAAAACATGGGTTATAGCACCTACAAGCATGCCGTTTTGTATAAGCGGTGTTCCGCTCATCCCCTGAACTATGCCTCCGGTGATTTTTAGCAACTCTTCATCGGTAATTTTAACAGTCATGTTTTTTTCTTCTGAGTGTGTGTCAAGAATTTTTGTTATTTCCACATCATAATACTGCTTTCCTCTTTCATCCACGGTACACAGAATCTGTGCTTCGCCCGTTCTCACTTCCCCTGCTGTAGCTACGGGAAGCAATTCAGCATTATCGTCACCAATATCAAGTTTTCCGTAAACACCGCACTCATTATTTTCATACAGTTGGCCGATCCGTTTTGCCGTAAAAGCACCGGAAAGTTCACCGGCTTCAGTTTTTGTCCCCCGTGAACAGCCGAGAATTTTTGCACCGACTGCCTCACCTTCGCTAAGGGGCAGAATTATGCCTGTATCTCCATCGCAAACAGCATGTCCCAGAGATGCAAAAATTCCCGTTTCTTTGTCATAAAAGGTCATTGTGCCGATACCTGCAGTGCTGTCACGCACCCATAACCCTGCCTTAAAAATACCGCTTGATTTTTCTTTTACGGTAGTAAGCGTAAGTGTCAGTTTTTCTGAATTTCGTTGTATTGTAACTCTGAGTTCTTTACCGTTACTGTTCTTACAAATCTGTGAAATATCTTTATTGGAATTTATTTTCTTTCCGTTGATTTCTTTGATAATATCCCCTGATTTTATTCCCGCTTTTTTACCGGGATTAATTTTACCTTCTTCTGTGAGGATATCCTCAACCGAAATCACCAACACTCCGCTTGAATACATTTTCAGTCCGATTACTTCTCCTCCGAGACTTACATAACGTCTGTTGCCCACATGAACCTTCGTTTTTCTCAGAGGTATAATTTTAAAAAGGCTGACATTCAGTTCGTAATTTTCTGCTACAGAAGTCTCATTGCTTTCTGTCTTTTGTGATGTTTCAAAGTGAAAGACACCTGAAGTACTCAGTCTTCTTTCCTCGTAAGTTGTTATTTCATCAGGTATTCTTGCTTCTGCATAACCTGCAACGGAAAATATAACAACCGAAAACATCATAAGACATAAAGTCAGAGACTTTATAAATTTCTGCATCCTACCAGAACCTTTCCGTTTACATTAGGGTGTTCGGATTATTCCCGCCACCCTACGGAAAACAACTGTCTGTTGCACAATTAATTTGCGCAGAGCAAAGAAAAATATTAATGCAAAATTTTATCAATTTGTCTTCTAATTTTTAAAAATGTGTGATACAATCTTTTAAAGAATGCAAAATTCAAAACGTCGGGTGTGCAACGCAAATTTATAATGAAACCAACGGCTACACCGTAGGGGACGGGTCTCCCGTCCCGAATAAATTTTCATGAAACCTTACGGGAGGCGAAACGCCTCCCCTACGATACTCAAATAAACTGACAAAAAAGAGGTGTTTTTATGACTGATATAAAATGGTTAACAGGCAAAGATGACCTTTCTCTCTGTCATAAATTGAGAAAGGATGTTTTCTGCAGCGAGCAGAATATAAAGAAAGAAACCGAGTTTGACTCTCTTGACGAAAACTCACTCCATCTTCTTATCCTTGAAAATTCTCAACCTTCAGGTACAGGAAGAATTTACCTGACAGATGAAAAGAGCGTTCATTTCGGACACATTGCAATTGACAAAAATGAACGCGGAAAAGGCTTCGGCAAAATCCTTATTCAGGAAATGATTAAAAAAGCAAAAAAACTGAACGCAGAAAAAATCACAATCAACGCACAGCTTCATGCAGTTCCTTTTTATGAAAAACAAGGCTTTGCAGTTGACGGAGTTAAAAGAAGCAACGGTGAATTCGATTTTATACCCATGGTTTATGACCTGATTTTCGACGAATGCGGTTGGTTTGGTTTTGAGGAAAACACGGAAGCTGCCGTTATGAGAAAAACTTTTCTTTGCGAAAACGTAAAAAACGCAAAGGTGCAGTTTGTATCCCTTGGTTTCTGTGAGCCATATTTCAACGGCAAAAAACTCACGGAATATAAATTCATTCCTGCATGGACAAACTATGAAAAGCGAGATTATTCAGGTGCATCTTATCCCATTAAAGATATAATGACTCACAGATGTTATTTCCTCCAATATGACATTTCAGATTTAATAAACAATGGTAAAAATGTGTTTTCACTTCACATCGGCAACGGCTGGTACGGTCAGTATGAACAGAAAGCAGAGAATATGCAGCCCTACGGTCAGATTAAATATTGCTTTAAAATTACTCTTACTGACGAAAACGGTAACGAGGAAATTATCGTATCTGACGGCAGTGAAAAATGGAAAAAAAGCCATATTGAAAAAGCAAGTCTTTATCTCAACGAAACTGTGAACGGAACTTTGTTTGACGAAAACATTTTCGAAGCAGATCTTGACGATACTTCATGGCTGTCTCCTGTAAAAAAAGAAAAGCCTCTCACAGTTCTTGAAAAACAGTATTTTGCAGGCGACTCAGTAAAATACTCTCTCACTCCCACACTTCTTTTTAAAAAAAACGATAAAAAAATGTACGATATCGGAAAGAATGTTTCAGGTCTGCCTATCATTAAATTTAATGACGATGCCCAAATCGGCGAAAAAGCAATTGTAAAATACTGCGAAATTCTCGATGAAAACAATGAGATGTACCTGAGAACAACAGGTGGTGACTGGCGACTTCAATGTGATACTTTCATCAACGGCAAAAACAACTGTCCCATGACAACAACTTTCACATGGAGAGCAGGAAGACTCATTGAAATTGAGGGTAATGCAGAGCTTATACGCTTTGATGTTGTGAATTCCGATGTTCCTCTCACCTCTGAATTTTATTCAGATAACGAAACTCTTAATTGGCTTTTTGAGGCTTACGCATCAACTCAGAGCAACAACATCCATTCCTTTGTACCCTCTGACTGTCCTCATAGAGAAAGGCTCGGTTACACAGGTGACGGTCAGCTTTGTTCTGCTGCTGCAATGACAATGTACGATTCTGAAGACCTTTACAGGAAATGGCTTCAGGACATTGCCGACAGTCAGGATATCTATAACGGTCACGTTCAGCATACAGCGCCATTTTACGGCGGTGGCGGCGGTCCCGGAGGATGGGGCGGTGCAATTGCAATTGTGCCATATCACCACTACCGATTCTACAAGGATAAAGGTTTAATTGAAAAGTATTATCCTGCAATTCTTGCCTACATTGACTACATGGAAAAACATTCCGACAACGGCATTGTAGTGCGTGAAGAAGAGGGTGGCTGGTGTCTTGGTGACTGGTGTGCACCTGAAAACAATAATCTTATTCCTGAAAGCTTTGTCAACACATATTACATGATAAAAACTCTTCTTATTGCAATTGAAATTGCAGAAGAACTGGGCAAAAATGAAGATATTCCCTCTCTTGAAGAAAAACTCATTTACGTTCAGAACTCATTTATGAACGAGTTTTTTGATGAGGAAACAGGCTCATTCCTTGGCGGTATTCAGGGAACAGATGCTTATGCAATAGACATAAATATGGGTGACGAAAGAACACTTGAAAATCTTGTGAATAAATATGAAAGTATCGGCACTTATGATACAGGCATTTTCGGTACAGACTTAGTTACGAGAGTTCTCTTTGAAAAGGGTTACGGTGAACTGGCAGTCCGTCTTATGACAAATGAGGGCGAAATTTCTTTCTATAACATGAAAAAGCAAGGAGCTACAACTTTGTGGGAAAACTGGGACGGTTGCGATTCACATTCACATCCCATGTTCGGAGCAGTCTGCGAATATCTTTTCAAATATATTCTCGGCATCAGACAGCCTGAAAATTCTTACGGTTTTGAAAAGGTAATCATTTCTCCTGCGAAAATCCCCACTCTTAATGTAAAGGGAAGCATTACCACAAAATACGGCAAAATTTCGGTGGAAGTTAAATACACAGACGGTGTACAGTCAGTAAAATACAGCGTTCCTGAGGGAATTGAAGTAGTGTAAATTATAATTTTCAACGAAAAATCCCCTCCATCAAAAACGTTGTTTTTGACACCTCCCCTTGCATTTTCAAGGGGAGGCTGAAGCCGAAAATCAACGATAAATTATAATTTAACACAACAAAAAACACAGCAGAATTTTAAAAACTCTGCTGCGTTTTTTTATTTTTCATTACAACTATTACTGCACCGACAACAACAAGAACACCTGCTGCGGCTGAGAAAATAATTTTAAGCGGTGATGAATCATTTTCTTCTGTGATGTTTTTATCCGCATTATCTTTATCCTTTGATGGAGAAAGAGTTTCCTCTTGTACACAGACTTCCTCACTTGTCAGAATTTGAAGTACGCTTTCGTCAGGCAATATTTCAGGAGTTTCATGCTTACCCGAATATTTACAAATAAATCTTGCAATCACTATATCATCAAGGTCGGGGAAATATTTATGTGCCGCTTCTGTAAATTCGGAAATATTTCTCATCGTAACGGTAGTTACTCCCTCTTTATCAATCCTCGTGACTTTTACTAAATAATCTTCTGCAAGCTCTTCAAGGGAGGAGTAGCCTTTTTCCGTCTTTCCCTCAGCAAACACACTGAGTGACATTGAAGCAAATGTAAAAACAAAAGCAAAGATAAAAGCAAAAACAATACTTATTTTTTTCACAAGAACACCACCTTTAAAATGTTTTACTGCACAGCATATTTTTTAAACAGACTTATTAAAGCACAAATTCCATTTCTTTTTTCTGAGTTCTGAAACCGCATTTTTCGTAGAATTTTATTGCATTTTCGTTAAACTCCCACACATTCAGTTCAATTGAAGAAACGTCAGATTTTTTTGCTTCTTCAAGAACCTTCTCCATGAGAAAAGTGCCTACACCTGCTTTGCGGTATTTTCCGTCAACACAGAAATCATCTATATACAAATACTTTCTGCCCACAAGTGCTTTCGTTTCTTCCACAGTTTTAATTATGCAGAAAGCATATCCTGTCACATTGTCCTCTTCATCTGTTACAACATAGACAGGTGATTTTTCATCCTTTAAAATCTCGGTTATTTCTTTTTCGTTATATTTCTGAAGATTTGCTTTATACACATCAGGTCTGCCCTTATGATGCAGCGCACCGATATCAATAAGCATTTCTGCAATTTTTACGGCATCCTTTTCACAAGCTTTTCTGAAATTCAAATTCATTTGTATCACCTTCCCCTTAATGATACCACAGATAAAAAGAAAATACAAATAAAAAATATGCTTCGGTTTTTGTAAATAAAAAACCAAAGCATATTCCGATTTCAGAGTATTAAAAAATATGGTAATTAACAACAAGTGATGCAAAAACAATTGATACCATTGAAAGAAGCTTGATGAGAATGTTAATTGAAGGACCTGATGTATCTTTGAAGGGGTCACCTACTGTATCACCAACAACTGCTGCTTTGTGGTTACTGCTTCCTTTTCCGCCGAATTCTCCACTTTCAATATATTTCTTTGCGTTGTCCCATGCACCGCCTGAGTTTGACATAAAAATTGCCATAAGAAAGCCTGTTGCAGTAGCACCGGCGAGCATTCCGATAACTCCGTTGTAACCGAAAACAAGACCTGTTACGATGGGAACAAGAACCGCTGTTACTGTAGGAAGAATCATCTCTTTAAGACTTGCTTTTGTACAGAGGTCAACACATGATGCGTAATCTGCATCAGCTTCACCTGTCATGATTCCTTTGATTTCATTAAACTGTCTGCGTACTTCCACAACAACACTCTCTGCCGCTTTACCTACTGAATTCATTGTAAGTGCTGCAAACACAAAAGGAAGACATGCACCGATAAAGAGGCCTATAAGAACTGACGGATTCATAATTGAAAGGTCAATTGTTTCACTTGAACCAATATCTGAAAGAGCTTTTATAATCTGGTCTTTATATGAAGCGATAAGTGCAAGTGCTGTAAGTGCTGCTGAGCCGATTGCAAAGCCTTTACCTGTTGCTGCAGTTGTGTTGCCGAGAGAATCAAGAGCGTCTGTTCTTTCTCTTACTTCTTCGGGAAGACCCGCCATCTGCGCAATACCGCCTGCATTATCCGCAACAGGTCCGTAAGCATCTGTTGCAAGTGTGATACCGAGAGTTGAAAGCATACCTACTGCTGCAATAGCCACTCCGTAGAGACCTGCAGCACCGCTTGAAAATCCGCCTGCAAAATAATACGCTGCAATAACACATACTGCAATAATCAGAATAGGAAGTGCAGTTGACATCATACCGAGACCTACACCGCCGATGATAATTGTAGCTGTGCCTGTCTGTGATTTTTCAGCAAGTTTTTTTGTAGGCTTGTATGTGTCTGATGTAAAATATTCAGTTGAAAAACCGATTGCAACACCGGCAACAAGTCCTGAAAAAATCGAGAAATAAAGGCTTAAATTTTCTTTGCCCATAACGAGCCAAACAATGGGAAATGAAAGAACAGCTATGAGAATTGCACTGAGGTTTGTACCTTTTCTCAATGCTTTCAGAAGAAGCTTCTGTTCTGTTTTCTCACCTGTTTTAACAAAGAATGAACCTGCAATTGAACAGATAACACCTACTGCTGCAAGTACCATAGGAAGAGTTACGGCTTTCACATCACCTGCAAAAGCAGCAGCTCCGAGAGCCATTGCAGAAATTATTGAACCTACATAAGATTCGTAAAGGTCTGCACCCATACCTGCAACGTCACCAACGTTGTCGCCTACATTATCAGCAATAACTGCAGGGTTTCTGGGATCATCCTCAGGAATACCTGCTTCAACTTTACCTACAAGGTCCGCACCCACATCTGCTGCTTTTGTGAAAATACCTCCGCCTACTCTTGCAAAAAGTGCCATTGATGAAGCACCCATACCGAAAGTAAGCATTGCACTTGTAATTTCAGAGGCTTCAAGTTTAAAAACAAATTTCAGAAGAATAAACCAGAGGGAAATATCAAAAAGTCCGAGACCTACAACAGTAAAACCCATAACTGAACCTGCACTGAAAGCGACCCTGAGACCGTTGTTGAGACCTTCCTGACATGCATTTGCTGTTCTTGCATTTGATGCAGTTGCGATTTTCATTCCGATAAAGCCTGAAAGTCCGCTGAAAAACCCTCCCGTAAGGAACGCAAAAGGAACAAAGGGTGTAAGGAAATTTGTAAGAGCCATAACACCAAGTATCAGAAACATACCTGCAAAGAATATTGCAACCACCGTATATTGTCTTTTAAGATACGCATTTGCACCTTCTCTGATTGACTGTGCAATTTTCTGCATTTTTTCTGTACCCTCGGAGTATTTCATGACTTTTTTCGCCATAATAATTGCAAAAACGATAGCAATTACTGAACCAGCAAGAGTAAGAAACGATGAATAATTTTCCATACATACTCTCCTTTCAAAGTATAAAAATGTCCACGGCATAAGCCGTGAACAAGTGCTGTTAAAAAATTAACTATGTTGTGTCCTATATTATAGCACCTGCAAGTTTTCATGTCAACGCTTGCAAAATTAATGTTTAACAAAGTTATAACGGCATATTTTCCGCTTTTTGACAAAATAAACAAAATACAAAATCTTTTATGTTAAATTTGCTTATTGAAGAAACATATGAAGTGAAATATAATACTTATATCATATTATGCAAGGAGATTATACTATGACATTTCTTACAAAAATTCTCACAGCTATCCTTATAATACCCGCTTTACTGGGCATCTATTCTAAGGATGCAAAGGACACAGAAGAAGCATACAGAGAAACAATTACTTCAATTGCCTATGAAAACACAATTGAAACAGCAATTCCTCAGACTGAGCTTTATAAAATGGTTGAAGAGCATTTTTCATCTGCTCTTGCCTCAGGTAAAACTGAGAAAAAAGCAATCATCATCGGTTATGACGGATGTCGTGCAGATGCTCTGACTCTTGCAGAAGGCAAAGACTCAGGTATCAGAAAAATGCTTGACAACGGTGCACAGAAGAGCCTTGTCTACTGTGGCGGTGTAAACTATCCCGAAGTAAACACTCAGGATACTTCAACTGCCCCCGGGTGGTGCTCAATCCTTACAGGTCAGTGGGCCGACAAAACAAGCATCACAGGTAACGGAATTACAAAGTCAATGGAATACAAAACGCTTCTCACTTCTCTTACAGAAGACAAGGTAATAGACTCTGCATCATTTGTAACTTCATGGGACGGTCATTTTTCAACTGACAACGCTACATATAATCTTGAAAAAGCGTACTGCGAAGAGAAAGGTCTTGATGTTTCATTCAACCTTTGCAATTCTGACACAAGCTCTGCAAACACAGTAATTAAAAATCTGAAAAATAACGACTGCTCAGATTTCATCTTTGCAATTTACGAAGGCACAGACCATGCAGGTCACGCATTTGGTTTTTCAACAAATAATCCCATTTATAAAGTCGGTTTTAGAATCAACGATGTTCTTGCTTACAGAACTCTGAATGCAATTGAAGAGAGAGAAACTTATGAATCGGAAGACTGGCTCATTATCATCACTTCTGACCACGGCGGCTTCAAAACAGGTCACGGCGGACCTTCAATCCAGGAAAGAATGACATTTATAGTTACAAACAAATAATTTCATTGAAAAATCCAACTCCCCTTGTTTCAAGGGGAGTTTTTGTTGGAAATTATTAATTTAACTGACTAAACACACAGATAAATTAATAATTTATCGAGCGTTTGAAATAATATTTGCCTCCCTTGCCTAAAGGGAGGTGGATTTTGCGAAGCAAAAGACGGAGGGACATTTAATGAATATTATTTAAAAAACAACAATATCCCCCAGTCAAAGCCTACGGTTTCGACAGCCCCCTTTAGGCAAGGGGGCCAATAATTACAATTGGTTTCAGAGTGAAAAATTTATAATTTACATCCGCCTGCATTTATATAACCGCACCGATTACCAGCATCTCTTCAATTTTTTCATAAATTTCATCAAGCTGACTTACGGGCAGAGGATTTTTTCCTTTGCCCATTTCTATTGTGAAAGCACTTTTTCTGAAATATTCAATAAACCAATCCTTGAAACCGCCGTGACTTGCAAGGCCATCGTTTTCCACAAGCTTATACCCGCTGCACACGCTGAAAATGTTAGCCATTGTGAAACTGTTTTCAGGTGTCTCTTTTCCGTATGCCCAATAGATTTCTTCGCCCTGTGAATGTATTGCAAAAGCATGGTTTATATTGTTTCTTTCGCAGAATTTTACCAGTGACTTTGTTTCAGATTCACTATGAGGTCCGTGACCGCCGTATCTTCGTGGAGATGGTCCTGTAATTCCCTGTTCTGTTTCCATTTCTCTTAAAATATGCCATCCTGCATCAAAATTATGGTTCAGGTCAACACCTCTTGCATTTGCATTCCATGAGGACAAATCGCCCTGTGAAGCTTCTTTTACAAGTTCAGCATATTCACCTGCAGTTTCAGGACCGTTCAGGACAATTTCAACACCGTCAGGGTTAACACAGGGGATAATTGTAATTCCTTTTGACATAAGTGCAGAAGAAATATCAACGCCTGACAGTTTTTTTCTCAGGCTTACGCTTTCGCACACTCTTTCAAGAAATCTGAGAATCACGAGACTTGTCAGCCATTCCTGAGCGTGAAATCCGCCTGCAAAAAGAACTATGTTTTTGTAATTGCCGAGGCTGTAGGCTGTGATATCTCTCTGACAGGCACTTTTTCCGATTGAATGAACCGTAAGGAAGGGATATTTCAGTTTCAGTTCTTTTTTTATCCTTTCCGAATATGCATAATCGTAATTTTCAGGCAAAATAATTCTGTTCATGAAAAAACCTCCGTAAAAATTTATAAAATTTAATAATAATGGTTTATTTTTTTCTGATAATATGCTACAATATTATGTAATGTTATATCGCAGGGGACGGTTTGCCCGTCCCGAATAGAAATCCATGAAACCTTGCGGGAGGCGAAACGCCTCCCCTACGATGAAAATTTCGGTTTCATTATAAAAATGGGCGAGGACAAAGCCCTCCCGAAATTCTGCATTCTGCACTCTGCATTTTGCATTTTTCAAAAGGAGTGATTTAGTGGAGCTTGAAGAAAAAAGAATACGTGGTGAAACTCTTTATGAGGGAAAAATCATTGACCTTGTTAAAGACACGGTCCTTCTGCCCAACGGCGGAGAAGCTATCCGTGAAGTTGTTATTCACCATGGCGGAGTCTGTGTGGCTGCATTGACGGATGATGAAGAAGTTTTCCTTGTCAGTCAGTTCAGATATCCCAACAGAGGTGTTCTTGTTGAAGTACCTGCAGGTAAGCTTGAAAAAGGCGAAAAACCTTTTGAGGCTATAAAGAGAGAACTTAAAGAGGAAGTCGGTGCAGAGGCTGAAAAATTCTACTTCCTCGGCACATTCAATCCCACTCCTGCCTATTGCAGTGAGATAATTTATCTTTATGCCGCAACAGATCTTACTTTTTCAGGGCAGAAGCTTGACGAGGATGAATTTCTCAATGTGGAAAAGATGCCCCTTTCAGATGCCGTAAAAAAAATTCTTTCAAATGAAATCACAGACGGCAAAACTCAGGCACTTCTCCTTAAAACATTTATGCATCTTAAAGAAAAAAGTTTACACGAATATTTAATTACGGAGGATTAATTTATGGAAAAGAAACAATGGTACAAAGACGCGGTAGTTTATCAGATCTGGCCCAGAAGCTTCTGCGACGGTAACGGTGACGGAATTGGTGACCTCTGGGGTGTTCTCAGTAAGCTTGATTACATCAAATCTCTCGGTGTTGACGTAATCTGGTTCTCACCTCTCTATCCCTCTCCCAACGAAGACTACGGCTACGACATCGCTGACTACAGAAACATTTCTCCCGATTACGGCGACCTTGACCTTTTCAAGAAAGTTCTTGATGAGTGTCACAAACGTGGTATGAAGGTTATTATGGACCTTGTTGTAAACCACACTTCACGTCAGCATCAGTGGTTCCTTGAAAGCCAGAAAGGTCACGACAACCCCTACCACGATTATTATTTCTGGAGAAAAGGTAAAAATGGTAAGAAGCCTCCCAACAACTGGCTCTCAACCTTTGACGGCGATGCATGGGAATACAATGCAGACCTTGATGAATATTATCTCCACATTTTTGCAAAAGGTCAGCCTGACCTTAACCATGACAACCCCAAGGTAAGAGAAGAAGTTAAGGATATCATGAGATTCTGGCTTGACATGGGTGTTGACGGTTTCCGTGAAGACGTTATCACATGGATTTCAAAAGCAGAGGGACTTCCCAACGGTCTTCCTATTCCCGTAGCATGCGGACTTGAACATTATACACACGGTCCTCACATCCATGAATATCTCCTTGAGTTCAGACGCGACGTTCTTGACAATTACGATTGCTTCGTAGTCGGTGAAGCACCTATGATGACTCCCAAGGCTGCACTTCCCTTCATCGAAGAAGGTCCTGACCAGCAGCTTGATATGATGTTCCACTTCCAGCACATGGAAGCAGACTGCTTCATGACAGACCCCATTCCCACTCCCTTTAACCTTAAGAGAATGAAGAAAGCTTTCTCAAAATGGCAGTATGCTCTTGAGGGTAAGGGCTGGAATGCACTTTACCTTGAAAATCATGACCATCCTCGTATTATCAGCCGTTACGGCAGTGAAGCATACCGTGAAGAAAGCGGTAAGATGTTAGCCGCTATGTACATGCTCCAGAAAGGTACTCCTTTCATTTATCAGGGACAGGAAATCGGTATGACAGATATTCGTCTTCCTAAACTCGAAATGTATGAAGATGTATCTACTTACAACGCTCACAGACTTTATAAATCAGTTCTTCATTTCCCCGAAGAAAAGATTATGAACGTTCTCAAAAAACGCAGCCGTGACAACGCAAGAACTCCCGTTCAGTGGTCAAACACAAAGAACGCAGGCTTCACAACTGCTGATAAGCCCTGGTTCTACATCAACGAAAACTACTGGCAGGTTAACGTAGAAGATCAGGAAAAAGACAAGGACTCTATCCTCAACTTTTACCGTAAGCTTATCAAGTTCAGAAAAGAATATAACGTTGTACGTGACGGCGTATACAAAGAGTATTTCGCAGAAAGCAGCAAGATTTACTGCTACGAACGAGTTCTCGGCAACGAAAAACTCCTTGTTGTATGTTCATTCACAGATAAGCCTGTAGAATTTACTGCTCCTCAGGGCTACAACCTTGAAGAAGGCAAACTCATGCTTGCAAACTATGATAAGAATATGCGTAAACACAACACATTCAAAACAAGACCTTACGAGATGCGTGTTTACTACTTCGGTGACAGATAATGAGTATTTCATCATTTTTTACTTTAATAATAACTGCACTCACCTTCTTCTTTTCATCTTTTGCAGGACTTTTTTCAGGAATAAGTTCTGCTGTAATAGACGTTGACATGTCATCAAAAGGAAGCGTAATTCCCAATGTTGTTGACAACATCAACGTGTGGCATATGGGTAACAGCTTTTACGGTGCAGAGAGAAATGAAGAAAATGACGTATTTGAGTTTGTAAAATATGTTCAGCTTATGCAGTGTACAGGCGGTACTGCTGACAGGGATTTGTTTGTTGACCCCTATGACACATCAACCTTTACAGACTATAAGTTTGAGCCTCTCATTGAAAACTGCCGTGGTATACTGAACTTAGGTGCGAAACCTCATCTGAAGCTTGGCGGTGTACCGCTTAAGTTTACCAAGGATTTTGAAATGGGCGACTTCGATATGAACGTTTATCCGCCCGATGATTTCAATGCTTACTATACCTATATCAGAGCAATTGCACAGGCGCTGGTTGATGAATTCGGTGTTGAAGAGGTCAGAACATGGCGCTTCGGTGTTATGACAGAATATGAAAATGCTCAGTGGTTTCAGGCAAAAAGCGGACTTCCCGGAGACGCTGCTGTGGCTTACTGCAAGCTTTATGACTACACCGTTCAGGCACTTATTGATGTTATCGGTGAAGACGTTTTCGTAGGTGCTCACAGCATGACAGTAACGGAAGGCTTGTGGGATGAAGAAATTTTCATCCGTCACGTCGCAGAGGGTACAAACTACGCAAACGGTAAAAAAGGTTCGAGAATCTGTTTCCTTTCGGCATCTTTCTATGATGCATGTCCCGGTGAATTTACCTCAGGATACACTTTACCCAAAACAATCGGTTATCTTAAAGATAAGGCTCAGAAATACGGTCTTGATAACCTGATTTACGGTATTGACGAGGGCAGACTTCTCACAGGTACAGTCAGCGGTGCTGACGACAATCAGCTTCTTAACAGAACTGTAGGTCACACATGGCAGGCAGCATACGATGCGCGAATTTTTTCTCAGGCAATTGTTTCAGGTGCTGATTACTTCTCTTCATGGAATTTCCTGACGAACGGAAACCTTGACGGATACCCCATAATCAGTTATCATGTTGCGAAGAATATCGCAAAGTTTGAGGGATGCAAAATACTTTCAGCCGATACAATGGCTGTAAAAACTTCCCTTAAAACAGAAATCGGAAACCTTGTTGCAGTTGACGAAGAAACGGAAACCTTACGTGCAATGGTTTATAATTTCAGAAATAAGCTTGATTACAAGGGCAAAGCTGATGTGACGCTCAACATTCCTGCTGAAGACGGTAAAAAGTACAAGGTCACACAGTATCTTGTAAATGACGACTGTAACTACTTTGACGAATGGCAGGAAGACAGAAAAATCTACAACATTACAGATGACTGTTTTGCATGGTCTCCTGATGACCCCATGATTGACTCCGGAACAACTCTCAGAGACGCTGAAGCAAGAGAAATTTATTACACACAACTTCGTGATAAATACGAAAAATGTGCAGTTCTCACTCCCACAGAATATGAAGTAACTTCATCTGAGGGTAAAATTTCTCTTGATATAGTCCTTGACGCAAGTAACGTTGTATTTTTCGAAATCCAAGAAAATTAAGCGAAAAAATCCGTATGTTCTTAGAAACATACGGATTTTTGTTATATCATTTAGTTTTTATCAACTTCTAAAAAAGAATAAGCTTTCGACTTATCAGTCTCTGTGTCGGTGAGAGTAAGGGTGTTATTCTCTATATTGTATGTATAAAGTGCTGTGATTTCTTTCGAATAAACATTCAGCGTAATTGAAACTACTTCTTCCGATTTATCGTAAGCATAAGTCCCCTCAAGAGAACCGTTATAGCTTGTTTCAAGAACGGGAAGCTTATCTCCCGGGTAATAAATCTTCACACTGCCGTCTTCACGGAAGGTATAGCTTCCTCTGTCAGATGTGGAAATCCATGTTCCCTCCAGAGGATTTTTTGTCACATTAATTACAACAAAAACAATTCCTGTAATAAGTCCCGCAAGAATAATTCCCGTAACGGTAAGACCGATTATTTTTCTCAACCTTCTCGACATAATAAAACACCCTCAACTTTTTATTGATAATATTATAACACATAGTTTCAAAAAAACAAGTTTATTTAAAAACAGGACATATTTTTGTGAATTTTTTATATTACTATTGACATAGAAGTATAAAAGTGTATAATTAACTGTGATACTTAATATATCACAGTTGCAATTTATGGTGAATGATTTATGTCAAAATTACATGATTTATATAAAAGAACATACAGTCTGTCAGAAGAAAAAGACGAAGAGTTTTTCAATTGTGTCAGGGACTATTATTTCACTGAAGAATTTCAGTCCTTAAAGCCCTATATCCAGCACGGCTCAATCAACCTTATACAGCACATCAACAGCGTATCTTACATGTCCTACAGAATTGCAAAGAAATTAAAGCTTGACTATTACAAAACAGCACGAGGGGCACTTCTCCACGATTTGTTTTATTACGACTGGCATGACCCTGACCCTTCTCACAGACTTCACGGATATTTCCATCCGGGGTTTGCATTGAAAAACGCAAGAGAATTAAGCAGAAAAAACGAGCTTGAACTGTCACCTCTTGAAGAAAATATCATTAAGAGACACATGTTCCCTCTGACTGTTATACCACCCAAGTTCAAGGAGTCTATCCTTGTTTGTCTTGTGGATAAATATGTTGCAACAAAAGAAATTATAATCTGTTCTTCTGAAAAAAGGAGCAAATCCTTTTTCAAAGAAGTTAAAGGAGATAACAAATAATGGAAAAAGTCGTTGAATATATTCTGTTCTTTTTCTTTTACAGTATAATCGGATGGATTTCAGAAGTAATTTACTGTTATATAAAAGATAAAAAATTCACAAACCGAGGCTTTCTTTTCGGACCGATATGTCCCATTTACGGTACAGGTGCAATAAGCATGCTCCTTACTCTTACATGGTGCAAGGATATATGGTTCGGAAAATTCTATGCAGGACCTCTTATGGTGCTTCTCATAGGCGTTGTTGTTTGTGACATCGTTGAATATCTCACAAGCTACCTTATGGAAAAGCTTTTCCATGCAAGATGGTGGGACTACAGCAAAAAGAAGTTTAATCTTCACGGCAGAATCTGTCTTGAGCACAGTACTTACTGGGGAATTTTCTCCGTTCTCCTTATTTACCTCATTCATCCCTTTGGTGCAGAAAAGCTTGCACTTCTTGTCCCCTACGAATGGAAAGTGAGAATCATGTGTGTTGTTCTTACTGCATTTGTAATCGACCTTGGAAGAGCAGTAAAAAATGCAATTGACGTAAAGAAAATCGCAGATAAATATAAATCTCTTAAAGAGAAAATTTCCGCTTACACATCAAAGGTCACAGACAACCTGAAAGAAAATTCTCTTTCTTCTATGAAAGACGAGTTTATAGCACAGCTCAGAGACCTTAAAAATCAGATTACAGGTGAAAGAACCACAAAAAAAGGTAAGAAAAAACAGAACCGTATGTTCAAGAACAATCCCAACATTATCGAGTCGTTGAAAGAACAGATTGAAAAAATAGAAAAAGCAATAACAGAAATGTTTAAATAAAAAATTAAAAGGGGCCGTGAAATGCAGAATTTCAACGAAAAATCCCCTCAGTCATTTTCTTACGAAAACGACAGTTCCCCTTGTTCAACGCGAGCGTTGAACAAGGGGAAGCTTTTTTACCATCAATAAGATGTTAACCGATAAAATGTAGGGGACTTCTGTAATTTACTTGTTATTTTCCATTGATTCTCTGTATTCAAGTGCCGCCTGATGAACTTCTTCTTTTCTCTTACCTGTGAGGCGGTAGAAAATGAAAGGTACACCTGCAAGGAGCATCATAATACCGTGGACAATTGTATAGAAGAACAGAAGCATAATTTTTGTCTGCATTTCCTGTTCGGGATAAACGCCTTCAACGGGCTGGATATATCCGATGATTGAATTATCGCCATAGAGAATACGCGGTGAAACAAATGAGGCAATTGCACCTGAAATTGTACCGCCGATACCGCAGACAAAACCGAGAGTTGCATCAAGACGTTTGTGAGTTTTAACCTCGATATCTTCAAGGATATCAGCCTGGAACATTGCAGGAATAAGGTTTGACGCACCGAACTGCAGACCGATAAGGAAGAGTGCAGCAATAAAAGCAATCTGAAGAATGGAATTTCCGCTTCTGAAATAAGCTACACCGATTGCAAAAGCTAATGCATTGGCACAGAGAGAATAAATTCCCGATGCAATATAAATCTGCTTTGAGTTAAACTTTTTGAGAAGAGCTTTAACAATAAGCATTCCGACAAATGTACCAATACCTGTGGGAAGTCCGAGCAAAATATATTTGCTTGATGAACCAAGCAATGCTGCTGCAAGGAAAACACCCATATAGTTTGCAACACCGCGGAAGCTTTTGAGAAACTCACTGATAATAACAATCCATGCATACTTGTTTTTAAGAATATCCTTGTAGCCCACAAAAGGATTTTTCTTTTCAGAACTGTATGCAACACGCTCTTTAACTTTTCTTGAAGCAATAAGCATGAATGTAACCGCAACAATTGAACATGCGACAGCTGAGCCGAGATACTGATATTCTTCAACATCTGTAATGAGTCCTGCAACAAGAACCACCACAAGAGGTGCTGAATTACCGATTGCATTTACAATGCCCCTGAAAGTAAGCGCAGTATCGCGTTCTTCGCTGTTGGGAGAAATAACAACTGCAACGTTATTAAGTGTGCCCGCAAGAGTATTGAGAGTGTTGTAAATGAGCTGAAGGCAAATACACCAGACAACTATCATTGAAGTTGTTTTGTCGATAAAAGACGGTGTATAGAACAAAAGCACCATTGTGATTCCGAAGGGAATTGCCCATGCGCTGACGATAGGAAGGAACTTTGCCTTTCCCTTTTTGGGTGGACTGTCAATTTTCATCATAAGGAAGAAATTGATAAAATAGCTTACTACCGAACAGATAAGGTTAATATTACCCACCTGGTCAGATTCAAGTCCCAGAACATTGATCAGATATGCCTGACGGTAGCTACCCACCATACCTGTCATTGTTGTCAGGAAAAATGTTCCCATCAGAAAGAAAATAAGTTCATTGATAGAAACAAGTTTTGTGCTGTCCTTACGGAGTGTTTGGCTGTTTGTCATTTACAGTACCTCCTTTAAAAGGTCTTTTGTTTTTTTTACAATGAAATCTGCTCCTGCTGTTACCAGTTCTTCCGTATAGTCAAATCCGAAAACCACACCTGCAGATTTTATTCCGTTTTGTTTTGCACCGTCAATGTCAAAAACTCTGTCGCCGACCATGAGGGTTTTATCTTTTTCCGCACCGAGTTCTTCCATTGCACGGGCAATTATTGCCTGCTTTGTGTTGTGTATATCATCAAATGACGCCCCACAAACCACATCAAAATACTGTGTGATACCGAGATGTTCAAGGAGCTTTTCAAAAAAACTTTCAGGCTTTGAAGATGCAATGGCGATTTTAAGCCCTGCTTCTTTCATCTTCCTGAGCATTTCTTCAACGCCGTCAAAAAGACTTAGCCTGTACATTGCGTTATCTCTGTAAAGTTCACGGTATTTTGCAGTCAGTTCTTCTGCCCTTTTATCATCACAGGAAGTCAATTTCTGAAACGATTCAAAAAGAGGCGGTCCTAAAAAAGAGTTAAGTACATCTTCTCCGGGTACTTTATAACCATAAGAAGTCAGAGCATAAATTATGCTGTCAAAAATTCCTCTGCGTGTGTCTGCAATTGTACCGTCAAAATCAAAAACAATAAAATCAAATTTCGGCATTATTTACCACCAAACTTTTTCTTCATTCTCAGCTCTTTTGAAAGAATACGCTTTCTGAGTCTTAAAGATTTCGGTGTAATTTCAAGCAGTTCATCATCGCTGATGAATTCCATTGACTGTTCAAGGCTGAGAACTGAATGGGGAACAAGACGTAATGCATCGTCTGAGCCTGCAGCACGGGTGTTTGTCATCTGCTTTTTCTTACATACGTTGCAGACAATGTCCTCGTCCTTTGCACATTCGCCGACAATCATTCCTTCATAAACTTCAACACCGGGTCCGATGAAAAGTCTGCCTCTTTCCTGAGTGTTGAAAAGACCGTAGCCCGTGCTCTCACCTGTTTCGTGAACAACAATTGAACCGCGTTCACGCATTTTAATGTCACCTGTATAAGGCACATAACCGTCAAAGAGCTGATTCATGATACCGTTACCGTTTGTATCTGTCATAAACTCTGAACGGTAACCGATAAGACCTCTTGAGGGAATTCTGAATTCAAGATGGCTCATGCCTCCGTCACGAGTGCCCATATTTTCAAGCTCACCCTTACGTGAACCTAATTTTTCAATAACTGCGCCTACATAGTTTTCGGGAACTTCAACGATAAGAAGCTCAACAGGCTCCATCATCACGCCGTCAATTTCTTTCATAATAACTTTGGGGCGTGAAACCTGGAATTCGTAACCCTCACGGCGCATTGTTTCGATGAGAATTGAAAGGTGAAGCTCACCTCTGCCTGATACTTTGAAGGTATCAGTTGTTTCTGTATCTTCAACTCTCATGCTGACATTTGTTTCAACTTCTTTATAGAGTCTGTCACGGATGTTTCTTGAAGTTACAAACTTGCCCTCTCTTCCTGCAAAGGGGCTGTCATTGACGATAAAGTTCATTGAAATTGTAGGCTCGTCAATTTTGATAAAGGGAAGTGCTTCTACGCAATCGGGAGAACAGATTGTTTCACCGATGTTAAGTCCGTCAATACCTGAAACGCAGATAAGGTCGCCCATTGCAGCTGAATCAACTTCAACTCTCTTAAGACCTTCAAACTGATAAAGTCTTGCAATTTTAACATTCTGTGTTGTACCGTCAGTTTTGCAGAGAACAACGTTTGAACCTTTTTTGAGAGAACCGCGCTCCACTCGTCCGATACCGATTCTGCCGATATAATCATCATAGTCAAGGCTTGAGAAAAGAACCTGTAAAGGTCCGTTCAGGTCACCCTCAGGACATTCGATATTTTCAAGAATAGAATCAAGAAGAGGTCTCATATCACCCTCTCTGACACTACTGTCAAGAGAAGAATAACCCTCTCTTGCAGATGCATATACAACGGGGAATTCAAGCTGGTCTTCGTTTGCACCAAGTTCAATGAAAAGGTCAAGAACCTCGTCAATAACTTCTTCGGGACGTGCACCGGGACGGTCAATTTTGTTTACAACAACAATAACCTTCTTTTCAAGGCCGAGAGCTTTTTTGAGAACAAATCTTGTCTGGGGCATACAGCCCTCAAATGCATCAACAAGAAGAAGTACGCCGTCAACCATCATAAGAATACGCTCAACTTCACCACCGAAGTCAGCATGTCCGGGAGTGTCAACAATATTGATTTTTGTGTCCTTGTAGTGGATTGAGGTATTTTTTGAAAGAATTGTAATACCTCTTTCTCTTTCAAGGTCGTTTGAGTCCATGACTCTGTCCTGCACCTGCTCATTTGAACGAAAAATACCGCTCTGCTTTAGCATTTCGTCAACAAGGGTAGTTTTACCGTGGTCAACGTGAGCAATAATCGCTACATTTCTTACTTCATTTCTTTTATCCAAATTTTTCACCTTCAAAACATTTTTACAAAATAATATTATACTACTGTTGAGACTTATTTACAAGATGTTTTTTATGGTTTTATTGTTCTTTTAAAGAAAAGCAGCTCTCTTTTTCGCTGAGTTCAAGAGAGCTGCTTTTTCAGATTACGGTAAGTAATCTGTAATATCTTTATATTTGTGCTGGTAAATAAGCTCATGCAAATGGAAAAGTGCTTTTATAAATGTTGAAATAAACTTCCATGTAACTTTTACTGTCTGCCAAACTCTGTTTTCAGGATGAGGAAGCTCAAGTGTTTCAGGTTTTTTTACGTCACCTGTAACTTCATAAGAAAGACATGCTTTTGTGGAAACATGGTCAGTGTATGTTTCGCCTTTATCGTTTGTGAATTCTACATATTCATAGCTTTCTGCTTTGAGTGTAACTCCGCCGCCTGATTTGAACATCACTCTGTCGAGAGTTTCTTTAAGTGTGGGATTCCAGCCTTCACCGTCACCGTAAAAACATCTGCCGCCGTTATGAATTTCTGCCCATGCATCAGTAAGTCCTGCTTTTTTTACAAGACATTCATAAAGCTCGTCCTTTTCATTAAGAATGAAGGTTGTGTTGAAGTCACCCATAACGATAACTGCTCTGTCTTCTTTACGGGAATTAATCACTTCTGCAAGCTGGAGGAAATTATCTTTTCTCGCTTCGAGTGATTTGGGGTCTTTCGCGGCATCTGCGTGAATAACATAGAAATCAATAAACACACCTTTTTCAATTTCTATAACAGCAGAAAGAATACCCTTTTCAGCAAGTCTGTCAGATGCACCTGCAAAATAGCCGAAGCATTTTCTCCAGGGAATTCTTTTTACGTTATAAACGGGCTTCTTTGAAAATATATTAAGACCGTCTCCTAAGGGGATACCACCCTTTGAAAAGGTCTGATATTTATATGCGGTCATTGCCTCAGCAAGTGCCGGATGTAAGTTGAAATCCTCTTCAGCACCGATAATATCGCAGTCAGATTTACGGCAAAGCATTTCACCGATTTTCTTCATTCTGTCTTTTCCTTTGAACTCACGCTGAGAACCCTGATTGTCGCCAAGCACAGGAATTCCCGAAACATTGTAGGTCATTATTTTAAGTTCACCGTTCATCTTTTCACACTCCCGATTTTTTTAGAATTCGCAGGATTTAATCTGCGGATTCGCCTCGATAATTTCGAGCATTCCGTCAAATTCAAGGTCATGAGGAACTCTCACAGTTGCTTTGAGTACAACAGTTCCTTCGTCTGAATTTTTAACCACTTTACATGTCTGTATTATAAGATTATGTTTTTCAAGCTGATTTTTAAAAGCAGTTACTGCACCGGGTTCATTTTCAAGAGTAACAGACAAATCACTTGTTGAGTATGAATCCACACTCTTGAGAATTCTGTGAAGGAAGAACTGAGCAATAATCATAAGTATTGCAGATGCAATACCGATAAAGTACATACCGCTGCCCAGTGCAAGACCGATGCCTGCAGTAGTCCATATACCTGCAGCAGTTGTAAGACCTTTGATTGATGTGCCTTTAAAGAAGATAACACCTGCACCAAGGAAACCCACACCTGTTACTACGTTTGATGCAACACGGGAAGCATCCACCTTCATCATTTCAAGGGCAGGAATATCCTGAAAACCGTATTTTGAAACCACCATAATAAGCGCCGCACCGAGGGTAACCATAACGTGAGTTCTGACGCCTGCATCTTTGAAACGACGGCTTCTCTCAAAGCCTACACATGCCCCGCAAAGACAGGCTATAACAAGTCTCAGCACATATTCCCACTCCCATGAGCAGATTTCATTCCACAAAGCTTCCATAATTCCGCCTCCTCTCAAATAAAAAGTTTACCGCATACTTAAACTGTATGCGAAATTTTAATAATTTATTATATCATGTTTTCTTTTTATAGTCAAGCAAAGTGAATTTTGTATACATGACGTTAAAAAGCTTTAAGATGTCTGTTCACTTCTGAAACAGGGAAGCCCACTATGTTGAAATAATCACCGTTTATTTTTTCAACAAACAAAGAGCCTTTTCCCTGAATTGCATAAGCACCTGCTTTATCATCAGGCTCACCGCTTTGCACGTAAGCAGAAATTTCATCTTCCGTAAGGTCAAAAAATGTTACTTCGGAAGATACAAAAAACGTATCGGTTTTTTCTCCGTCAGTTATTGTAACACCTGTCAGCACCTGATGAGTTCTGCCTGATAAAGCACTCAGCATTTCTTTTGCATTTTCTCTGTTTTCAGGTTTACCCAGAATCACATCGTCATAAACAACAATTGTGTCTGCTCCGATTACTGTTCTGCCCCGAAACAGGTCTGACACAGCTTTCGCTTTTTTCAGAGACAGAAGCATTACGGCATCTTCGGGAGAAGTCCCCTCTTCAATTGTTTCGTCAACGTCCCTGGTGTGAATTTCAAAATTATCTGTAATAAGTGAAATAAGTTCACGTCTTCTGGGCGATGATGACGCAAGAATAATTTTTTCTTTCATTTAGCTTTCCTTGACATTCTTGATAATGTCTTCAACTGTATTTTTGAGAGATGAATTACGTTTTATTTCTTCTCTCACCTTGCTGATTGAATAAAGAACTGTACTGTGGTCTCTGCCGTTGAAGCTTTCACCGATTTTCTTTGCAGGAAGACCTGTCATTTCGCTGATTATGTACATTGCAACCTGTCTTGAATTTGTAGCAGCAGCATACTGTCTCTTTGAAGTAATTTCCTTGACTTCAATGCTGAAAGAACGTGCAACCTCTTCAATAACCTTTTTGGTGATAACCTCAGGTGACATGCTGTTATCATTGAAGATATCCTTGATTGCATTCTGTGCAATATTGATTGTAACTGTGCCTGAACCGAAAATATTGAGATAAGCTGCAATTTTCTTTACTGCACCCTCAAGCTGTCTGATGTTGCTCTTGATTTTTTCTGCTATGAAAAGAACAACGTCATTAGGGATATCAAGTCCCATGCTCTCTGCTTTTCTGTTGACAATTGCCATTCTTGTTTCAAGGTCAGGTGGCTGAATATCAGCAAGAAGACCCCATTCAAAACGGCCTCTCAGTCGTTCTGTCAATGTAGGCATATCCTTGGGCGGACGGTCGCTAGTCAGAACAATCTGTTTACCTGCATTGTAAAGAGTGTTGAAGGTGTGGAAAAATTCCTCTTCCGTCTGTGCTCTGCCGGCGATAAACTGAATATCGTCAACAAGAAGCAGGTCAACTGTTCTGTATTTATCGTGGAACTGATTCATTCTGCCCTGCTTGATGCAATCAATAAGCTCGTTTGTGATTGCTTCACCGTGGGTTGAAAGGATGTTCATTGAGGGGTTATTTTTTCTCAGTTCATTTTCAATTGAATGAAGAAGATGAGTTTTACCAAGTCCTGAGTTGCCGTAAATAAACAAGGGGTTATATTCACTTACCGCACCGGGATTTACGGAAACTGCAAGTGCTGCAGCATGAGCAAATTTATTTGAAGGACCTACAACGAAGTTATCAAATGTGCTTTCCTTATCGTCCTGTGTATCCTCACGTATTACTTCTTCCTTTTTGACTACAGGTTTTGCACCTGCATCAAGGAAGTTTATTTCAACCTCAAAGCCTGCTACCTTCACAAATGAATCCTGAAGAAGCTGCATGAATTTTTGCTCTATAATTTTTCTTTTGAATTCACCGATAGACAAGGTTACTGCCATACCGTCAAAAGAAACAAACTGAAGCTCTTCAAACCATACATTGTAGACAGCCTCTGACAGATTTTTCTGTATTTCTTTTTTTACTTCATCAAATAAAGCTTTAAACGAATCCATATCTTTTCCCTTTCGTAATTTTATTCAATATTCTTTCTGTGCTTTTACCGTCACAAGCACTCATAAATTTCTCTTTAAAAGCTCTGACCTTTTCACAGTCAAAGTTATTTTCATTTTTTCTTATTGCTTTCAAAAGCTCCTCGGTATCTCTGACTATATCACCGGGAACAAAATTTTTGTAGTTAAAATAAAAACTTCTTTCCCTGTCATACTGTTCTAAATCATAGGCAAAAAATATCATGGGACGAGAAAGCAATGCATACTCAAAAATAAGTGAAGAATAATCCGTAACAACCATATCTGATGCACACATCGCGTCGTCAATGGGCAGAGTTTTTGAAACATCAAAAACGAAGTTTCCGTAAATTTCTTCAAGTCCCTTTGACAGGTTCATTCCTTTTTTTATGAAAGGATGAAGTTTAACCAATATAACGTATTCTTTTTCAAGATGCTTTTTCAGATAAATAAAATCAAGCATCTGTATAAAATTTGCTTTTCCCTTTGATGCACCTCTGAATGTGGGTGAATAAAGGATGATTTTTCTGTTTCCGATTTGGGGGTATTTTTCTAAAACCTTTTCACGTGCTGATGACACATATTTTTCGCTAAAATATTTATCTGTTCTCGGCACTCCGTCTGCATGAATTATTTTTTCATCACAGTTAAAGGCTTCTGCGTAAAATTTCTTTACACTTTCATCTGACACCGTAACATAGGTGTAAGTATTGTGAATAGGATATTCCTCAAGAGATTTTTCATCAGCACCCCATTCAAGCTTTGCCGTTGAATAACCCCACTTTTTGAAAGCACCGCAACCGTGCCACAGCTGAATAACCTGCTGTCCCTTTCTCGGCTTGTTTGCATAAGCATAGTAGTAATAATCCGTCAGAATGAGGCATGAACACTGAGCGTAATATTTTGTGAAACGGCAGGAATTTACAAGCTCATAAAACTTATCTTTATACCACTTCTTTGAGCCTTTGCGTTTCAGAAAAAGCCTTGTTTCATAGCCCATTTCATTCAGTTTCTCATAAAATTCCGTCATGTTATCAGGAAGCATAAGAGAAGAAGAATCTGCAAACAGAACAAGCTTTTCATTGACGGGTTTCCTTGAATAAAACCTGAAAACCGCAGGAGAAAGCTTTTTATAAAGAAATTTTTTTACATACCTTTTGATGAAGCTCTTTAACCTTCTGAGAAAATCTTTCATAAAAACCAACTTAAAAAACTAATTTTATGATTCTTTTACCAAGGGAATCGGAGCGTGAAGCGGTTTCAAACACTTCGTAATATTTTCTGATGTCGTCAACAACATCAACGCCTTCAACGAGGGCGAGAATTTTTTCTCTGAATTCAGGAATTGTGAGAAGTTCAATTGCCTTTTCAAAATCCGAAATATCAGAACGGGTTGACCCTAAAAGTGACAGTCCTTTTTCAAGAACAAGTCTTGTATTTATCGGAGCATTTTCCCCTGCCACACCGCAGAGAACAATAGTACCTCCTGAGAAACAGGAGTCAATAGCCTGATTGATTGCAATTGCAGAGTTATTTCCCCCTACAGCCTCAATACAAGCAGAGGTTTTCGGCAAACAGTCAATGTCCGTTGCAAGGAAGGTTTCTGCAAAACTGAATTTTTTAAGCTTATCACGGTTAATTCCGATAACATTCACCTTTGCGCCAAGTCCGAAACGTGCAACAAGGGCAATAATATAGCCCATTATGCCGTCACCCCAGACAGAAATTTCCTGAGGTTTTCTTTCCCACAGACCTGCTCTTCTCATTGCACAGCAGCCTACTGAAATAAGCTCTGCAAAAACCGCTTCTTCACCTATTTCATCGGGAATGGGAAGGAGGTAACTTCCGTCAATGTTAATCATTTCCTTACTGAAACCGTCTGCATTACTTGAACGGAACTTTGATTTGGGGCAGTAATTATCTGAGAGATAGTTATAAGTTCTGACACACACGTCGCATTTTGAACCATCACATTCTGCTTTTTCGCAAGGAATCATAACAACTCTCTGGCCTGAACTGAATTTTCCGCTTTTATCTCTTGCTACAATGCCGATACCCTCGTGAACAAGGCTCATTGGAAATTTCCTTTTCAGAGTGTTTCTGTCACGGTTACCAAGATAATATCTGATATCAGCCTTGCATATTGCAAGATATTCGGGACGGACAAGAACTTTATCTTCTTCGATATCCTCAACAAAAATTTCAAAACATTTAGGCTCTGTGATTTTGTAGCTCTTTACAAACACTTTACGTCACCTCGAAGTTCTGACAATAGACTTGATAAGAAGCAAGTCTTCCATTGTTGTCATCTTCATATTCAGTTTATCACCCATTGCCATACCGATTTTCGCACCGCTTGCCAACACAAGACCGCAGTCATCTGTCATAACGGGACGCTCATTTTCGGGAAGAGAAAAATAATCGTCATAGGCTTTTCTCACAATGGAATATCTGAACGACTGTGGTGTCTGACCGAGATAAAGCTCACGTCTTGCAGGAATTGACTCAAGATGCTCACCGTCAACCGAACGGATGATTGTATCCTGAGCCGGAATTACCGTGTCACAGGCACCGTAAACCTTAACCTTTTCGATATTTTCGTTGATAATACGCTGTGAAATAAGGGGACGTGCTGAATCGTGGATAATGATAATATCATCATCACGCACATCGTCTTTAATGGCATTAAGAGCATTGAGTGAAGACTCCTGCCTTGTTTTACCTGCATCACCAATCCAACGTACTTTACGGATATCGTATTCCTTAATCCATATTGAAAGGTCTTCCTGCCATTCCTTTGTACAGATGACACAGACAGCATCAATATTTTCGTTAATTTCAAAAGCTTCAATGGTGTGGATAACTACAGGCTTTCCGTAGATGTCAATAAACTGTTTAGGTCTGTCAACCATTCCCATACGGCTGCCTGTACCGCCTGCAAGAATTACCGCAATATTCATACTTTCAAGTCCTTTCAATCAAAATTAGGGATAATTATTATACAATAAATGACGAATTATGTCAATGAAAATTACTTCCGTCTTCTGAGAATTACCGCACTCATTGCAGGTACTCTGACAAAATAAGAGCAAACGTCTTCACCCATAAGAACCTCTGCCGAGTGCCATTCTTCATGAAGATAATATTCAATATCTGTTTCATTTCTGTTTGCAATTGTGAGAATACTTTCATTTTCGTCTTCTCTCACATAAGCAATACATGCTCTTTCACAACTGATAAACCTGAAGTCACCCTCTCTGAAACAGGAATTATTTCTTCTGATTTCACCTAATTTTCTGTAATGTGCAACAAGTGACTTTTCAGCTTTTTCTTCAATAAAGCATCCTCTGTTAAAGGGGTCAGCATAGCCCTGCATTCCTATTTCGTCACCGTAATAAATCGAGGGAATACCGGGAAGTGTGAACTGAATGCATGACGCCAGTTTCACAAGCTGAATGCCTCTTTTATAATTTTCAGGGCTAAGAATTTTGCCCGACTGCCAAGACCTTGGTTTATTTACAAGACTTTCACCTGCAAGAGCATTTATAACTCTCATTGTATCGTGAGATCCGATGTGATTCATCAGCACGTCAACTACAGTTTTGGGGTAATTTTCAAGAACTGTCATTACAGTTTCGCTGAAAGAGGAGGTATCCCCCGTTCTGACAAAGTGAATTATGGCATCTGCAAAGGGATAGTTCATAACGCTGTCAAGCTGTTTTCCCAAAAGATAGCGTCTTCTCACAGAATAGCTTACTTTATTTGATGCATCTTCCCACACTTCACCGAGAACGAGTGCATCTTCTTTTTCCGCTTTCACGGCTTCTCTGAGTCTGTCAAGGAAAACATCAGGCAACTCGTCCGCAACGTCAAGTCTCCAACCATCTGCACCCAGCTTCATCCATTTTCTGAGAACACCGTTTTCACCTGTGATGAACTCAAGGAATTCTTCATTTTCCTCAGTAACTTCAGGAAGAATTTTAATTCCCCACCAGCTTTCATAATCATCAGGGAAGCTTTTAACTTTGTACCAACTATAATATGGCGAATTTTGTGACTGATATGCACCCACTGACGGGTAATTTGAATATTTGTTGAAATAAACGCTGTCATCACCTGTATGGCTGAAAACACCGTCAAGGATTATTGAGATACCTTTTTTCTTGGCATCACTACATAATTTTTTAAAATCTTTCTCATCACCGAGTAAAGGGTCAATTGTAAGATAGTCCCCTGTATCATAACGGTGATTTGAATGTGCTTTGAAAATAGGATTGAGGTAAATGCAACTGACTCCTAAACTTTCGAGGTAATCAA
>JAFXFI010000058.1 GCA_017520635.1 Clostridia bacterium
AAAAGCAAGAATTGTTGATATTGTTGAATATACTGAAATCAAATACTGAAAAAACGGACTCAGCAGAGTCCGTTTTTTATATGATTATTTCTTTTTCAATATTTCCGTCGCTGTCGGTAAAAACAACCTTTGTATTATTTTTACTGAAAATATATCCCACACCTTTGAAGTAATTATCATCGGGTTTGGAACCGACAATAACAGTGCATGGCTGACCGAAGGCATCTTTTTCACCGCCTACGGGATGAATTCCCGTTCTGTGCAGGTGACCGCAGAGCATAAGGTCGGGCTTTATTTTTTCCTTTATCACATTTGCCCAGCGGGTGAACAATTCCTCTTCAATATTGAATGGCTCTTTATACTGCATAGTGAAAGGGTTGTGGACAACAATGATTTTCTTTATTATTGATTCATCCTTGTGGCAGTCGCAGTCTGCAACTTTTTCTATAAATTCCGTTTCCCTCTCACGGAACGCATGACAGCAGATCGTTCCTCCGTATTCGGGGTTTGTGTCGGGCTTATCCTCACCGCAGTCAAGGGCAAGTCCCCATATATTACCCACTCTGAAAGTGAAGAATGTGTTTCCGTCAACAGTTGGGATATAATCCCCGAAAATCTCAGCGTATTTACCCCTGATGTCGTGATTTCCTCTTACGAAAACTGCAGGAATGCTGCCTCCCGTTATTCTGCCGACAATCTCATAGATGCTGTTGAAATGAACTTTCCTTCCGCAGTCGTTGGGCACATCTCCGTTGAGTATGAGAAAATCGATTTTACCGAAAATTTCTGCCGCCTTCACAGGCTCCTCAACTCTGTTATGTGTATCTGCAATATGATAACATCTGACTTCATCACCCTCAACAGGTCTGAAATCAAATTCATACTCATCTACAGGGTGCATTTTGTTGAAATATGCTTTTCTTCTGCCCTTTATCTGCTGATTGCAGACGGTATATTTCTTTGCATCATCAAGCACTTTCATCGGCACGGTTACCCTGTGCACTCTTGAAAGTGACCTGAGCACACCGTTTGATTCATCATAATAACACTTGTCACCTATTTTTATCCACATAACGGATGCTTTTTTTACGGGGACAAATATCTGATATGTATCTCCTGCCGCAAAAACACATGGGTTGATCAGCAACATAAAATCACCTTACAGCATTGAGTTAATTTCTCTTCTCTTTTCGATAAGCCATTTTTCGCAGTGAGGATAATTCTTATTGTCAATGGGAGTATCAAGTCCGTCGTTGAGAATTTTCAGAGTCGCTTCTCTGCCTATCTTCTTTTCAAGAAGTCTGAGTGCTTCATAATCCTGGATTGCATCATAGAAAACCTTGAAACGCAGTGATGCATAAGCTGTACCGTCATCCGCAGGGTAAAGTACAAAAGAATCACCTGCAGGGAAATTACCCCCTGCATCCGTCACTTCAAAGGGATTGATGTGTGCCTTTGAATACTGCGTATTGTAGAAATTAAGTCCCCACTGAAGAAAGCCCTTTACATCGTACTTATACATGATGAATCCCAGAACTCTGCCTCTCAGAGAAGGCATTGCAATAAATCTGTTGGGCATGTATTCTTTATAAGGACCGCAGCAATAATAAGTCCACAGTTCAGGTACTTTGCCTGCAAATCTTTCAATGTGATCAAGGCAGGGTACGGGAGTTTTTATAAGACCTGTCTTATAGAAGACAAAGGATGAAAGAGCATCAATAGTTTTAAACTCACCGAAAAGCTCTTCCATAAGTTTTGCCGATTTTCTGTATTTGATAATATTATCGGTTGAAGGTTCATCCGATGTGTGGAACATTACTTTGTCACGGATGCCTTCTTTATCGATAAATTCGATAAGAGCCTTTGCGAACTGACGCAGAAAATCTTCGTATCTCTTGCCGTGTGCATTTGTTTCCCAGCCGAAAATACGCTTGTAGCCGTCTGTTGTTTCAGCCATAATCTTAGGAGCATGAGCAGCCCCCCACTGGGTGTAAAGATGTGAAAACTCAATATACTTCATACCACAGCTGAATGCAAGATCAATCCACCTTTTCAGCTTATCAAAACCGAATGTATACTGATAATTATGTCTTTTCACATCAACAAGCTGAATTGTTGTTCTTTCACCGCCCACTTCCGTATCAAGAGGAGGAGTGAAAAGCGGAGTAAGAATAAAATTAACACCGTGAGCCACAGCAGCTTTCATAAAATTCTCAATATATTTCCAGTGTTCTTCGCTGAAAACATCCACATTGTAATAATCTGCAAGGCAGTCTGCGTGGAACCAGTGCGTACATGTGAGTGTCTGTTCACCAAGTGAAGTCTTGGCAATTTCTGTTTTAAGAGTAACAGTTTCTGTTTTTTCATCAGTTTTAACAGTAACGGAAACTTCTTTTTCATTCTCTGCCGTGTATTCGCACCATACAGCAGTCCATTCATCTGCTTTAAGGCTGACTGCACCCTCAAGAGGTACAAGAACATCGGGATAGTAGCCTTTCATTGCGTTTCTTATAAAGTAATTGTCACGGTCATCGGGAGCAAGATACTCTGCAGGTACAAACACGATTTTATATATTTTAAGATTCTTGTAGTCTGTCAGGAACTGTGCCTGAATATCCTTTTCAGGCTTTACTGCAACAAGAAATGAAGTTCTTTCGTTTTTAAGACAACTGAGAGTGTCAATTTCATATTCACCGCAAATTTCATTGCAGAAAACCTTTGCAAGTGATGACAAAACTTTAATTTTCATTCGGTTCTCACCCTTTTTTCAATATTAGTTTTATAATATCAAAAACAACATATAAAGTAAAGAAAAAAACGACATTTTGCAATGCCGTTTTTAAGTTTTAATTAAAATCCGTAGTAATTGAAGTTTCTGTATCTGATTACATCTGTTCTTGTGGCAGTTGCAGGT
>JAFXFI010000059.1 GCA_017520635.1 Clostridia bacterium
GCAGTAATTCCTCTTTTTGCAGACGGTAAAGATTCTTCAGAAGGTGCTTCAAAAAACCTTTCAGGTTCATTTGCTTCAATTGCAGTCCTTAAATATCTCAAGGACAACGGCATTGAAATGCCTTCACTTGAAATAGATGTTCTTATTACAAGCGCTCACGAATACGACTCAGCCGGTGCAAAAGCATTTGCAAATGCTCATTCTTCTGATTTTTCAGATATTGAAACCGTGTGTATCTGTCTGGATTCAATTGCTTGTTCTGAAGAAAATCTTGGTCTTATCAAAGCAAAAGCTTATGAAAAAGCATCAAAGATTATCACAGACGGTGCTGAAGATAACGGAAATGAAATCGGTGACAGTACACTTCAGGGCAAATATGTTTCAGATGCTGCTGCCATTTCTTCAATCGGCATTGATGCTTGTGCACTCACTTCTCTCGGTACAGATTATGCGAAAGCACCTGATACTTTTGAAGATATGAAAGTTAAAACCATCGAAACAGCCCTTAAAACACTTGTTTCCGGTATATTTTTATACGAAGAAAAATAATTTTATTAATTTTTTCCAAAAATTTTCAAAAATCGCTATGAAATTTTGAAAAACTGTGTTACAATAGTCCTTGACGATATTGTTTTTACTCTGAGGAGGATGTTTTATGAAAAATTCCGTCAAAAAAATTCTTGCTGTCATTCTGACAGGCGCAATGGTTTTTGCACTTGCATCATGTTCCGTTGCAGACAAAGTACAGGAATACTTTGTTGAAGAAACTTCAACAACTGTTCCCTATACAAACAAATCAGAAAAACCCGCAAACACAAAAGAAATCGTTGACTATTTCAACAGAGTTTCTGCTGACCTTAAAAAGGCTGAACCCTACAAAGTATATCTCAGCAGAGATTTCGGAACAAACAGCTTTGAAAGCGAAAACGAAGTTCTCAAAGCAGGTTTCCCCACAGTTGCAAACTTCATCATCAAATATGCTGACGAAAACCTTTTCGAGAGAAACCTTGAAGGTACTCCCGTTGAAGTTTATCCTCTTGAAGCATCTTCAGTTGCAAGTATTGTTGATTTCAAACAGGTTAAACTTGCTACATGCTCACAGACAGACGATTACTTTGTAATCACAATGGATTTCAAGGATGACGCAACTCCCCTTGAGGCTGACGGTCTGAGCAAAGTATTTAACATAAACGATAAAGAAGCTATCCTTGAGGAAATTGCAAAAGCAAGTGACCTTATGACTGTTAACGATTATGACGTTGAATACAACGGCGGCAGAATCGTATGCAAAATCGAAAGAGGCACAGATAACATCGTTTCAGCAACATATTCAAGAGTAATCAAGGTTACTGCTGACATCACAGGTCATGGCGACTTTGCTTCAGTTGAAAATCAGACAGTTACATTCAATCTCACAGAGAACGAAAACTACACAGTAGAGTGGACTAACCCCGAAGAAGCAACTGTTGCTGAAGAATAATAGCATTTAACAAATCAGCCGCTGTGTTCGTATGAATTTCAGCGGCTTTTTTAATCACACAAGGAAGGAGATAAAAGAATGAACGGTTCGGGCTATAATCAGAATCAGTTTTTTCATGAGCAGAATAACTTTTTCCGTTTGGTTTCTCAGGCAAAAAAAGATATCCGCTGTCATGCAATACGTCTCGGTATATGCATTCTTATCTTCCTTTCCGCACCCTATGTTTTCAGCGTAGGTCTTCAGTTAACAGGTCTTTACAACCGATACATGGAAGATTTTACACTTCAGTACTCATCTGAAATGCTCCTTATGGTTGTATTTCTCTTCATCCCCTTTTTTACCGTATACCTTTTTGCACCAAAAAAGGATAAAAAAACAATCGCACTCAGCTTTGAAAAGCCACGTTCTTCACTTGCTTTTTTACTGGCAATACCTTTCGGCCTTATGCTTTGCTTTGCAGGCGATTACATTTCATCATTAATTGCCTCAATATTTGAAGAAATGGGCATAACTCTTACATCCGTTCCCGATTACAAAGTGCCCACATCAGGCAAGGAGCTTTTCCTTTATGCTTTTGCAACAATTGTCCCTCCTGCAATAATTGAAGAATTCACTATGCGAGGAGTTGCAATGCAGCCTCTGAGAAAATACGGTGACAAGTTTGCAATCGTCATGACGGCTCTCGTCTTCGGTCTGATGCACAGAAACGCAGTTCAGGGAATTTTTGCCTTCATAGCAGGACTTATTTTCGGTTATATCACCATATCCTCCAACTCAGTATGGCCTGCAGTTGTAATACACGCACTTAACAACGGTTTTGCTGTTCTTGTTAATGTCATGATGCAAACCGATGAAGAAGCAGCAAATAAAATTTACGCTCTCGTAATTTCCGTCATTCTGGTTTTTGGTATTTTTTCGGCAATTATGTTTTTTGTTATCGGAAAAAGAAACAAGCTTACAAACCCGGCACCCTGGTTACCTCTTAAAGAAAAAAGCTCTGCTTTCTTTTTTAATATACCGATGATAATTTCTTTCGTCGTTATGATTTTATATACTGTATTCGGTGATTTATGATGGATGATATTTTTTATATGCAGGAGGCACTTCTTCTTGCAAAAGAAGCAGCAGACGAAGGAGAAGTACCCGTAGGCGCAGTTATAGTGTGCGAGGGGAAAATTGTGGGCAGAGGCAGAAACAGACGCGAAACGGGCAAAAATGCCCTTGCACACGCCGAAATAGAAGCAATAAACGAAGCATGCAGAACTCTGGGTGGTTGGAGACTCTGGAAATGCGATATGTATGTAACACTTGAGCCTTGTCCCATGTGTACAGGTGCAATTATTAACTCAAGAATAAAAAAACTTGTTTTCGGTGCTTCCGATTATAAAGCAGGTTCTGCAGGAAGTGTTGTAAATCTTTTTGACCTTCCTTATAACCATAAGCCCGAAATCGTAAGTGGTATCTGCGAAAATGAGTGTTCTCAGATTCTTACAAATTTTTTCAGAAATTTAAGAAATAAGAAATAATTTCCGTTTATAATGGAAATAATATAATAAAATTATATAGGAGGAATCCAAAATGAAAGAACTTAAAGGCACAAGAACAGAAGCCAACCTTATGGCTGCATTTGCAGGTGAGTCACAGGCAAGAAACAAGTACACTTACTACGCAAGCAAAGCAAAGAAGGATGGTTTCGAGCAGATTGCCGCACTTTTCCTTGAAACAGCAGAAAACGAAAAAGAACATGCAAAAATCTGGTTCAAGCTTCTCCATGGCGGTGCAGTGCCCGGAACAATTGAAAACCTTAAGGATGCTGCCGCAGGCGAAAACTATGAATGGACAGACATGTACGCAGGCTTTGCAAAGGAAGCAAAAGAGGAAGGCTTTGATGAAATTGCCGCACTCTTTGAAATGGTAGCAAAAATCGAAAAAGAACACGAGGAACGTTACCTCAAGCTTCTTGCAAACATTGAAAACGGCATCGTATTTTCAAGAGACGGAGACGCTATCTGGAAATGCCGCAACTGCGGACACATCGTTATCGGAAAGGCAGCACCTGAAATCTGCCCTGTTTGTGCTCATCCTAAAGCATACTTTGAGATTAAAGCAGAAAACTATTAAGAGGGTGTCGATAAACCAGCATAAACACATATGCAAAATTTATCGATATAAAAAAACAGTTATAAAACCAAAAAACACCAATATAATTGTGGCTGATACATCGAGTATCAGCCACAATCAGCATATGTTTGTCATTTTCACCCCCTCTCGAAGTACACTTGTACATCTTCGGAGTGTGAAAATGCCATTCTGCAGATTTCTCAACCCCCTCTAAGGGTGCCGATAAACCGACGCACAAACAAAATTGCCCCTGTGATATTCCTATCACAGGGGTCTTTTCAGGTCAGGATGCTATCTCAGTCAGCAACCGCAGCCGCATGAGTTGCCACAACCGCATGATGCTTCACGGGCACAACCACAGTTACAGCCATAAGCATTAGAGCCGTTATCGCCGCAGCAAGCAAGGATGAGGATAAGGATAATAATCCAAGAACAGCTGCCACCACCGAACAATGTGTTACACATTTCAGTTCCTCCTTTCCGTTCGGGCCTCGACTTTCGTCTCAGCCTCTACATTCCATTATACGGAGAAAGAGAAAATGTGTTACAAAATTAAATGCAAAACGCAACGTGCAAGATACAGAATTTCTGGGCTTCTTCGATTATATTTGCACCGATTGAAACCTTGTAGGGGATGATGCCTACATCATCCCGTATTAAATTTCGCAAAACCTAAGGGTCGTCGAGGACGCCGACCCCTACGCAGATTTCAAAAAATTAATAGTTTCATTATATATAATCGCGTCGCAGACCCAAACTTCTTCACTCTTCACTATTACTTCTTACCTATAAAAAAATACCGCCCTGAAATTCAGGACGGTCATTTTCTGCTTTTAATTACTGTTCTGCGTAGATGCTTACCTTTTTACGGTCTTTGCCGACTCTTTCGAATCTTACAACACCGTCTGTAAGAGCAAAGAGTGTATCGTCTTTACCTTTACCTACGTTTGCACCGGGATGGATGTGAGTACCACGCTGTCTTACAAGGATGTTACCTGCAAGAACGAACTGTCCGTCAGCTCTCTTTACACCGAGTCTCTTTGATTCTGAGTCACGGCCGTTACGTGTTGAACCCATACCTTTTTTATGAGCAAATAACTGAATGTTAATTTTAAGCATTGTCTGCACCTCCATAAATTACTTTGAGATTTTTCGGGTAATCTTTTGCCAGACTGCTGATGTGAATCTGAAATCCTCTGAGAAGATTTTCTGCTTCTTTTGTCATTTCAGAAATAACAGCTTTCATGTATCCGTCCTCATTTACTTCTGCTTTTACATCAACCTTCAATACTTCTGTTAAAGTATTTACTGTCATGTAGCATGCTGAAGAAACTGCGGCACAAAGAATATCTGCTCCTCTTTCTGCAAGACCTGAATGTCCTTTGACCTCAAAGCCTTTTATCACATTTTGTCCGGTAAGAAATTTTACGGTAATCATTAAGATTTACGCATTGATAGCTGCGATTTCAACCTTAGTGTAGGGCTGTCTGTGGCCTTTCTTTCTCTTCTCGTTCTTCTTTGACTTGTAAGTGAAAACTACCACTTTCTTAGCCTTGCCGTTTTTGATAGCTTTAGCTGTTACTGTTGCACCGTCAACGAAAGGAGCACCAACAACAATGCCATCTTCTTTTCCTACAGCGATAACCTTATCAAAGGTAATCTCGGAGTCTGCTTCAACGTCAAGCTTTTCAATGTAGAGAGTGTCGCCTGCTTCTACCTTGTACTGCTTTCCGCCGGTTACGATAATTGCGTACATTGGTTCTTCAACCTCTTTCATATAGTCTCGCTACCCTCTTCCAGTTACGAAAAACTGCGGGTGTTGGCGCACCAACTTTGGGAACCCGAGGTATGCGGCTTAAGTATTATAACACTATGACACAAGCTTGTCAATAGTTTTTTACTTATTTTTTCTGCATTCTGCTGCAGTTACTGTGTTTTTCATAAGAACTGCAATTGTCATAGGACCTACGCCACCGGGAACAGGAGTTATAAAGGAGGCTTTTTCTTTCACCTTTTCAAAATCAACATCGCCACAAAGCTTTCCGTTTTCAAGACGGTTGATTGCAACGTCAATTACAACTGCGTTTTCCTTTACCATATCTTCAGTAATAAGACCGGGTTTACCAACTGCACTTACAAGGATATCTGCCTGACGGGTAAAAGATGCAAGGTCTTTTGTTCTTGAATGACATACTGTTACAGTTGCATTTTCTTTGAGCAGAAGCATTGTCATAGGCTTGCCCACAATGTTACTTCTGCCAACAACCACACAGTTTTTACCTGCTACGTCAATTTCATATTCTTTCAGCATTTCCATAACGCCTGCAGGAGTACAGGGAAGGAAAGTATAGTCACCTATCATAATGTGACCTACATTTTCAGGATGGAAAGCGTCAACGTCTTTTTCGGGTGAAATTGAATTAATAACATTCTTTTCACAGATATGAGAAGGAAGAGGTAACTGACAGAGAATACCGTCAACATTTTCGTTTTTATTGAGTTCATCAATAATTTTCAGAAGCTCTTCTTCTGTTGTTTCTTCAGGCAGAGCATATTCAAGAGATTCAATTCCCAATTCAGCACATGATTTTTTCTTATTATTTACATAAACCTTTGATGCGGGATTTTCACCTACAATAATAACTGCAAGACAAGGATTGATTCCGGTTGTTTTGAGAAACTCAACCTTTTCTTTCATCTGATTTTTAAGCTTTGCAGATAGTGCTTTTCCGTCAATTATCACTGCCATTTTCTTCAATCCTTTCACTTTTAGGAATTCTTGAACCCTCAGGGAAGAAATCCACACCCTCAATGGGTTTGGGATTTTTAATGTGTTTAACAAGTAATATAACAAGAAGTACAAGGAACACAACTACCACAGCTGCTGAAAGAAGCTGTGAAACACGGAGTGTTGTGTCACCGATATAAAGGCTGTCTGTTCTCAGTCCCTCAAAAATTGTTCTGCCAATGCCATACCAGATGCCGTAGCAAAGGAAAATCTGACCGCTGAACTTTCTCCATTTTCTCATTATGAGATAAAGAATACCAAAACCTATAAGGCACCAGAGAGATTCATAAAGAAATGTGGGGTGAACATAGCCTGCGGGGTCCATTTCAATTCCTTTTTCGCTGAATGTTTCCATATTTGAGAATATGTAGTCCATTGTTTTTCCGCTCTTCATACCCCAGGGCAAGTCGGTATTTGTGCCGAATGCTTCCTGATTCATGAAGTTACCCCATCTTCCGATACCTTGTCCGATAAGAAGACTCATTCCTGCCAAATCAAGAAGATTATAGAAATTCAGTTTATTGATTTTACACGTAACAAACGCTGCAAGAAGTCCGCCGATGATACCGCCGTAAATAGCAAGACCTCCCCGCCATATCTGAAAAACTTCATTAAGATGGCTTGCATAGTAATCCCATTCAAAAGCCACATAATAAAGTCTTGCACCTAAAATGCCACCTATTGTTCCGTAAATAAGAACATCCAGCATTTTATCAATACTCATTCTCCATTTATAAGCCTGTCTTCCACCGAAAAGCACTGCAAGAAGAAAGCCGAAAGCAATAATTGCTCCGTACCATTTGATTGTCATTTCTCCAAAGAAAGGAATATCAAGTTGTGCAAGAACAGAGGGAACGGAAAACCCTCTTTCTATGCCCTTAAAATAAACAACCGTATAATCGTTCATACCAAAACCTCCCTTATGCCGGAAGAATTACTGACAAAGCAGAATATTTTTCTTCAAGAATTTTTGAAAGAAACTCATTCGCCTCTCCACAAGTGAGAATTTTCAGAGTTTCAAATTCGTCAAACAGTCCTTCGTTCATGAAGTCTGCTGCAATAAGATTGTTCGCAAGTTCATCAACATCGTTATAAGACATGATTTCTCTGCCGTAAAGCTTTTTCCTTGCTCTTTCGAAATCTTCTTCGCTGATCCCCGCTTCTTTGATTTCTTTTACTTTTTCTTTAATAATTTCACTCGTCTTTTTCGGGTCTTTTGATTCTCCTGAAAAAATCATTGCACTATAACCGTAGCCCGTGAAATATTCAGTTGAGAAAGTGGGATTGATAAGCTCTTTTTCAATTAAATCCTTATAAAGGTCTGAGGTGTTACCTGCAATTGCCTCAAGGATGATATTGCCAAGAAGCTCTTCTTTTAATGTTCTTTCAGGAGTAGACCATGTTTCTTTGAAACCGAGAGAAAAAATAGGACATGCAACAGAAAGCTTTTCTTCAACATAATCTGTGACAACTTCTTTTTCTTCTTCAATAAATTTTCTGTCAATTTCAAAAGACTCGTCTGTTGTGAGAAGTTTGTCGGCAGAGTCAATAACTTCTTCTACGCTTACATTACCTGCAACCGCAAGAGCCATGTTGCCAAGATTATAGAAATCCTCATAGCATTTATAAAGCAGGTCAGCAGAAATTTCTGCAATTGAGTCCTCTGTGCCTGCAATGTCAATTCTCACAGGATGATTTTTGTACATTGCACAAAGGAGATTGAAAAGCACTCTCCAATCAGGTACATCACGGTACATTCTGATTTCCTGACCGATAATCCCCTGCTCTTTTTCAACAGTTTTCTGAGTGAAATAAGGATGTCTTACGAAGTCAAGGAGAATGTCAAGGTTTTCTTTGAAATTACCTGAGCATGAGAAAAGGTAGCATGTTTTATCAAAAGATGTGTAAGCATTTGCAGATGCACCTGTTTTTGCAAATCTTTCAAAAGCATCAAGCTCCTCACTTTCAAAAAGCTTGTGTTCAAGAAAGTGTGCAATTCCCTCAGGAACTTCCGTATATTTTTCTTCACCGGGTTTTCTGAAAACCGTATCAATAGAACCGTATTTTGTTCCGAAAACAGCATAAGTTGTTGAATAATTCTCTTTAGGGAAAACGTAAATTGTAAGTCCCGATGTGTGATTTATTTTATAGTATTTTTCGTTTAAAAGCTCGTTTACCATTTCTTTTATTTCCATCTTTTATTCCTCCGAAGCAGTGCTGTCACCTGACAGCATATAGATAGTATCAAGAGTTACCTTTTCTGCGGCAGCTTTGATTTCTTCTGCAGTTACAAGATTTATTTTTTCTGCATATTCCTGGGGAAGAATGATATCTTCTTCAAGCACTCTTGCGCCAATCCATGCATCAATGCTTTCGGGAGTATCACCTACAGAAAGGAATGCGTCTGTAAGACCTTTTTTTGAATTTTCAATTTCCTCAGATGTGAAATTGCCCTTTTTCATGTTGTCAAGCTCTGCAAGAATTGCATCAGTTGCTTTCTTCTCGTTTTCATCTTCAATACCACTCTGAACAAGTATAATTCCCTTGTCCTTTGAGAACCGTGCAGAGCAATAATAACAGAGACTCATTTTTTCACGGACATTCATAAAGAGTTTTGAGTAAGGTCCGCCACCGAACATGTCAGTCATAACTCTTGTTGGGAAAAAGTTTTCATTTTCACTTTCAAGACCTGTTCTCAGGCCCATTACAAGCTTGCCCTGTTTTACAGCAAGTTTTTCATCAACTTTTTTCACTTCATCTGCTGTGGCTTTGAACTCAGTTTCAATCTTCACCACATTGCTTCTGTCAATTGATGCAAATTTTTCACAGAGCAGTGCTTTCACGCTCTCATCAGTTTCACC
>JAFXFI010000060.1 GCA_017520635.1 Clostridia bacterium
AGGGGAGAAGACCTGCACATTAAAAATCTGAACATTGAAGCGGGTGAGGTTCTGCTTGAGGGGAAAATTTCTTCTCTGACTTATTCTGACAACACAAACGCCCAGTCAGGATTTTTTTCACGGATTTTCAGGTGACGGAAGATGTATCTTGATACTATCGGAGAACAGTTACGTGTTTTTCTTTATTCCTGCGGGTTCGGATTTCTTCTTGGTGTTCTTTTTGAGGCTTTTATGTTTTTCACTCTTATGTTACCGCGGAGTAAAGTGGTTACCTTTGTAACGGATTTTCTTTACATGGTTACCTGCACTTTTCTTATGTTTATTTTCGGACTTTCTGTTCATAACGGCAGTTTTAAATTTTACGTTTATGCAGGTGCCGTAATAGGCTGGTTTGTGTGTTATTTTTCTTCAGGTGCATTTCTCAGAAAAATATCTATTGCTTTTTCCGGAAAAGTAAAGTGTGCTTTTTCATATTTCAAAAGAGGAATTTTGACTGTCAGCCGTAAAATAGGCGAAAAAAGGGTAAAAAAATTGAAAAAAAGTGAAATTTCCTCAAATTTACTATTGCAAGATGATGAAGCCATGTTGTATAATAATGGGGAATGATATTGAAAAGGAGTGAGTCGCATGAGAGAGTTTTTCTCTAAGAGGAGCTTTATTCTTATTGTTGCGACTGTCGCCTTTATCTGCTTCGCAGCAGTTCTTATTGCCAACCTTACAGATACTGCAATTGAAAAGAAACGTGAGTATGAAAGCGTATCTCAGGCTCTTGAAACTCAGAATGAGGAAAATGCACGTCTTGAGGAAGAACTGAAAAACGGTATCAGCGAAGAAGAAAAAGAATATATCGCCCGTAACGAATTAGGTTACATATTGCCCGGGGAGCATGTGTACGCAGATGCGTCCTGAGTAATTGAAATAAAACAAAAACATTTTTCGGAGGAAGAAAGTCAGTTTATGCAGTTAGAAATCGGAACAATCTGTGACGGTAAAGTAAGCGGTATCACCAACTTCGGTGCATTCGTATCTTTGCCGGGCGGAAAAACAGGAATGGTACATATCTCTGAGGTTTCAAACAAATTCATTAAAGACATCAGAGAAGTGCTCACAGAAAATCAGGACGTAAAAGTTAAGGTTATCTCTATCGGTGATGACGGAAAAATCAGCCTTTCCATCAAACAGACGGAAAAGCAGGAAGAAAAACCGCAGAGAAAACCCAGACCTCCCAGAAATGCTGATGTTTGGCAGGGCAGTAAAAGTGAAACAAAAGAGAATATGTCTTTTGAAGATATGATGGCAAAATTCAAGCAGGTCAGTGATGAAAAAATGACAGACCTTAAACGTTCAAAGGAATCAAAACACGGTGGCTTCTCAAGAGGTGCACGTAAAGGTCAGAACGTCTGATATTTTGCGACTATCTGAAAATAATAATATTTAAAAAAGAAAGGAAGTTTTGAAATGGAATTTGTAAATAAAGAAATGCTCATAGGTGACATCCTTGATAAAGCACCTGAAACAGCACAGTTTTTCCTTGCAATGGGAATGCATTGCCTCGGCTGTCCCTCAGCAAGAGGTGAAAGCATTGAACAGGCTTGCATGGTTCACGGCACAGATGCAGATGAGCTTGTAAGTAATATCAATGAATTTCTCTCTAAGAAATAATTAACAGACAGTTTTGACCGTATCGGAAGATACGGTCATTTTTTGGTTTTACTTGAATATATCGTAGAATTATGGTATAATATCACATTAAATATTTCAGGTGAAATTTATGGAAAATAATTCTTATAAAACTGAATATTTAGGCGGTAACATAACCTGCATTGTGTCAGATGACCATACTTTCGGTACGGACGCGGTTCTTCTTTCACGTTTTTCTGCACCTAAACGTAAGGACATCTGCTGCGACCTTGGTACGGGTTGCGGAATTATCCCTCTTTTATGGCTGAGGGAAGATTTCATTAATCCCGTAACTGCAGTTGAAATTCAGGAAAACGCATGTCAGCTTGTCCGGAAATCAATTGAACTGAATAATCTTCAGGGAAAGCTTGAAATCATCAACTGTGACTTACGTGAGTATACAGAAAATCTCCCAATGGGTAAGTTTTCTCTCGTTACATTCAATCCGCCTTATTTTTCTGTGGATTCTGGAATGTCAAGTCCCAATGACAGCGTGAGAATTGCAAGGCATGAAATTATGTCTGATGTTTTTGAGGGTGCAAAATGTGCCTCTTACATACTTAAATTCGGTGGCAGATTTTGTGTCTGTCACAGACCTGAAAGGCTTCCCGATGTTTTTGAAGCCATGAGAAAAAATAACATTGAACCCAAAAGAATGGCTTTCTGCAGAAGAAACAAAACAACCAAACCTTTCCTTGCTCTTGTTGAGGGTAAAAAAGGCGCAAAGCCATCACTTGTTGTTGAAGATGAAATTATTATGGCTGATGAAAACGGCAATTACATAGACGGCGTTTACGGAGATGAGGTGAAATAAATGGGTAAGCTTTATGTTGTGGGAACTCCTATAGGTAACTTAGGAGACTTTTCTCCGAGAGCAGTAAATACACTTGAAGAATGCGACTTTATTGCTGCAGAGGATACGAGAGTAACTCTCAAAATTCTCAATCATTTCGGTATTAAAAAGCAGATGGTAAGCTACTTTGAACATAACAGAACTGAGCAGGGTGAAAAAATTCTTGCCCGTCTTCTTTCGGGAGAAACGTGTGCACTTGTGACAGACGCAGGTATGCCTGCAATTTCTGACCCGGGAGAAGATTTGGTAAGACTCTGCCATGAAAACGGAGTGCCCGTTGAGTCAGTACCGGGACCCTGTGCTTTTTCAACTGCACTTGCAATTTCAGGAATGCCCAGCGGAAGATTTACATTTGAAGGCTTTCTCAGCGTTACAAAAAACAGCAGACGAGAACATCTTCTTTCTCTGAAGGATGAAAAGCGTACAATGATTTTCTACGAAGCACCTCACAAGTTAGGTGCAACGCTTAAAGATATGTACGATAACTTTGGTGACAGAAATATTGCCATTGTCAGAGAAATCACAAAAATTCATGAGGAAGTTATCAGAACAACCTTCTCGGAGGCAGTCCGCCTTTACGGTGAGGGCGGTCTCAAAGGTGAAATTGTTCTCATAATTGAAGGTAAAAAAGAAGAAGAGAAAGAAGTAACTCTTGAAGATGCAGTTAAAATTGCTCTTGCAAAAATTGATGAAGGCTTTTCTAAAAATGAAAGCGCGAAATTTGCAGCAAAACAGACAGGAGTAAAAAAAGGTGACATCTATTCTCAGTTGACGGAGGTTTAAAATGGAAGCATTTATTGAATATTTCAAGCAGTACAAAATACTTTTTATAATACTTTTTGTGCTTCTCATTATCCTTGTTGTTGTGTACTCAAAAATGGGTAAATCAATGTCAAGGAGAAAAGCAGAAAAAGAAAAGCTTATAAAAAAACTTGACCACATGAAAAAGATAAGAGAAGATTATGCAAGTCTGACAGAGGAAAAAATTCTTTCTGATGACGGTGAAAATCTCATTGAGGGCATTGCCGATAACATTCAGGTCCGTCTTGAAAAAACAGAGGATATGAATTCATCTTTTGAAAAACTTTCTGAAGAAGAAAAAATGATTTACGCTTTTCATTATTTTCTTGATGAGGCTTCAGCAAAACCATCTTCATTTTTCAGAGATTTTACAAAACCTCTCACACCCATTGCTCTTTCTGCTTGTGAAAAGTTCATAAGAAAAGAAGTTCTGATTTCCGTAAAAGAACTTTATGATTGTTATGACGAAGATAATGAAACAGCCTCTGTAATTCCTGAAAAAATCAATGCTCTTGATGAAAAAATCACGGCTTCGGATTTCATAGCAGAGGCAAAAGAAAAAGCGGTAAAATACATAAAGGAAAATGCATCATGTTTTATTGCTGAAAATTCATAATTTTTTCAAAACTCTATCACAGGAATATTGTTTTTTCTGTTGATTAAGATTTTCAAATGTTGTATAATATACCTTATAAAAAAGTTTAGGAGGAATAATCTTGGACGAGAACAAAGAAAAAGAGCTTGCTTCAGAAGAAGTGGTTGAAGAAACTGCCGAAAAAGCAGAGAAACTGACTTCTGAGGAAAAAGAAGAAGTAGAAGAAATTCTCGAAAAATACAAAAATACGGATGAGGAAGCTCAGATTGTAACAGACTGGGACGGTCTTGCTCAGGTAGGTGACACAGACGCTGTCTTCGAAGAAGATGAGGCTGAAACCGATGAAGAAGAATCTGACGAAACTGAGGAAGAAGAAATCCCCGAAGAAAATTTGTGTGAACGCTGCGGAAAAAGAGAACGCTTTACAGAGCTTGATGAGGATTATCCTTACTGTAAAGTATGTCGTGAGAGCATGAAGAAAACACGCATGAATGCATGGGGTGTTATCACGTTCATTCTCACTTTCATCAGCAGTATTCTCTGTATTGTTTTCGGTGTGTTTGCAGTTGTAACTGCTGTGCCCGTATTCAAGGGAGACAGATATATGGCAGAGAACAAGTTTGTTTCTGCAATTACTTCTTATGAAGAAGCGTTGTCATCAATTGAGTCTCTTAACTCACAGGCAGGCGGTACACTCTTTGATGCAGGTAACAAAACTTACCAGAAGCTTATCAAGGCTTATGCAGGTATGGGTTCTGTTACTTATGCCCGTGATTATTTTTCAGCACTTGAAAATGCAGGCGTACTTGAACAGCTGAAATACAAAGCTGCAAATGAATATAACGAATCTTATAATAAGATGATGGATACTTACGGTGAACTTCAGACTGCTTATTCAAACGCTTTGAACGAATTCTTTGGTAAGAAAGAAAAAGCAGATGTAAGTGAAGCTGAAAAATATCTCACAGAGCTTGAAGAGCTTAAAAAGAACGAAAAGTATGACCCTTACATGGTGGCTTACTTCCAGTATCTTTTCTGTTCAGTTACTGATAATTCTCTTTACGAAAGCATTAAATATCTTGAAGAGATCAAATCAGGAGGAAGAACCTACGAGTTCATTTATGCAATTGAGCTTTGCATGAATTACCTTGAAAAAGGTGATTATGAAAAGGCTGAAAAAACGTGCTACGAGTCACTTGAAGCTTCTCCCGAAAATATCGGCGTTTATCAGTACCTTATGATTTCAAAGAGAAGACAGGGTGACTTTGAGGGTGCATTGAAGCTTGGTGAAGAAGCAAGAAAGCTTGCAGAAACAATGTACACAGGTCAGGAAGGTTACAGCGCACTTCACTATGCAGTTCCCATGGAAGAAGCAATTGTCTATGCTCTTCAGGGTGAAAAAGAAAAAGCAATTGAAGCAATTGACGAATCCTTTGAACAGGGTAACGACAATTCAAACCTTAATATTTCAATTCTTCTCCACTATCTCTTCCACGTTAAGGGCACAGAGCCTGTAGAAGAAGAAGGAGAAAAGATTTATGATAATGTTGATGAAATGTATGACCAGGGTGTGGCAACAATTGCTGCTTACGGCTCTTATTACGGACTGAGCATTTCAGACAACGTTCAGGCAATTATGGACGGTAAGAAAACTCTTGAAGATGTATTTATGAATGGGGAGGTTGACTGGCAATGAGAATTCTTAATATGATAGCTAAAATCCTTACCTTTCCCGCAGCATTTCTGAAGGGCTTCTGGGAACAGCTTCTCTGCAAGATGATGGGTTGTCCCGTTGAAAGCAAAAAGATTTTCCAGTCAGGTGAAATGGCAGGTCACATTGAACATGAGCCTTTCCCCACAGCAGCAAAAAGCTTCTGGTTCTGCTTTGTAACAGGCTTCATGATGTTCCTTACAGGTTTTGTTTTCGCAGTTCCTGCAGTAATAAACTTGTTCTATTTTGACACAGCAAGTACCATTCTCAGATTTTTCGGAATCTTCTATCTTTATGTTGCTTTGGGTGCTTTTACAAACATGTTCCCCTCAGTTGAGGACGCTCTCATGATGTGGGAAAAATATAAAGGTATGAAAAAAGGTGCAAAGGTTATTTTTGCTCCTGCAGCAGCGATAATGTATATCGGCTCTTTTGCTGAAACACGTGGTGTTACATTCGTAACAAACTGTTTACTCGGAGCAGCAATGCTTCTTTTATAAAATAAAAATGAGGTGGAAAAATGACAGGCGATTTTAAATCAGACGGCATTATGTTTGCGATAGCTGCAGCAGTTATTGTATTCGTAATTGTTCAGTCAGTGTTCTTTATCGTGAAATCATGGAAAAGAGCAAAGGAATTGGGTATCTCAGAAACAACTCTTAAAAACACAGTTACATCAAGTGCACTTTTCACAGTTGCTCCTGCATTTTCAATTCTTGCAACTGTATTTGCCCTTGCAAATTCACTTGGTATTGTTCTTCCGTGGATAAGACTTTCAGTTATCGGTAACCTTGCTTACGAAACAACAGCAGCACAGACAACTCTTGACTTCTGGGGAATTTCTCTCAGTAAAGCAGTTACAGACCCTCAGCAGTTTGCAACAATCACAGTTGCAATGACAGTAGGTGCAATTGCTCCTCTTCTTATGATTCCCTTTGTCTGCAAATTCCTGCAGAAGAAGGTTGGTAATGCAGTTCAGAAGAGCTCAGCAAAATCAACAGGCCTCAGCCTTGGCGATGTTATTTCAGCATCAGCATTTATCGGTATAGTTTCTGCTTTCGTTGCACGTGAAATCAACGGTATGACAGTGGCAAGTACAAATGCAGTAGATGAACTCGGAAATAACGTTCTTGATGCTGCAGGTGAAATTGTGAAGGTTAAAAATATCACGGGCTCAGCAGGTGTTGTTTCAATCCTTGTTCTCATCTGTGCAATGATTTTCATGACACTTATCAGTTTTATTTGTAAAAAATTCAAGCTCACAAAACTTGAACCCTTTGCAATGCCTATTGCAATGTTTGCTGCTATGGCAATGGCAATACTCTTTATGAATGTTCTTCCTGAAGCAATCACAGGTATGACATGGTACGAAATCGGAGCGGAGGTGTAAGACATGTCAGATAAAAAATATATGAGTCCTCGTGAAAAAGATTATTTTGACAGAGTTCACACTTGGGGTATTCTCTGGACAATCGGTGCAGTTCTTATGTTCGCTTCAATTCCCGTTCTTGTATGTATTAAACTTGGTGTGCTTCCTCAGACAGATGCACTCAAAATTGTTCTTCCCAAGCTTATGGGACTTTACTGGACAACTGCAGTTGTTGAAGTTATCGCTTATGTTCCTATGCTCGGTGCAGGCGGTACATACCTTTCATTTGTTACAGGTAACATTTCAAACCTGAAACTTCCTGTAGGTCTTAATGCGATGAATACTGCAAAAGTAAAAGCAAATACTGAAGAAGGCGAAGTTATTTCAACAATCGCTATCGGTGTATCTGCAATTGTAACAACAGTGATTATTGCTGCAGGTGTTATTGTTTTCTCAATTTTTGTGAAACCTGACGTTCTCCAGTCTCCTGCAATCAAACCTGCATTTGACTTTGTTCTTCCGGCACTTTTCGGTGCATTGGCAGCAAGCTACTTTGAAAAATACTGGAAGCTTGTTATCGTTGCAGTTTTAGCAGGTTGCCTTGTTCTTCAGTTTATTGATGCATCAATGGGCGCAGGTACACTTATGTTCATTACAATCGTTATTGCACTTATTGCAGGCTTTGTAATGCACAAACTTAAATGGCTTAAATAAGGAAGTTTTAAGGATGATTAAAATTTCACCCTCGATGCTCTCATGCGATTTTTCAAAAATCGGTGAAGAAGCAAAAAAAATTGCAAACTCAGGAGCAGATATGCTCCACCTTGATGTGATGGACGGACATTTTGTTCCCAACATCACATTCGGAGCACCTGTAATAAAATCAATCAGAAAAGTAACAGACATTGTTTTTGACGTTCATCTGATGATTTCTGAGCCTCTTAAATATATTGAGGACTTTATACGTGCAGGTGCAGACATCATCACCTTCCACGTTGAAAGTGACAGTGATGTAAAAGAAACAATCGAAAAAATCAAGTCCCTTTCATGTAAAGTTGGCTTGAGCGTGAAGCCGGGTACTCCCATTGAAAAAGTTTTTCCTTATCTTGACGATATTGATATGGTACTTGTAATGACTGTTGAACCTGGCTTTGGTGGTCAGAGCTTTATGGGAGACATGTGCGAAAAAATCGTCACTCTCAGAAAAAAACTTGATGAAATGGGAAAAACCACCGACATTCAGGTTGACGGTGGCATAAACGAGGAAACGGTTTGTCTTGTGGCAAAGGCTGGCGCAAATGTAATTGTTGCAGGAAGTTCTGTTTTTAATTCAGACAGTTATGAAAAGGCAATTTCTTCACTCAGAAGTAATGCCGAAATTAACGCTCTGTAAAGACCAATGTTCTCTTGTTATCTCTGCTGTGAGCTTACCCTCACGGCAGAGATGTGAATATTCACGGAGTTTTATTTTTGTTTTCATTCTGTCATCTTCAGCGGTAATCAGACGGAATTTACCTTTGTTATTCGTGTATAATTTCCCCAAAGGAAAATCTTCTTTCATTGAAGAAAACAGGTCAATGACATTGTCAAGACTGTCAAATTCATAAACCTCTTCATTACGTGGGGGGAGAGTTTTAATGCTTTGAGAAGTTTCGTTTACCGTGAAAAAAATCACACATCCTCCCGTATCAAGAGGAATTGTTTCAATTGTCATTTTCCCTGACGGGTCAATGTCACGGTGAAGTTCATGACGTGCTTTGTCAAGAATTGTCCATATCACACGCCGTGTTTCAATGTTTGAATAGTCCATGCTTTCGTATGTAATGTCAAGGTCCGTCATATCATCACGGCTCAGTTCAACAATAATTTTTGCCTTATTTGGTGAATTTATTTTCACTTAAGGGTACACCTCTTTTCTTATGTTCATATTACTATAATATACTTCGGTCATGCAGTATGCAATGCAAAATTTTTTCCAAGGAGGGATAATCATGGCAAAGAAAAAAGAAAAACTGCCACCATTGGGTAGCAGGAGAAGAAGCTTTTACGATTTCACAAAGGATTATCCCGGCTCACGCTATGCACAAATGCGTGAAAAAGATAACACAGAAATCTATGATACAAAAGGAAAAATAAAATTAGGACTTAAAATTTTCGGAATAGTAGTTTTATTTTTACTTGCGTATTTTGTAATATATATGTTGCTCGAAATTTCACATCAACCGATAGGATGAATTAATTTGTATATTCCTTATAATTCAAGAAAAGATTATCATAAAAGTAAATTCGGTGCTGTTGAAGAAAACACTCCTGTTGTTTTCAGGATAGTCATGCCGAGAAATTTTTCTGTCAGCGGTGCTTACCTTGCAATAAAGGAAGAATTCAGTCAGGAAAAGAAGCTTCTTTCCATGGAATGGGATTGTATGCAGGGAGATAATGAAGAGTGGTGGAAAATCACCTTCACTCCCGAAAAAGCAGGGTTATACTTTTATCATTTTGAATATGACACTCCCTTTGGCAGGAGTGTCATTCTTCTTAACAAAGAGGGCTACGGAATTCTCAATACTCCCGGAAGAGACTGGCAGTTGACAGTTTTTGAGAAAGGCTTTACTGCTCCCGATAAATTCAAGGGGGGAATTATTTATCAGATTTTCCCTGACAGATTTGCTTTTTCAGGCAAAGAGAAAAAAGATATTCCCTCTTACAGAATTTTAAGAAATGACAGAGAAAATGAACCTTATTGGAAACCTGACGAAAAAGGAATTACTCTCAATAATGACTTTTTCTGCGGTGACC
>JAFXFI010000061.1 GCA_017520635.1 Clostridia bacterium
ATTATCAGAATGTTTTCAATGAAAACGGTGAACAAATTGATACAAAGATATATGAAATCAATGCAGTTTATAGTTTTTCCTGCGGTAGCGTACCTGTGAAAAAAGACGGAAAATGGGGCTATATGAACAAAAACGGAGAAATGATAATTAATGCTGTATTTGATAAGGCTCTTCCTGCTTTTGAAAACAGAGCATGGGTATGCGTTGACGGATGTTGGGGTATTATTGAGGTTTAATCAGAACTAATATGAAAGCGACTTGTTATCAGGTCGCTTTTTTTGGTTTTTCTGTTGAATTTTTCTTCACTATGTGATAAAATTAAACAGATTAAGTATAATTATTTTACGGAGGCGTTAAAATGACAGAAGATTACAGAGGTTCTGTTGCCATTGTTCTCGGTCTTTCCGATACAGATGAAAAAATCCCTGCTGCCTCGGGCAGAATTTCAACACAGGAGGGTGATGCCTCCGAAATATTCGCAAAAAGTCAGGATAAGGAGAAGAACGCAAAGCTCATTTCAAAAGTTACCCGTTCAGGTCATAACTCAACAATTGAGCATACCGTTTTCAATCTCGCTTTTCAGGATGTTTCCGTCTTTGTAGAACAGTTCCTGATTGAATTCAGACTTGCATCATTCACAGTAAAATCAAGAAGATATGTTGATTTTCGTAAATGCGGTTTCTATGTGCCTTTCCTCGGCAAAAAAGAACTTGAGGACAAGTTCAGCGAAACAATGGAATACCTTTTCAATGAGTATACAGCATTTGTTGATGCAGGTGTGCCCAAGGAGGATGCAAGATTCCTTCTTCCTTACTGCCTGAGAAGTAATTTCTATTGCTCGGTCAATGCACGTGAGCTTCTTCATATGCTCCGTTCAATGCTTTTCGGCAGAGGCAGTGAATTCAAAGAGCTTTACGACCTTGGTATGCAGATTTATTCACAGATAGAGAAACTCACACCCGGTATTGTTACGGATTTCTATAAGAGAAGACCCGAAAAGAGTGACAAAATCGCTCTGGGGTATATGTTCAATAACTATGAGGAAAACAATGAGAATAAAAAGCCGGTTGAACTTATTTCTGTTTTCCCCGATGCCGAAAAATGCGTTGCCCGTTCAGCGCTTATCTGGACAAGACAGTATACACCCGATGCTGTTGAAAAGATAATTGCAGACGAAGGTAATGTCAATAAAATCATTGACTGTGTACTTGATTCTTCCCGTCCAAGACCCCTTGAAACAGTCAACTACACATTCCGTATCAACGGTGTTTCACTTTCAACAATCACTCACTTTGCCCGTCACAGAATGCACTCACTTATGGTGCCTTCACTCACACTTACTGACAGAACAAAATACATTATCCCTGAAACGGTAAAAAATGCAGGTCTTCTTGAGAGATATGAAGCAGCATTTGCAAAGATGAACGAGCTTTATAACTATCTTAAAGCAGAGGGTTGCACGGAAGAACAGACTGTTTATTGTCAGCTCAGCGGTAACACGCTTGACATTGTTTCATGCATGAACGGCAGAGAACTCATGCTCTTTATGAGACTTCGTACCTGTACGAGAGCACAGTGGGAAATCCGTGATTTCGCAATTGAGATGCTCCGTCAGCTCCGTGAGGTTTCACCTGCAATTTTCAATAAATACGGCCCGAGTTGTTTCATTTCTTCATGCCCCGAGGGTGCGATGACTTGTGGCAGAGCAGGGGAAATTAAAGAATATTTCAAGAACTTATGATATAATCTGAAAGGAATTTCATTATGAAAGACAGTGTAAAGCAGGAAAATGCAAAGATGCTCTATAAGGCGATACTCACTCTTAAAAATGAAGAAGAATGTGCAGGTTTCTTCAAAGACCTTTGCACAGATACAGAAATCTTTTCAATGGCACAGCGTTTTATGGTTGCGAAGATGGTCGCTTCCGGCAAAAAGTATGATGAAATTGAAGAAGCAACAGGTGCATCACCTGCAACAATCAGCCGTGTAAAGAGATATATGGAAAACTACAAACAGTATGATATTTTTACAAGGCTGGGCGAATAATGAGTTATTCTTCATTGGCTTCAGTTTATGATAAACTTACAGAAAATGTTGAATATGAAAAAAGGGCTGAGTATATCCATTCACTGCTCCTGAAAAACGGTGCAGAGAGGGGAGTGCTCCTTGACCTTGCATGCGGTACGGGCACACTCTCCGCAGAGCTTGCAAAGTTCGGTTATGACATGATTCTCTGTGATTTATCTGCCGAAATGCTCTCCTTTGCAAGAGAAAGACTGCCCGAGGCACTTATTCTCTGTCAGAGCATGACGGAGCTTGATTTGTACGGAACAATAAACCACGCCGTATGCTCACTCGACAGCATAAATCATCTGCTTAAACCCTGCGATGTTAAAGCGGCATTTTCGTCTGTTTCTCTTTTTATGGAAAAAGGCGGTGTATTCGTTTTTGATGTCAACACAATTCACAAACATGAAAATGTGCTCGGCAACAACTCCTTTGTGTCCGAAAAAGACAATGTTTTCTGCGTGTGGCAGAATTCTTATAAAAGAAAAAGCAAAACGGTTGATATAAATATCGACATTTTTATAAAAGAAGAAAATAATTACGAGAGACTCCGTGAAAGCTTCTCGGAAAGAGCATACTCTCTTGAAGACATTAAAAAATGGCTTAATGAAACAGGTTTTGAAGTCACGGGAGTATATG
>JAFXFI010000062.1 GCA_017520635.1 Clostridia bacterium
ATCGGTGAAAAAGTAACAGAAGCTGTTATCACCGTTCCTGCATACTTCACAGACTCACAGCGTCATGCTACAAAAGACGCAGGTAAAATTGCAGGTCTTGAAGTAAAGCGAATTATCAACGAACCTACAGCAGCTGCTCTTGCTTACGGTATTGATAAAGAAAATGACCAGAAAGTTATGGTTTATGACTTAGGCGGCGGTACATTCGACGTATCAATCATCGAAATGGGCGACGGTGTTCAGGAAGTTCTTGCAACTGCAGGTAACAACCGTCTCGGCGGTGACGACTTTGACCAGAAGATTATCGACTGGCTTGCAGATGAATTCAAGAAAGAACAGGGCGTCGACCTCCGCGGTGACAAAATGGCTATGCAGAGACTTAAAGAAGCTGCAGAAAAAGCAAAGATTGAGCTTTCAGGTGTTACAACATCTCAGATCAGCCTTCCTTTCATCACAGCAGATGCAACAGGCCCCAAGCATCTTGAAATGACTCTCACAAGAGCAAAGTTCAACGAAATGACAGCATCACTTGTTGAAGCAACAATGGGTCCCGTTCGTCAGGCAATTGCAGACTCAGGTCTCAGCACTTCAGAAATTGACAAAATCCTTATGGTTGGCGGTTCTTCAAGAATTCCCGCAGTTCAGGAAGCTGTTCAGAAATACCTCGGTAAAGAACCCTTCAAGGGCATCAACCCCGATGAATGTGTAGCAATGGGTGCTGCAATTCAGGCAGGTGTTCTCGGTGGCGAAGTTAAAGGACTTCTTCTCCTTGACGTTACTCCTCTTTCACTCGGTATTGAGACAATGGGTAACATCAACACAAAAATCATTGAAAGAAACACAACAATCCCCGTTAAGAAGAGCCAGATTTTCTCAACTGCAGTTGACAATCAGCCCTCAGTTGAGGTTCATGTTCTTCAGGGTGAACGTGAATTTGCTAAGGATAACAAAACTCTCGGTATTTTCCACCTTGACGGCATTATGCCTGCAAGACGCGGTGTTCCTCAGATTGAAGTAACATTTGATATCGACGCTAACGGTATCGTTCATGTTTCAGCAAAAGACCTGGGTACACAGAAGGAACAGTCAATTTCAATCACATCTTCAACAAACATGTCAAAAGAAGATATCGAAAAGGCAGTTCACGAAGCAGAACAGTTTGCAGAAGAAGATAAAAAACGCCGTGAAGAAGTTGACCTCAGAAACGGTGCAGACCAGATGGTTTACCAGTGTGAAAAGCTTCTCTCGGAAGAAGGCGACAAATTCCCCGAAGAAGATAAAGCAGCTCTTACAGAAAAAATTGAAGCTCTCAAAGAATCTCTCAAGGGTGAAGATATCAACCTTATCAAATCAAGACAGGATGAGCTTCAGGCTAAGTTCTACGAAATCTCAGAAAAGATTTACAAGGCTGCAAATCCTCAGGGTGCTGAAGGCTTTGACCCCAATGCAGCTGCAGGCGGTCAGGCTCCCGGTGAAGACTATACAGAAGCAAATTATACAGATGTTGAATAATTCTGTAATAATTTATTCATAACTATCAGTTATAATCAATGAGTGACGAATCAGATTTAATTTGATTCGCCGCTTATTGTGTTACAAGAAGGAGCCGATATATTTGGCAGATAAACGCGATTATTATGAGGTGCTTGGTGTTCAGAAGGGTGCTTCAGACGACGAAATAAAAAAAGCATACAGAAAGATGGCGAAGAAGTACCATCCTGACCTGAACCCCGGTGATAAAACGGCTGAGGAAAACTTCAAGGAAGTCAACGAAGCATACGAGGTTCTTTCGGACAGTACCAAAAAAGCACGTTATGACCAGTTTGGTCATGCGGGTGTTGACCCGAACTTTGGAGCAGGTGGTCCCGGCGGTGGCTTCGGGGGCGGTTTTGGCGGAGATATGGACTTCGACCTTGGTGATATTTTCGGCAGTTTCTTCGGAGGCGGTTTCGGTGGCGGAAGACACGCAAACCCCAACGCACCGAGACGTGGTGAAGACCTGCAGTCAAGAGTTTCAATTTCCTTTGAAGAAGCCGCAAAGGGCTGTAAGAGAACGGTTGAAGTGGGCCGTATTGAAACATGTACCGAATGCGGTGGCTCAGGTGCAAAGAAAGGCACAAGCCCCACAACCTGTCCCGAATGCGGCGGCAGAGGTCAGGTCAATGTTCAGCAGAGAACACCTTTCGGTGTAATGTCAACAACAAGACAGTGTTCACGCTGTGGAGGTAAAGGTAAAATCATTTCTTCACCCTGTAATAAATGTCACGGTGCAGGCAGAGTTTCAAAGCGTACAACAATTGAAGTGAATGTTCCCGCAGGTATTGATGACAGACAGGTAATCAACATAAGAGGCGAAGGTAACAAAGGCGCAAACGGTGGTCCTGCAGGTGACCTTAAGGTTGCAGTTTTTGTAAGCTCACATCCTTTCTTTGAAAGAGACGGCTTCAATGTCTGGTGTAACATAACAGTTTCATTTGCTCAGGCAGTTCTTGGTGACACTCTTTATGTGCAGACACTTGACGGTAAGGTTAAATATGACCTTCCTGCAGGTACTCAGCCGGGTAAAGTATTTGTTCTCAAGGGCAGAGGTATTCCTGTTCTCAACGGCAGAGGTAAGGGTGACCAGATGATAAGAATCAATGTGGACGTTCCCAAAAACCTTACAGCACATCAGAAGGAGCTTATCCGTCAGTTTGAGGATGAATTTGGTCCCGATGCTAAAAAAGCAGAAGTTTACGGAGGTCAGCCAGAAGAAAAGAAAGGTTTCTTCGGCAAACGTAAAAAATAAACAAAGGAAGACATAGGAGCAGGATTGTTAAGGACAAAAAAGAGGTAATGCGGACATCCGTATTACCTCTCATTTTTTAACACTTACACCTCCGGTGGTGAGTAAGTGCGCTGTTAAAATTTATTTTTCTTTGATTCTTTAATTGTATAGTATTTATTGCATTGATTACAATAAAGTTCAATATGTGTAAATTTCATATCACCTTTTACAAAAGTGTCAGCGACCAAGAAATCATGATTTTTAGCTTCTGGAGATTCAGAATTAACAATTTCCGAAACTTTTCTTTTAGATAATGCAGCACTGCAAACAGGACAATAATGCTTTTTAAACATCTGAAATATGTTTTCAATTTTAAAACTATATCCCTTTATCATTACATACTCTCCTTTGAGTGATTGGCTTTGATTGTTTTCAACGAAGAAATAAGCATCCTTCTGATTGCTCCGCAATCATTATGTAACTTTTTATAATTCTCTTCAGACAAGCAATCAGTTTCAAAAAGAAGTTCTAACCAATACTCTGTTTCATAGCATTCTTTCTGTGCTATCTCTAATTTTGATATAAAATCTTTAGTTCCCTGTGCATATTGTGCTTCGTGTATATTGGCACCGATAGAGGTTGCAGAACGAAGAAGCTGATTTATCAGGACAGATTCTTTTTTATTAATTTTCATATCTCGGCAAGCAAAAACTATTTCTTTTGCAAACTCTTTAGCTTTATCCCGCAAAATACTATCCGCCATAAATATCACCTCTATATAAATTATATCAAAAAATTAAAAGTTATTCAAGTGTTATTCTGCCTTACGGCAGAGTGATATTATTGTCATGAGACAATAGTGTTATTGAATCCTGCGGATTCAGTGTTATTTTATTCGCAACAAACTCGCGAAGCGAATAACACTGTGCGAAGCACAATAAAACTGCGAAGCAATAAAACTCGCCGTGAGGCGAATAAAACTGGCGTTGTATCCTTACGGGCACAACGCCTATGGTCTTCCTTTTTCTTTTAAAATACTTGTAATCGTCATTCCGATATGATAGAATTATTTTGTATTTTGAAAAAGAGGTGATGTTATGCTCAACGCAAAGCTCAAAGGCTACAGAGCAGAGGAAATTGTTTTTGTCAATAAAAGAACAACTGCAAAGCCTATGGAAATCCAGACTAAGTATTCATATAATGTTAAGTATACAAATACAGGCACATGCCGTAGCGAACTGACAGTAGAAGTTCAGGAAAAAACTGAGCCTGAAAATTTTCACATCAAGGTTATGATGTCGGGACTTTTTGAATTCAAAGAAGCCCCCAGAGAAGTTCTTCACAAGGAAACATTCAACACAATCTTTCCTTATATGAGAAGCCTGATTACTACAATTACGGCAAACTCAGGTATTATGCCTATCATTATTCCTATGATGGACATTGAAAGTCAGAGCATTTACAAGATAGAAAAAAATAATCAGATAGAGGAAAACTGAAATGGCAGAAATTGAATCAAAAACAAACGAAAATGAAGATGAAGTTCTTGAGGAAATTCCCTCATGGTTTCCTCTTGATGTGGCAGGTATAATTTATCCTAACGCACGCAGATACGGTTGGTGCACAACCTACCGTTTTGCATTTATTATGAAAGAAGAGGTTGACCCTGTAATTCTTAAACAGGCACTTAAGGATATCTCACCCAGATTTCCTTCTTTCTTTGTGAAAATAAAGGCAGGTCTTTTCTGGTATTATCTTGAAAGAGCAGATGACCTTGATATTGTAGAAGAGGAAGATTATTACCCCTGCAGATACATTGAAACAACAGAAACCACAAAGCCTGCAATAAGAGTTCTTTACTACAAAAACAGAATTTCAATCGAAACCTTCCATTCTGTTGCAGACGGTGGCGGTGCACTTGTTTTCAATAAAACTCTTGTTGCTCGTTACCTTGAATTGAAAAAGGGAATTAAAATTACCATAACTCCCGATATTGCAGATATAAACGAAAAGCCTAAAAAATATGAAATGGAAGACTCTTTCCGTGCAAACTATAAAAAGATGAAAGGGCTTACCCGTAAGGAAGAAACAGCATATTGCTATAAAGCACCCCTTATTAAGAATTACTATAAAATAATTCACGGTCTTATTCCTGCAGAAGATATCAAAGCAGCAGCCAAGGCAAGAGGAATGACAATTACTGAATTTCTTATGGTTACTTACCTTTATGCATTTTATAAAAATGCACCGGGTAAAGTAAATAAGCCTATTAAAATTTCAATTCCTGCAAGTCTGAGAGCCCGTTTTGGTTCAAGGACACTGAGAAACTTCTCTCTCTTTGCAAATATAGGCTTCAATCCCGAAGGCAGAACAGATATTACCTTTGAAGAAATTTTTGAAATGGTAAAAGGTAAAATGGAGCATAGCCTTTCAACGGAAGAGCTTCACAAAATGCTTTGCATAAATGTCCGTGATGCACAGAATCCCATTCTCAGATTTATTCCCAATGCTCTCAAAAAACCTGTTATGCAGTTCATTTTTGACCATGCAGGTGAAAATAAATTCACAAGCGGTATGACAAATCTTGGCGTTCAGAAAATGCCTCCCGAAATGTATGAGCACATTGACAGAATGGAATGTCTTCTCGGCTCAAGCCCCACAAAGCATCTGCTCTGTGCTATGATTTCCTATAACAACATTGTGAACATTTCTTTCACAAGTGCGTCAAAGAAAACTGATGTTCAGAAAACCTTCTTCCGTGTTCTTTCGGAAAACGGAGTACGTGTGAGAATTGAATGTAACTGTAAGGAGGATGAATAAGATGAGATGTACAGAATGTAATGTAGATTTAAGCGAAAACGTAAAGGTATGTACTCTTTGCGGTAAAAAAGCGTCAGATGAAGCACCTGTACTTGAGGGGATGAAAACTGCAGAATATCCCGAGTACGGTGAGCTGAGACCTCTTAAATATTATATAAAGAAGAATGATGCTTACTTCGGTAAATATGTAATGTGGGCTTTACTTGTGATTATTCCAACAGTCCTTGCTGTGTCAGCACAGTTTGATGCATTTGAATTGGCTGCTTACACAATTCTCCCGGCAATATTTGCCGCTGCAGGTATTATGTATTTTCTTTCATCAATGCTGTCAAAGAAAAACGGTGTAAAAAGTGCAATTTATCTTATAACTCTTGCTGTGTTCAGCCTTATAATTGTTGCGGTAGGGTATATTATCACCCGTGAAACAGGAACGGTTTTCTATGCTCTCGGCTCAGCACTTATTTCACTTTTAGGACTGATGATACTTTCCGG
>JAFXFI010000063.1 GCA_017520635.1 Clostridia bacterium
ACCTTTGAAAAATCCATGGGGAACTGATTTTCATACAAAGGTGTTTTTTCTACTTTCTCATAATCCACAATGTCAGGATAAACAAATTCGTATACTGCCATTATATCGGCACACGAAAACACGGGTGTTGCACCTTTTCTTATAAGCTCAATCGTGCCTGAGTGCTGAGAATTTATGGCATCTCCCGGAACTGCAAAAAGCTCACGTCCCTGATCAATTGCCATCTGCGCTGTAATAAGCGAACCGCTTCCCAATGCTCCTTCAACAACCACAACGCCGTAACTCAGTGCAGAAATAATTCTGTTTCTCACGGGAAAATGTCTGCCGATAGCAGGTGTACGCGGAGCATATTCCGTAAAAACAACACCGTTTTCGATGATTTCGTCTTTAAGAGAAGCGTAAGAATCACGGTATTTTGCAAGAAAACCGCAACCGAGTACTGCAACAGTTGCACCCTTTTCCCTTACTGCACCCAGATGTGCTGCACCGTCAATTCCTAATGCACCGCCACTTACAACAACAGCACCTGATTTCACAAGAGAAGACGCAAGTCTGCTTGCAATATTAAGACCTGATTTTGACGCCTTTCTCGTTCCCACAAGGGCAATTGTCATTTTATCTTTTATAACCTCAGGGTCTCCGTAGTAATAAAGAACAAGAGGATAATTTCTCAGGTCAAGAAGCTTCTTCGGATATCGTTCATCATCAGGTGTGAGAACTCTGCATCTGCACTCTTTACAGCTGAGAATAATATCATCAACCACACTCAGAGGTGTTTCTTTCAGTTTTTCGAGCTGTCTTTTTGTAAACGTACCCGAAAGTGCTCTGTCCATGGGCGTTGCTTCGTACACCTTTTTTGCATGACCGAAGTGTCCGATTATTTCGTCAACATTAACAGCATAGCCAAGTGCCTGTTGCAACCATATCCAATAAGCTTTGTCGTTCATCTGAGCACCTCCCACATGGAAATACATGCTGCCATGGAAGCGTTGAGAGATTCTGCTCTGCCTTTCATGGGAATTGTAACTCTGAGAGTTGACTTTTCAGCAGTTGTATCCTGAATACCGTTGCCCTCGTTACCGATTATGAGAAAAATTCCTCCATCAAGAGAAACTTCATTTATTTTATCTGCATTTTCATCCACTACCGTCGATACGGTTTTCATGTTATTTTCTTCTGCAAAATCAAACATTTCGTCAATGTCCGTTATTCTCACAAAAGGAAGTCTGAAAAGAGAACCCATTGCACTTCGCTGTGCTTTGGGATTGAAAACATCACAACATGAAACAAGCACAGCACCGTCAATACCGAGAGCTTCGGCAGTTCTTGCAATTGCACCTAAATTTGACGGATCCTGAACATTTTCAAGAACAACATATTTGCCCTGAGGCTTCAAGGAATTTATATCTGTTTCGTTGTCAGTGTTTTTACATTTCGCAAAAACACCCTGAGAAGATTCAGTATCCTGGATTTTCTTTGCAACATCATCTGAAATTTCAAAGCTTGTTTCTGTCACAGAAAGTATTTTTTCAATGTCTTCCCTGTATTTTGTGTACGCTGTATCGGTAAAATAAAGTTCTTTTATTTCAACACCACTTAAAGCTGCATCACGGCAAAGACGGGCACCTTCAATGACAAATTCACCCGTTTTCTTCCTTTCTTTTGAAGAGGAAACGAGTTTTGCAAAGTTTTTAATTTTCGGATTCTGAACGGAAATTATCTTTTCCAAAACGCATATCCTTTCTTCAAAAAATTCGTTACAATAACAGGCACACTTTTCCACTATATCATACTTTCTGAAACAGCAATTAAATATGGTTTTGAAAGGTATATTTCCGCCATAACTGCGTTAAAAGCCTTTGAAATATCCTCGTATTTCTGCAGTCTTTTGCCTTGTTATGACAAAAATCTCCTCTTTCAAAACTGCTATGCATCCGAAACGTAATAGTTTGCGTACAGTCGGGGATTTCTTCTCTGAAGGCATACTGCCGTATGGCAAAGAGAAAAATGTCCGAATGTGCGTAAAATATTGCGTTTCGGACATGTGTAATTGCTATTTCAGAAAGTAAGGTATACGTTACATTATAACAAAAAAATTTAAAATTAACAATAGAGTTTACAAAAAATTTACGCCCACAGTAAACTGTGAGCGTAATATCAGCTTATTTAAGTGCAGCTTTAGCTTTTTCTGTGAGAGCTGTGAATGCTGCGGGATCAGCGATTGCGATTTCTGAAAGCATTTTTCTGTTAAGGTTGATATCTGCTTTCTTGAGACCGTTCATGAATGATGAGTAGTTCATGCCGTTCATTTTGCAAGCTGCTGAAATTCGTGTAATCCAGAGACGTCTGAAATCACGTTTCTTCTGCTTACGTCCGATGTAAGCATACTGACCTGATTTCATAACTGCCTGTTTAGCTGTTTTGAAAAGCTTGCTCTTTGAGCCATAGTAACCCTTAGCTGCTTTAAGAACTTTATTTCTTCTTTTACGAGTCATTGTAGCGCCTTTAATACGTGCCATAGTCTATAACCTCCTGTTTCTGCGATATTATTTGTAAGGAATAAGTTTCTTGATCTGCTTAACGTTTGTTACGTCAGCAACAGTTGTTTTACGAAGATTTCTCTTACGTTTTGTTGTTTTCTTGTTAAGGATGTGTGACTTATAGGCATGGCCACGGATAGGCTTGCCGTTTTTTGAGAGTTTGAAACGTTTCTTTGCACCGCTGTGTGTCTTAATTTTAGGCATTTTTATTTCCTCCTTAATAATTACTTACCTGATTTAGGTGCGAGGAACATGAGCATTGAGCGTCCCTCTACCTTAGCGGGTTTTTCAACATTTGCCTGCTCACTGAGAGCCTCGGCAAATCTCTGCATTGGTACAAGGCCTAATTCCGTATGAGCCATTTCTCTGCCTCTGAAACGGATTGAAACCTTAACCTTATTTCCTGAAGCCAGGAATTTTTTTGCGTGATTAACTTTAGTTTCAAAGTCATGCGTGTCAATGTTCAATGAGAGGCGGACTTCCTTGATTTCGATAACACGCTGGTTTTTCTTAGCCTCTTTTTCGCGCTTAGCCTGTTCAAAACGGTATTTACCGTAGTTGATAATTTTGCATACAGGGGGCTGAGCCTGAGGAGCAATTTTGACAAGGTCAAGGTCTCTCTCTTCTGCTATTTTAAGTGCCTCTGCTGCTGACATGATGCCAAGCTGTTCACCGTCGTCAGTAATTACTCTGACTTCCTTATCACGGATTTCTTCATTGATCTGCAGTTCTTTAGTACTAATGTTAAAGCACCTCCAAAAAAAAATTGCGGCACGAAATTCGCCCGCAACACGCAAAACGGCACAACTGCACCGCTTAAAATTCGTATTGACCTTCGTACGGAATCACTGTTCCCGCAGGTGAGAGCTATTTCGCTTCTGCTTCAATGTGCAAATATGATACCACACACTTATTCTTTTGTCAATAGTTTTTTACATTTTTTTGTAAATACTCTTGCAGAATTAAAAGCGGTGTGATACTATTGTGATAACATTATATGTGAGGTGTTAAAATATGTCAAGAGATAACTCAAAACTCAAAAACATACTCATCGTCATTATTGGTGCTTTGCTTATGGGCTTCCTCTGGAGAGTACGCGGTACTAACGGTTGGGGTTCATCATGGGGACTTCTCAATGCAGGTGCAGTATTCATGCTCTTTGTTTCAACCATTATCGGTGACAGAAAGAAGATGAACCTTCCCTTCATCGGCATTTCTTCCCTTATGTTCATGCTCACCGTTCCTACATGGGGAACATTCCTTGATCAGATAACAGGTATTATTTCATCCGATGTAACGGATGAAATCGGCAACGTGATTTCAGGTTCAAGATTTATTCCCATAGCATCCGGCGTTGGAATTATGCTTATCCTCGGTTTCGGTCTTGCAACTCTCTGGGGAATTATGCTTGGCAGAAGCTTAAGTGACAAGCAGTGGAAAATCAAAGATTTTATTCTCCTTATTGCAGTTTTCTTTGCTTCAATGTACGCATCCCGTGCAACGCTTGCACATACGCTTACAGAGCTTATTCAGCCTGAAGCACTTGACCTTTTCAAGGAAGGACTTTTCAAACAGGGTATTGTTACTGAAGATTCCTTCGAAAGCATTTATAAGGTTTACATGGAACACTTTGACGACATGTCATGGGCAAAGAAAATCATGGGCGGCAGAAACTACTTTGCTTTTGTTGAAACAATTTCAATTGCAATCGGCGGTATCTTCTCGATGATAGCAACAAGATTTATCATCAAAGACAAAATCGCTGCAAACATGGGACTTATCACTTCATGTGCATTTGCTTTTTCAATTACTCTTTCAGACATTTTCTTCTATTTCGGAGACGGTGGTTACCACGGCACACAGGGACTTACAGTACCCTCTAATCTTGCTCCATGGTCATGCTGGGAATACTTCACAGGCTTCTTTGCAGGTCTTATTATAACAGCAGCAATCCTTTGCTACAAAAACAAAAAAGCAGATGTTCCTGAAATTGCTTTTTCAAGTCTCAGCGGAAAGGTTTCGGACACATTCACCTTCCTTATCGGCTTTGTGGTTGTACTGGGCATCAACATTGTTCGTCCCGTTCTTGACAGACTTGAAGACACTTCTTTTCACATTCCCGCAATTATCCTTGCATTTATCGGTGCAGTTGTGTTCATTGTGCTTTCAATAAGAAAGTATGGTGTAAACCTTGAAAAAACAACTCAGGTTTCATATTCATACAAGGCTCTCCTTGTTATGATTACATACATATTCTGTATTTACATGTTTACCGATTTCACAAACGGCGGCGCAAACATCATGTCAGTTTCAGCACTCCATAATATTGCAATGGTAATTTCATTTGTTGCACTTATTGTTTACTTTGCAATTGAATCAAAGAAAGCTCTGAAATCAGACAAATAATCAAAAAAGCGAACGCAAAACCGGACTACCCGTGTGGGTAGTCCGGTTTTTTCATTTAATAATTCAATTATGCCTGTTCAGGAGCGCCTACGGGACAAGCATCTGCACAGCTGCCGCAATCGATGCAAGCGTCTGCGTCGATAACATACTTATCTGCGCCTTCAGAGATAGCCTCTACGGGACATTCACCTGCACATGCGCCACAAGAAATGCATTCGTCATTGATGATATAAGCCATTGTTCGTAACCTCCCTCTTCATTTATACACCTATTCTATCATATATTTTTCAAAAATCAAGTATTTTTTGAAAACTTTATGTGAAGTAAGTGTTTATCACACCACTAATGTGTCAATACTGATTATTCTGACCACAAAGTCCTTACACCTTTTGAATGACCGTTTATGTATGAAACGTCAATTGCATTTACATATTCGTCTCCTGTAACCTCTGCACAAAGAAGCTCATACCCGCTGAGACCTCTTACACCCTTTGAGTGACCGTTTGCATAGGAAACGTCAATTGCATTTACTATACCTTCGCCTGTAATATCACCTATGAGATGAATTTTAAGGTCAAGTTCTACGTTTTCGTCAGTAACTGTTACGTCATAGGTTCTTGTTACGTGATTTTTCTTTGAAACATAAAGAGTGTATGTACCTTCTTTAACGCCTTCAAAAGAATATTCTGTGCTGTTTCCTGTTACAACAGCTGTGTATGATGCTTCTGCCTCACCTGCTTTTACAAGCTCAATTGTAATTTCATCTGTGTTACTGCCGAAACTTGTAACATTACCTGCAACTGTAAATGTAATGATTTCTGTGAAATCATCTTTATAGCTGTGACCGCAAAGTGTACATGTATAGGTTGTGTAACCGCCTTCCTGAGTTGTGGGAGGAGTTACAACTGCATTGTAATCATGTCCCAATGCAGGAACCTCTTCCTGAGCAATGATAATTTCACCGCATACTTCACAGTGTGAACCTTCTGTGAGACCTGTGTTTACACAATCAGGTGCTACTGCTTCGTCAATTACTTCTGTATGTCCGAGTGCATCTACAACGATTGTTTCTCTTGATGTTTCTGCACCACATACTGTACAGTAAGTTACGTTGTCGTATGAACCTTAGTTTACACAATCTGCTGCTACTTCTTTTTCTACAACTACTTCGCCTTCTGTATGACCTGTTGCAGGAATTACTTCCTGCGCAACAATAATTTCATTACATGCAGAACAATGCTTACCCTCTGTAAGACCGGTGTTTACACAGTCAGGAGCTACTGCTTCGTCAATTCTTCTGTATGTCCGAGTTTTTCAATAGGTGTGTTTTCATTTCTGATAAAGCCACAGATTTCGCACTCCTCATGCTGTGTACCGCCTACTGCACAAGATGAGCCTGAATCAATCTTCCATATAAACTCGTGACTTTCTATGAAAACAGTTTCATTACAAGCTGTACAAATCTTATAGTGACTGTCATCATTTGTCTGCCACTCAAGTGTTTCAAGCAAATCATGTCCAAGTGCAGGAACCACTTCCTGAGCAAGAAGAATTTCACCACATGTTTCACAATGTTTGCCTTCTGTCAGACCTGTTTCTGTACAATTAGGTTCAACTGCATCATCTGTTACCTCAACATGTCCGAACGCAGGAACAACTGTTTCGACTCTTGAAAGTTCATCACCACATACCGTGCAATAAACAACAGTGTCATATTTACCATCGTTCACACAATCAGGAGTTACATTGTTTTCCACAACATCCTCGCTCTCTGTGTGACCAAGTGCAGGAATAACAGCCTGTGCAACGAGAACTTCATTACACACTGAACAATGCTTACCTTCTGTGAGACCTGTATTTACGCAATCAGGTTCAACTGCCTCGTCAATTAATTCAGTATGTCCTAATGCATCTACAACTTCCTGTGCAACAAGAACCTCATCACAAACACCACAATGCCTGCCTTCTGTGAGACCTGTATTCACACAGTCAGGAGCTACTGCATCGTCAACTACCTCTGTATGTCCGAGTGCATCTGCTATTTCCTGTGCTACAAGAACTTCGCCACACACATCGCAATGCTTACCCTCTGTCAAGCCTGTTTCTGTACATGTAGGTTCTTTTGCTTCGTCAATTACTTCTGTATGACCGTTGGCAGGAACTATCTCCTGAGCAACAAGAGTTTTACCACAGACTGAGCAATGTTTTCCTTCTGTGAGACCTGTGTTTTCACAGTCAGGTTCAACTGCGTCGTCAACTGCTTCTGTATGACCGAGTGCAGGAATTATCTCCTGAGGCACAAGAATTTCGCCGCAGACCGAGCAGCATACGCCATCTGTAAGACCTGTGTTTTCACAGTCGGGCTCAACTGCGTTGAGTACTGCTTCTGTATGGAACGGTTCAACATAATCTGCAACGTATTCGTCACCACATACATTACAGATATATGTTGTGTAGCCTTTATTTTCACATGTGGGAGCAGTTACAAAGCCCTCATAACTGTGTCCCAATGCAGGAACTTCTTCCTGAGGAATGAGAATCTCATTACAGACAGAACAATGTGTGCCTGCTGTGAGACCTGTATTTTCACAATCAGGAGAAACAGCATCATCAGTCACCTCTGTGTGACCGAGGGCGTCTAATGTTTCCTGTTTAACAAGAATTTCATCACAAACAGAACAGTGTTTACCTTCTGTGAGACCTGTGTTTTCACAGTCAGGCAGAACTTCTTCGTCAATTACTTCTGTGTGACCTGTTGCCGTAATCACAATATCATCAGCGTTTGTGAGAGCTTCTGCATTTTCATCAAGGTACAGAAGACCGCATTTTCTGCAGACATAGTATTCTGTATTACCGTCAGTTGTACAGCTTTCAGCTACTGCCTCAACCTTGTCAAGATATTTTGTCTGACATTCGTGAGGAATTGAAGGAACTGCCAGGTTGATAACTGCGATATCAGTAATCTCATTAAAATATTCATCAGCCATTGCAAAGTTATTTGCACCGACAGTAAAATCATTTTCTTCCGTTGCATCATCGGATACGTATGCTTCAAAGGTTGTCAAATCAACCTTATCGTAACCCTCGGGCATAGAAAAAGGTACATAATGAAAGCCGTATGATCGAAGACCACCATCAAAGGTTTTTTCATTCCAAGAAAACTCATTGATATTTTCACCCAAAAGCTCCTGGAACATAATCTTTGTATCCGAGACAATAGAACCTGAGCCCGGCACAAATTCAAGTCCGTCAGGGAGTACCATATCAACCTGAAACGCTGTTATGGATTCAGTCCAACGCAAAGAAACCGTATATGTAATAAGGTCTCCCGGCGCAACATCACCTGATATATCGGGAGTAATATACACTGTCACCCTTGCCTCGTCAGCACTTTCTCCTGCATCTGCCGCAAAAACGCCTACAGGACATGCCGTTACGAGCAGAACAAAAGAAAGAAACAATGCCAGTATTTTCTTTTTCATAATAATTCCTCCGTATTGTTAAAATTTACTATTTATATTGTATCACAACAATAATTTTTATGCAATACGTAATTTTTTATCGCCGACTTTTACAACAACAATTCAGATGAAGGTAAATTATAATTTATCTGTGGATGTTTATTTTGATATCGTAGGGTTGACCCTCGCGGTCAACCGTTAATTTGCATATAATTTTACGGAAGACCGTAAAGGTCTTCCCTACGGTATACCCATTGATATTATGCGACTTTTCGTAGGGACGGGCGTCCTCGACCGTCCGCGAAATTTATATAAAACTAACGGCTCGTCG
>JAFXFI010000064.1 GCA_017520635.1 Clostridia bacterium
AAAGAACAGTATGAAAAACTTGCAGAACTTATGCTTGAAAAAGATAAAGAAGGTAAACCTTTCACCTTCTATCACTACATGATTGATCTGACAGGTGGTCCCTGCATCTACAAACGAATTTCAGGCTGTGGTTCAGGAACAGAATACATGGCAGTAACACCATGGGGTGACCTTTACCCCTGCCATCAGTTTGTTGGCGATGAAAAATTCAGACTTGGTGACATCTGGAATGGTGTTGATAACACAGAAATACAAAACGAATTCCTTTCCTGCAACGTTTATGCAAGAGAAGAATGCAACGATTGCTGGGCAAAGCTTTACTGCTCAGGCGGATGTGCTGCAAACGCATATCATGCTACAGGCTCAATAAAAGGTATTTATAAATACGGTTGCGAACTTTTCAGAAAAAGAATGGAATGTGCAATTGCTGTAAATGTTGCCCGTGCCTTTGCAGGTGAAAACTGATGAACACACCTATCTGTGATTTTGTGAATGAATTTACAAAAAGATCTCCTCACCGTCTTCATATGCCCGGTCATAAGGGAAAAAGTTTTCTGGACTTTGAAGCCTATGACATTACAGAAATTGACGGTGCTGACAGTCTGTATGAAGCGGATGGCATTATAAGAGAAAGTGAAAAAAACGTATCGGAGCTTTTTGATGCAGTAACCTTCTATTCTACAGAAGGTTCATCTCAATGCATCAAGGCAATGCTCCATCTTGTCTGCATGGAAAAAGAAGAAAAGCCTCTGATATGGGCAGGAAGAAATGTTCACAAAAGTTTTCTCAGTTCTGCCGTTCTTACAGATTTTGAAATAAAATGGCTTTATCCTGAAAATGACGCATCGTATCTTTCGTGCAGAATTGATGGTGAAAGACTGAGAAAAGAATTGGAAAAATCAGACAGTAAGCCTGATGCAGTTTATGTAACAAGCCCTGATTATCTGGGTAACATGTGCGATATCAGGTCATTATCGCGTGTTTGTCACGAAAACGGAATACTTCTGCTTGTTGACAATGCTCACGGCTCTTATCTGAAATTCTTACCTGAGTCACTTCACCCCATTGACCTTGGTGCAGATATGTGCACAGACTCAGCACATAAAACTTTGCCTGTTCTTACAGGCGGTGCTTATCTCCATATTTCAAAAAAAGTTGCACACATTTTTGAAAATAAAGTAAAAAATGCATTGAGCCTTTTCGGTTCAACAAGTCCGTCATATCTGATTTTGCAGTCACTTGATATGGCGAATAAAATACTTTGCGAAACATTCAGAAAAGACCTTTCAGAGTTTTTGGGAGAAGTGATTAAGCTCAAAAGTACACTTGAAAATCAAGGTTTTGCACTTGTTGGTGATGAAATTCTAAAAATAACAATCGATACAAAAAAATACGGATACAAGGGACAGGAAGTCGCAGAAATTTTAAAAGGTAAAAATATTTTCTGTGAATTCTGTGATGAAGATTTCATTGTATTTATGTTATCACCCTATACAGACAAAGAGGCTCTGACAGTTTTAAAAGAGACTCTTTGCAGTATTCAGAAGAAAGACCCTATTACTGATTATCCTCCTTGTTCTCCAAGACCTGAAAAGGTTTATTCTCCGCGAAAAGCTGCTTTCATGCCTCATGAAACAATGACTGCCGATAACTGTCTCGGCAGAACACTTGCTTTTTCAACTGTGGGTTGTCCCCCTGCCGTGCCGATTATCGCAGGCGGAGAAAAAATAGACAAAGAAGTAATAAACTGTTTCAGATATTATAACATCACGGAATGTACCGTTATAAAGTAAACAAGCAAAGCAAAAACCACCAAAGAAATTTCATGCTCTTTGGTGGTTTTATTATCAATCTTTATTATTGGGTGTTTTTGTTATTATTTCTTTTTCTTTGTAAGGTAAAGAACTATGGCCGCACCTACACATACAACTACAACTACACCTGCAACTATACGTTTTGTATTTTTTGAGTCATTTTCATCATCCTCGTCAGCATCTGTCTGTTCAGGTGCTGTGTATGAGTAAGACTCATATTCGGTTGTCCATTCTTCTGTTGTAACTTCTTCAGTTGTCATTTCCTCTGTTGTTGATTCTTCTACCGTTGTGGGAACTGTAACACCGGGAAGAGTGGGACTTACAACATTGGGTTTTGTTGTAACAACAGGTTTTTTTGTTGTTGCTACAGGCTTCTTAGTTGTTGCAACGGGTTTCTTTGTTGTTGCCACAGGTTTTTTTGTTGTTTCAACCGGCTTCTTTGTTGTTGTTTCTGCTGCTTTTGTAAGAGAAACACTTGCCGAGCCGTCTGCAACCTCAACCTCATTACCGTCAGTACCGTAAGTGAGTGATGAAATTGAACTTGCTGTGAAGTTAACTGTTGAACCATCCTTAACTGTTGAGAGCTTTTTGAATGTTACAAGACAAACGTTACCGTTTGATTTTGTACCTTCTCCGCTGTTACCTTCTTCAACAACAATTCTTACAGCACCGCCCACATCAGCTCCGAAAACAGCCATTCCTGCTTCATCAGCAACACCTGTTCCTTCAGCTCCGCTATAAGAAAGAAGAGTAGAATCATAAGCAAGATTAACACCGAGTGCTGAAATACCGGGATTTCCTGAAATGCCTACAGCAACCGTAACTGTTGAAGACGTTTCATTTACCTTAGCAACCGTAAGTGAAGCACCTGCAGCAAAAGCACATACAGCACTTGTTGCAACAAAAGCAAATGCAAGAACTACAGCCAGCACAAGGCTGAGAATTTTTTTCTTCATTTTTCTGCACCTCATTATCAGAGTTTTTATACCAAACCGGAACGTGCCACAAAGAATGACACGTTCCTTATTAATTATTTATATTCGGGTATCAGAATACGGGAAGACGTTTTGTGATTTCGAGCTTGAAGAACTCTACCATAACTGTCTTTTCGTAAACCTCGCCTGCTTTTGAAGTAATTTTTGCAGTAACATTTGCTCTGCAATACCACCAACGGTTAGGTCTTACCACACCGTTTTCATCAACTGTAAGTCTGTTTGTATCAACTGACCATTCGACCTTCTTAACTGTATCACCAACGATACCTGAGAAAAGCTGAACACTCTGGTCTCTGTAGCTTGCAAAGAAAGGTACTTTCTGATAGTACTTATCATCAACTGCATTTTCTGCCTTTTCTTCGTTAGCATAGATTACAGGAGAAATTATTGAAACCTTACCTGCCTTTGAAACGCAATTAACAGCCTGTTCTTTAGCATTAACAACACTCTTTTCGGGGAATTCAAGCTTAACTTCAGCATAGCCTGCTGCACCGTCAAGAACCTTGAATTTAAGAGTACATACTGTACCGTTCTTCTGTGTATTTGTAACACCGTTGTAATAAAGGAGTTTCACATTACCTTCGTATGCAGTACCGACCATGAATGCGTTTGAAGCAAAAACATCACCGTTTGTTGCACTTAAGAATTCAAGCTTATCTGCATCAAATCTTACAATGGGGTTAACAGCACAAACTGCCTTTGAATCTGAAAGAGTAACTTTGAGTGAAACTGTGTCTCCGGGTTTTGCTTTTTTAACGCTGCTTACTGAAAATGTCATATCAGCTGCAGCAGAAGCGGTCATACCTACACTCATGGGAATGAGCATAAAGGTAAGTGCAAGGAGAACGGAAAGAACTTTTTTAGTAATTTTCATTTTTCTGCACCTCCTTTACATATTTGTTCCCTGATCGGAGTCAACAACGTTTCTCCAAAGGAAAACTACGCGGTTATTATCAATAGTGTAAGTATCAACTTTTCTGAAAGTAATTGTGTCAATAAAGCCTACCTTGTCAAAGCCTTTTTCTTCAAGACCTTCTGCGAAGAGCTGAGCCATCTCGTTTGTGGGGAAGTCAATTGTAACCTTAACAGTAAGCTGGTCATGAGGTTTGGACAAGTCTGTATAGTTATCAAGAGCACCGGGCTTAAAGCCTGTTACCCACCAATACTGGTCGTAAGGACGTGTAAATGCCAATCTTTCATCCTTATAAACTGTCATTTCCATACCTACAAGGTCATCATCCTCAGCACAGTCATAGTGAGGTGTTACACGGTCTGTTCTCTTTGTGTAAACACCAACCTCTGCTCCGAAGAGAACCATACCGTACTGACCCTTCCAGGGCTGAATCATCCACTGCTTGGGTGAACCGTCTTCATAAGTACCGTAGTCAAAGTAAACACGGAATGTATCGTAGTACATACAAGCATAGGGTGCTGCATAGTCATAGAGAGCGTTAAAGCCGAAGTTTCTCTGCCAGGGGTCACCGTCTGTGTAGAATGTACCGTTTTCATCAACCTTGTATGAAAGAAGCTGTGCATCAAATACCCAGTCAAAACCGCCTATATCTTCAGCACGTGTAAGCATCTGACGAAGCGCTTTAAGGTCTTTTGAGTTTATCTTGCCGTCAGTTTCAATATCAGCTTTAAGCTCGTTATAATCAAGCTTTTCACCGCCGATAACAATTCTTGAGAGTCTGACAAGGTCTGCTGCGTTTACAACACCGTCGTCATTAACGTCACCGACAACAACTTCCTGGTAGTTAAGTGAAAACTGTGTTTCTTTTCCGAGATATGTTATGATAACCGGGTTCTGACCGATTTTAAGCTGATAAGCAAAGTACATTGAGAACTTATGTCCCATAAATGATAGTGACTTTGTATCGTTATATTTGTAAACGAAAGTCTGTTCCTTTGAACCACCGCATTTATTGAAAGTAACTGTAATTTCAAGACCGTCAAGAACTACATCCTTGTCGTTATCAAAACCGTAGAAGTAGTTTTTCTTTGTGGGAGCTTTTGTTACAGCAATACTCTTAACGGGATTTTCGTCAAAGTATACTTTGTAGCTTGCTGTTTTGTCATCATATTTGAAGACAACCTTGTTCTCGCCTTTTGCAAGAGGATAATCGTAGTAAACCTTAACCTTTGAAGCGTCTGCTTTTGTTGAAGCAGCTGCTGCAGGTGTTTCGGAATTTGCGTCTGCAAGAGAGCCTGAACGCTTAATGTTTTTTGTCAGTTTGATAACCTGTGCTTCACCGTCAATTTTGACTTTAAGCTCTGCACCTGTTACGTCAACTTCATCCTTAGCATCCATATAATAGAGCTTTTCGGGAGTTGTAACAACTGACAGTGAATCTGTTCCTGCAAAAGCAGACAAGCCTACAGCAAATGTTGTAAGCACTATAGCTATGCAAAGAACAATACTTAATGATTTCTTCATGTCAAATATCACCTCGTAATTTCTTTAATATATATTGTATGGTATGTATACCAACACAGACAAATGATTTTCATAACAAAACCCTGCCCTGAAAAGGACAGGGGCTTGTCAATTCAAATTAAAATAAAGCAATAAGAGCGTCGAAGCCTTTCTTTATGTAGTCCAGAAGAGCATCAAAATTCACAATCTTATTGAGGATTTCCCAACCTGTTTTAACTGCTTCAATGATATCTGTGATATTCATTAAATTCACTTCCTTTCAGAATGTTCTGTTACTAAAAACACTTTTAGTTCTCTTAAATTATATAAAATTTCGCCTTTAATGTCAAGTAAAAAGAAGCGATATTTCAATACTTTAATTATTTTTTATAATATTTACATAAACAATTTATTTTTTGAAATATTTTACCCAGTTTCCGAAAGAAAAACAGACCTCGGTTGTGAGGTCTGTTGCGTTTTATCCGATTAAAGCTCAGCA
>JAFXFI010000065.1 GCA_017520635.1 Clostridia bacterium
CACAACACAAAATGTATTGGGATCACAGAATTCCATCATGACCTGTCGGCATGATGTATGGAGTGAGACTTTGCCCTATCTTGTATCAGTTACAAGTCAGGGTGATACACTTTCTCCAGACCTTGTTTCCGAAAAAACTGTCAGCCGTGAAGAGTTTGAAAATTTTGTGAGATTTTCACTTAACGACAGTCCTATTTTTTCCCTTGAATGTACAGAAGCGGGTGCAGTAAAAAAGCTGACCATAGACGGAAACAGTTTTGACGGAGATGATGTGCAGAAGGCATTTTCACTCAAATCAAATAATTTTTCACTTACCTACTCGGAAAATCAATTCATTTTCACCGTCACAGGAAACGGTCACGGCGTTGGCATGAGTCAGTACGGTGCAGATTTCATGGCAAGGCAAGGGGCAAAATATGATGAAATTTTAAAGCATTATTACACAGGAGTGGAGATTGAATGAATGGAAAATTATAATTTGTCGCTCTGAAACTAATTGTAATTATTGGCCCCCTTGCCTAAAGGGGGGCTGGCAAAACAGTAGGTTTTGACTGGTGGATATTGTTATTTTTTCGGATAATATTAATTAAATATCCCTCCGTCTTTTGCTTCGCAAAATCCACCTCCCTTTAGGCAAGGGAGGCAAATATTATTTCAACTGCTCGATAAATTATAATCTATCTGTGTGTTTATTGTTATATCGTAGGGGAGCCGTTTCGGCTCCCGCATAGTTTTACGAAAACTCATTCGTGACGGAAAACCCGTCCCCTACGGTGAAACCGTTGGTATCATTATAAAATTGCGTCGCAGACCCAACATTATTCAATATTCATTATTCATTAAACTACAAAACGGCTCGTCGAGGACACCGAGCCCTACGCAGATTGTGAAAATCAGGAAGTTCCATATAAATTGCATGTGAGCCTGACATTTTGCACTTTGCATTATATTTCAGCGTTCACGCACATTACTTCACCTTTATCCGTAATGTCAATAAATCCGTAATTTCCGTCACGTATACTTCCCGGATTAAAAACATAAACTCCGTCAATATATTTATTCACAGGTGTGTGGGTATGGCCATATAATATAATGTCTGCATCAAGCGACTGACCTTTGTAAACGAGTCTGTCAATACCAAATTTTACATTTTCAACGTAGCCGTGGGTTATGAAAAATTTCTTTGTGCAGATAGTCTGCACTACATTTTCATTAAGCTCTGATGCGATATCGCAGTTTCCCTTTACTTTGATAACGTGTTTAAGCTGAAGTGCATCATCAATACGATCAAGGTCTCTTTCACCGTCACCGAGAAAAACAACAACCTCTGCTGTAGGGTGAGTTTCTACAGCTTTTTTAAGAGATAAATAATCATTGTGGGAATCAGAAAGAACAAGTATTCTCATGGTGAAAATCCTTTCATGGAGTGATATAAAATGGATAAAAAGCTTGAATCTCTCTTGGGAGAAAACACATCTGAAAAAGATGTGAAAAATTACATGGATAAAAATCTGTCACAGTCTGATAAAGAAAAAATCAATGCTGTTCTCAGCGATAAGCAGAAGCTGAACGAGATTTTATCAAGTCCCTTTGCACAGGAACTGATGAAAAAATTCCGTAAGTAATTTATGAATATGGACAACATAAGCGATATCATTGCATCCCTTTCTGATGATGATATCAACTCATTGAAACAGACTGCCGCATCACTTTTCGGTGATAAAGAGGAAGAAAAAAAGGAAGAAAATTCTGCCTTTGATTTTTCAGGGATAACACCTGAAATGATTGGCAAAATCACGAGGATGATGGGGTTACTCAATTCTTCATCATCAAGTCCCCGTTGCGATTTAATCAAAGCTTTGAAGCCTCTTTTATCTCAGGATAAAAGGAAACGTGCAGACGAAGCAATGCAGATAATGAAGCTGATGGATATTCTGCCGATGCTACAGGGATTATAATTCAGTGCAGAATGCATTTTGCATTGATTAATTTGCTCGTCAAATCAATAATTAAACAAGGAGGGAGAAAACATGAAAGACTTTTCTGACATCAACATAGAAAAAGCGTGGGAAGAAATTTCCCGTATGCAGAAAGAATCTCATTTTTCCGAAGATGACAAGGAAAAATACAAATGCAAATGCCGTTTTGAAAAGAACGAAAAAATTTTTTCTCCCCCTCAGAACGGCAATTATTTTAATAAATCTTCTTCAATTGATGAGGACAAACTGCTGATTTTAGCCCTCATTTTAATTCTTTCAAAGAGCTGTGATGATAAACTTCTGATGATGGCATTGCTTTATATCATAATGTGATTGACTGAAAGCTTCCACCAACAAGACTGCACAATTCTTTGGGATTTATTTCCATCTGAAAACCTAATTTTCCTGCACTGACAAAAATTTTCGTGAAATTTTCTGCCGTAGAGTCAAAGACGGTAACATAATTCTTTTTCATGCCAACGGGACTGCATCCGCCACGGATGTAGCCCGTTATTTTGTTTATATCTTTGACGTGAATCATGGAAACTGACTTTTCGCCCACAGACTGAGCTGCCTTTTTCAGGTCAAGCTCTTCTGCACCGGGTACTACAAATACGTAATAATTTCCGCTTTTGCCGACAGTTACGAGAGTTTTGAAAACACGTTCAATTTCTGCACCGATTTTTCCTGCAACGGTTACTGCATCAAGTGCTTCCTTGCAAGGGTATGAATGAAGAACGTAGTCAATTTTTGCAGTTTCCACAATTCTTATTGCGTTTGTCTTAATACTCAAACTTATGCACTCCTGCACCTAAAGCGTAAACCTCGTCACCAACATAAGCTGTGGCTGCTGCACCTGCGGGAACTGTGAATGTATAAAGAATTTTACCGTTTTCACGTTTCCATTCAGATTTAACTTCACCGTAAGCAGTTTCAATTGACGCTTCCACGAAATCAATTCTTTCGTCAGTTTCAGGCTTGAAGATGATGTGCTTGAAGCCGGGTGCTTTTTCGTCAGTGTTGATACCTGCCATGTTACCGTACATCCAGTCACCTACTGCACCGTAAGCGTAGTGGTTGAAGGAGTTCATGTCTTTAGACCACATTGAACCGTCAGGCTTGATACCGTCCCAATGCTCCCAGATAGTTGTTGCACCCTGAGTTACTGAATAGAGCCATGAGGGATATTCTTCTCTGAGAAGAAGGTCGTATGCCGCTTTTGTCTGACCATTCTGTGAAAGTGCATGGAGAAGATAGGGTGTGCCTACAAAGCCTGTTGTCATGTGTCCGTATTCATTGATAATTGAGAGAAGCTGTTCTGTAACTGCTTCCTTATCCTCGCAAAGGTCAAAGAAAAGAGTAAGAACACATGCTGTCTGAGTGTTGCAGAGAAGCTTGCCCTCAGGAAGATAATTTTTAATAAATGATTTCTTGATGTTTTCAAGATTCTGCTCATATTTTTCTACGTCTTCACCCAGAGCCTTACCTGCTTTCACAACAAGACCTGTTGAATAGTAGTAATAAGCAGATGCAATAAGGTTCATATCCGTTGAGCCTTTGTAGCTACCCTCTTCTGCATCAAGACCAAGCCAATCGCCGAAATGGTCTTCCTGAATCCAGAGGTTATCAGTTGCGATTGAATCAAGGTAATCAACCCACTTTTTCATTGAGGGATACTGTACTTCAAGGATTTCCTTTTTACCGTAAGTAAGGTAAATCTGCCACGGACATATTGTTGCAGCATCAGCCCATGCAGCTGAAGATGTTGCATCCTTTCCCTCATCAAACCAACCAAGGTCAGGAATTACATGAGGCACTCTGCCATCTGCACACTGGTCTGCAGCTAAATCCTTCAGCCACTTTGAGAAGAATTTATATACATCGAAGTTGTAACTTGCAGTTTTCACGAAAACTTCTGCGTCACCTGTCCAACCAAGGCGTTCATCACGCTGAGGGCAGTCTGTGGGAACATCAAGGAAGTTACCCATCTGACCCCAGATAATGTTGTGATAAAGTTTGTTGAGCATTTCACTTGAACAATTGAAATGACCCGTTCTCTTCATATCAGAATAAACAGCAATTGCAGTAAAGTTTTCAAGGTTTATTTCATCTGTAAAGCCCTGAAGTCTGATATATCTGAAGCCCTGGAAAGTATAATGAGGCTTGAATGTGTGTTCATTTCCGTCACAGATTACTCTGATTTCGTTCTTTGCTGAACGGAGATTTTCTGTATAGAATTCACCATTCTTATCAAGAACTTCAGCGTGAGTGATTAAGAACTCGTCACCCTGATTGCCCTTGAATTTAAATTCAACGTAGCCTGTAAGATTCTGACCGAAGTCAATAACTGTGTCACCTGAGGGAGTTGTAATAATCTCCTTTGCTTCAAGTCTTTCATGTTCACAGATGATTTCACCCTCCTGAGGAATAAGAACATCCTTTGATTCCTCAGCGTCAACAACAGCTTTACCGAGAACAGTAATTTCCTTTGTTGTATCAAAGGTTTCACCGTTGTACATGTTTGAAAAGAGAGTCTGAGAAGATGCATAATCCCATGTATCATCTGTAATGATTTCGGTTTTTTCTCCGTTTTCAAGTTCGATTTGAATTGATGCAATCGCTTTTACATCCTTGAAAGCTTTGTCATGCATCATCCAACCTAAGCCTACACCGATTTCGATTTTGTTTTCACCGTTTTTAAGCATTGCAGTAACATCATAAGTCTGGTACTGAAGTCTCTTCTCATAAACAGTCCAACCGGGAGCAAGAACGTAGTTGCTTACTCTTTTGCCGTTGATATAAAGGCAGTAAACACCTTTTGTTGTTACTGAAATTTCTGCTTTTTTAACATCGTTTGTTTCAATAATTTTTGAAAACACGGGAACAATATCGCCCATGCTTTCCCCTGCTTTAATCCAGCTTGCGTTTAAAATAC
>JAFXFI010000066.1 GCA_017520635.1 Clostridia bacterium
ATCAACCCCTGCGATGGATTTCAACTCTCCCCCGTCGTTTGGGAGAGGTTGCCACAAGTCTTATCAAGATTTTTGAAATTCTTGACGAAAAAGACGGATTTGAGGAAGAAAAAAATCTCATTTCCGCGAAGCTTGACGGTGACATCGTTTTTGAAAACGTCCGTTTCGGTTACAAAGCATACGAGCCTGTCCTCAAGGATATCAGTTTCACCGTAAAGCAAGGTGAGATGATCGGGCTTGTAGGTCATTCCGGTGCAGGTAAATCCACACTCATAAATCTTATCATGCGTCTTTATGATGCAGATGAAGGTTCGATTTCTGTGGGCGGAACTGACATAAAAGCCATGAATCAATGGCAATACAGAGAAAAAATCGGCGTAGTTTTCCAGGAAACCTTCCTTTTTGCAGGTACGATTTACGATAACATTGCCTATGCACGTCCCACCGCAACTCCCGGTGAGATAATTGCCGCTGCAAAAACGGCTAACGCACATGAATTTATAATGAAACTGCCTGATGGTTACAATACTATTGTAGGTGAAGACGGACACAACCTTTCCGGTGGCGAAAGGCAGAGAGTTTCTATTGCAAGAGCTGTGCTCAGAAATCCCGAAATTCTTATTCTCGACGAAGCTACAAGTGCGCTGGACCCCGAAACAGAAGGAATTATTCAGGATGCGCTCGCAAAGCTTGTCAAAGGAAGAACAACCTTTGCAATTGCTCACAGACTTGCAACACTTCGCAATGCTGACAGACTTATTGTCATTGAAAAGGGTAAAATTGCCGAAGCCGGTACACACAGAGAGCTTCTTCTTGAAGACGGTATTTACGCAAAGCTCGTTATGGCACAACGCCAGACTGCAAAGCTGACAACATCAAAGATTGGCACCACACCTTGAAACGAAAATGAACTCTGATATTCAGGAGATTGAGTGTTATGGATAAAATTTTAACTCAGAATCTGTGTTTTACAGATTCTCAGGGCAGAACACGTTTTTTTAACGGAATGAATATTGACGATAAGCTTGTAGGTCAGAAATCTTTCCGCTACGACCTCAATGAAGAATTTTTCAGAAAATATAAAGAAAAGGGCTTCAATTTAATCCGTCTTGCCGTAACATGGGAAAATATTGAGCCTGAAATGGAAAAATATAATGAAAGCTATCTGAAATCCATAGACGATATTTTTACTCTCGGCGAAAAATACGGAGTATATATTCTTCTTGACATGCATCAGGATTTATATTCAGGCTACGGCGGAGGCTTCCCCGGTGACGGCGCACCGCTATGGGCATCCCTTACTGACGGTGTTGAGCCAAAACAGCCTAAGTTTGTGTGGGGAGAAGGCTATGTTTTCGGGAAATGGGTACATAACTGCTTTGACCATTTCTGGAACAACGACCCTGTATGCGGAAAAGGACTTCAGGACAGATATGCAGAAATGTGGCAGATGTTGGCAAAGCGTTACGGTGACAAGCCGGCTTTGTTCGGTTTTGACCTGATGAATGAGCCTTTCCCAGGCTCAGATGCAGTACCTATGATAAAAAAGCTTGTCAGAAGTGCATCCAAAGAAATTATATTCGGTGAAAAAATCAAGGTTGGAGTTATTCTCAAAGCACTCATCAAAAAAGATATGAAAAAGCTTCTTGACTCTGTGGAAGGAGATGCGGTACGTGATATTATGGAGAAAATTGACCACCTTGCAGAAAAATTTGACCTTGAAAAATATTCTCCTTTCCTTAACAAAATCACATCCGCTATTCGTGAAATTACTCCCAACGGAATAATTATGATTGAACAGAGCTTTCTCTGCAACGGTGGTGTGAGTCAGTTTGTACCACCCGTAACAGTAAACGGAAAGAGAGAGCCTCTGCAGTGCTTCGGCCCTCATTCCTACGATATGACAGTAGACACTCCCCTTTACAAACACGCAAACGCTGACAGAGTAAAAGCATTTTTCGGTGAAATGCGAAGGACTCAGTTAAGACTCAACGTACCTGTAGTTGTAGGTGAATGGGGCGGTTGCAGTGACAACAAAGACACTTCATGGTTCCCCCATGCATACGAGCTCCTTGATTATTTCGACGAAAACAACTGGGGTCAGCTTTACTGGGATTATCACGGGGATGACCTTGATTCACCCCTTATGCAGATGCTGTCCCGTACTTACGCAGTTGCTGTTTCAGGTGAGGTTAACAGATATTACACAGACCGTCAGAGCAATATTTATGTACTTGAATACACTTCCGATTGTGACGGAGAAAGTATAATTTACATTCACAGAGAAAGTGAAATTGTTTCAGACGGAGAGATTAAAATAATCGAAGAATATCCCGACGGTGCAAAACTCATTTCAGTTAAAACTTCTGCAGGTAAACATAAAACAGAGATAAAGTTTATATAAAGTAAAAAGTGCAACCCTGAAAAGAAATCAGGGTTGCACTTTTTATCTGCAATATTTTCGAATCATCACAATTGAATTTTATAGGTTTTTTTAGAGGTCATCTATATTCATAATTTTCAACCCTGAACAACTTCTTTATCAATTTTGCCTATAAAGAGATTATTTTCCATTTTTAATGCTTTTTCATCAGGATTTTCGTGAATAACACCGTAAGACGGAGAATCAGTTTCCTCAGGTGCAATAAAAACATTGTTTTTTACTTTCAGATCGTAAACCATAGGTCTGAAGAAAACGTAACCACGGCTTTTACCGTCTCTGCCTGAGGGTCCGTCAAAGATATTGTTTTCAATGAGAATATTATGATGGTCACAATCTCCGTGATGACCTACTCCGGGGAAACCGTCACATTTGAAAATGTTGTTTCTGACTACAATATTACGGCAGACTGTTTCATCAGTTTTAAAATCAATAAGCTTGCCGTCGCAGTTGTAAACGGGACCGTAAGAGCCGTCACGGGATAAATCAAGCTGAAGCTGTTCATTGAAAAGACCGTCGTTGACTGCAGTATAACTTGGTCCGTCAAAAATACAATTCTGAACAACTGCATTTTCTGTCGCATTGATTTCTATGCAATGCCAATGAGCACAATGGATAAAACGGCAGTTTTCAATTGTAATATTTCTGCAATGAACTGTATTTACAAGAGTTGTGCGTTCAGTAAGATTTTCATTTCCGTCAAAAATTCCGCCTGAAATTACAACATCGTGTGTACCTTCATATTCTGCCCATTCAGGCTCTGAATAAGATGCAAGAAGATATCTTGTGAGAGGTTCGCTTTTATCACTTCTGAGCACAACTGCTTTATCTGAAAATTTAAGATGCTGATTTGAATAAAAGATAAGTGCAGCTGAAACAAGATATGTTCCGTCGGGGAAATAAACTGTTCCCCCGTCTTTCACTTGGTCAATACATTCCTGCAAAGCCTTGGTGTCATCGTGAACACCGTCGGCATATACATTTTTGTTTTGCATTACATTGACAAATTTCATTTGTAACACCTCTTTTTATACTTCTTCGCTGACAGGAACCTGAACTTTACTTTCAGCATTTACCGCTTCATTACCTGCTTCTGCCCTCTGTTTGAGTGTTTCCATAACGTGAGCGTGTTTTTCATCCGTGTAATCCCACCAGAACAGATATGGTATTGTCATCAGTATGTATCCGGCCAGGTCGAAACCAAGACCGATTATAAGGCACTGAATTCTTATATCGCTCATATAAAGAACATCCCAGTCAGATGTGAATCCCACTCTGTAGAACATCAGAGGAATAATGAGAGATACAAGAGTTGTAATGGGAGTTGTAAACCAACCGATAATACCCTGATATGCTTCAAGTCTCTCACCTGAAATATACATCTGATAGTCAGTTACACTTACTTTTGTGTCAGCCTCTGCAATTTTTACACCTGCTTCCAGTGCGTCACCGCAGAACAGCACAATGAACATTGCAAGACCGCAGAGGAACGGCGTTTTTCCGAGAAACAGAATAGCAAGAATATAAACTGCATTTCTGATTGTAAGGACAATATATTTGAATATAACCATCGACTTATACTGGAAACGTTTTCTTATCCACGGAGCTAAGAACTGACCGGGATTACCTGCCATTTTGATAAGAATTTCTGCAAGTGAAAAGAAGAGACCTGTTTCACGCCAAGTGTAAATAAGGAGAATTGTTTTCATATTGAGCATACCGTTGCCCAGTGAGTCAAGCAGACCTGCGATATTGGAAATCCATAGATATTTGTTCTTGAAAATTCCTGAAACGCAATGCCAGAAAGAGAGATATTCTTTCTTTTCAATAGGTGGTGCAGGGATTCTTTCCTGAATTTTACCAAGTCCCAGGAACATAACAACTGTAGAGATAATAAAGAATACAGGAAGAAGATATCTGAACATTCCGATATCCTTTATACCGTCAATGAACATTGCTCCTGCCATTGTGGGAAGAAGTACATTGACGATGTTCTGGACAAAATGGCTGATTTTAACAGGGAATGAACGGACAAAAAGTCTTTCCTGAGGGTTAGGACTGATATTGTCAGCGATTGAATGTGAGTAACCTGTGAAATTAAAAATTGCATAAAGTTGGAAAAGAAGATAAAGCTTCCATACTCTTTCTGTAAGGGGAAGCTCGTAAAGAGGCAATTCACAGATAAGAATAACAACGATTATACACTGAACAACATTTGCATAAGAGAAGAGTTTGTATCTTCCCAGCTTTTTGAGAAGCTTCTTTCTTATGATGATATTTCTGAAGCCTGACCAGCCGTTACAGAGTAAGTGTGCACCGAATATTTTAAAGATACTGAAACTGTCTATACCTTTCAGGCGGGTATTGATAAGGTTTGCAATACTCTCAGGAAGAACAGGTGAAAAGTCGAAAATCAGCATAAGAAGACCTAATGCAGCGAGGCTCAGATACACCGTATTATATTTCCGTTCAATTTTCTTCGGCAGAAAACCTAAGTTTGCATCAACGCCCATACCGAGAAGGTTCCAGAAATATGTTGCTGCAACAAAGAAAACACTGATTGCGCTGAATGTAAGAAGAGGAATATTATAATAATACGCTACAAGGTAACATCCCGTTCCGAAAGAAAGGAAGCCCTTAAGATAGTTAAGAGTGTAGTCACCGCCTACAGCAGCGAAAATTGAAAAATATTCTTTATAGGGAACATATTTACCCTCAGCAGGTGTATGCCACTCATTTTTCATTGTTGTGAAAAATTTTCCTATACCTTTTGTTGAATTTTTAGCCATTATTCTCTCCTCCTTCCTCTGCAGATATTATTTCAATTCTTTTAACTGCCTCGTTACGGGTTTTACCGTACTGTGCTTCGGGAGCAATATTTATAACTGTTTTTTCTATATTTTTGGGAAGCCAGCTTTCACCCTGAATTATTGCTTTTTCACTTTCTGCACCCATATAAAACTCTTTAAGCTCTGCACAGGAATAAAAAGCATAGTTGCCGATTTCTTTTACTGTATCGGGAATGTATAAAAGCGGCTTCATACCGTGGCAATAGCTGAATGCATCAGCACCGATTTTAAGGAGTCCGTCTGGAAGTGTTACAAGAGCAATTTTTTCACATTTGAAGAAAGCCATGTCACCTATTTCCTTAAGAGTTGAGGGAAGCTTTACTTCTGTAAGTATGTTATTTTTATAGAAAGCTGCCATAGCAATTCTTTCAACACCTTCAGGAATTGTATAAGACATTACTTCAGCAGGAGGAGTTTCAAGTTCTTCGTTGTGTGCATCACCTTTGTTATAGGGATACACAATGAGTGTTTTCATATCCTTGGTGTAAAGAACACCGTCAACTGAAGTGTAATAAGGATTATCTTTATCAACTTTAATTTCTTTGAGCATTTTGCAGTAGAAGAAAGAAGTTTCATCTATGTATTTCACATCTTTACCGATGTATATTTTTTCTACATATTCATCGGTGTTCATTGTGAATTTACCGACTGCAGAAACAGGCTTTGTTTCATCGGGATTATTTCCGTCTTCATCACGGACAAAGTCAATAAAAACTTCTTTTGTCTGCATATTGCCGTTGAATCCGAAAAGCACCCAACCTTCTTCATTTGATTTTTCGCCCAATTCCGTCTGATATTCATATTCAAAGGGCGCTCTTGCCAATGAAATAAATGAAATGGTGACAGATGCGGCGATGAATACAACAAGAACAATAATAAACGTTGCTTTCTGCCATGTTTTCAAATTAACCAACTCCTTTTATTTAAATCAGTTCTGATGTGTGATGCACCTTTGAGATTCTCGGTGCAGCACCTGTCAGGTGAGAAATATCACGGTACTGAGGAATTTTTTCATCATTGAAAATACCTGCAGGAATCTGTGAAGTCCAGCCCTGTTCATCAAACTTAGGTGCTTCAATTCCGAAAGCATAAAGAACAATTGACGCTAAATCTCTGATATTCATTACCTCTATCACCGTATTGTTAACACCTTTGCCTGATGCGGCAAAAGTTACATATTTTTCACCGTCAGTCCATCCGCCGTGACTTCCGCCCTCACCGTTACCGGGATTTGTTCCGCCATGATCAGCAATGACAATAAAGAGAGTATCTTCAATAATTCCTGCACCTTCTATTGCTGAATAAACATCATTTATCAGCTTATCAACTTCATTTATACGCTTCATGAATGGCGGTGTACCGTAACCATGTTTGTGACCTGCACCATCAATACTGTCAAAATGAACAAACAGGAAATCAGGTTTTTTCTCACGGATATAATCACATACAATGGGTGTGAGAACTTCGTCATTTGCAGTATCATGAGAAACACCGATATTATTTTCCACAATTCCGTATGTAATAGGATTCCAGTCACAAAATGAGCCAAGCTCTGCTTCGGGATATTTTTCTCTTATTCTACGGAAGAGTGAGGGAAAAGGTGAATCTGTAGGATAGGGTGTTGAGCTTATAAGTCCGTTGTTCAGTTTATGTATTTCAGGGCCTACACCCAGAAGCATCGAACCCCAGCACTCAGCACTTATTGACGGGTTTGATGATAATGCATCATAAGTTACTGCTCCTTTTTCAAAGATACGGTCAAAGCAAGGTGTTTCTGCATCTTTGACAAAAGAACCTGCACCGTCAATTCCCAATACTATTACATGAGAATATTTTCTGCTCATAGGCATCCCTCCATTTTTTCATAGCTGAAATATACTTTAAGTTTATTATATTATAATAAATTGCACAATTCAATAGTTTTAACGGGAAAAATTTTGTATCTTTTGCTTTATTTGTATTGTAAAATATATATCAAATGTGGTAATATATAATAGTTGTATCCTGAACAAAGAAAGAAGATGAGCATTATGCACCCTGTCAGTTTCTATCTTGTAACCGACACACATTATTTTGAAAACAAATTAGGTGTTGAAGGTAAAGCTTTTGACGACTATATGAGCCGTGAACAGTATTTCATGAAAGAGAGCAGTGACATTATAAAAAACACCCTCGACCGTATTGCAGAAGACAAAGAAACGGATATAGTAATAATTCCCGGTGACCTTTCCAAAAACGGTGAACTTGAAAGCCACAAAAGCTTTATAAAAGAGCTTTACAGACTTAAAGAAAGCGGTAAAAAAATTTACGTTATAACTGCAGGTCACGATTACGGTGACGATTCTTTTGCATTCAGGGATGATAAAAAAATTTCAGTCCAAGGTGCACGTTTTGAAACACTTCACGAAATGTATAAGGATTTCGGTTATGGTGATGCAATAGCATTTGATGAGCCTACTCATTCTTATGTTGCCGAAATCTGCAACGGTGTAAGAATGCTTGCAATCTGCTGTGACAGTGAAAATCAGCCTAAAGGTGCTATGGATGAAAGACTAATGTCCTGGGCAAAAGAGCAGACAGAAAAAGCAAAAGAAGATAACTGCTCCATGTTCGCAATATGCCATTATCCCATAATCCCCTCTGTGCCTGTTTTTGATTTAGTGGGAGATGCTAAAATAAAAGAATGGAGAAAGGTTGCATCTTTCCTTGCAGATAACGGAGTGAAACTCGTTTTGACAGGTCACATGCACATTCAGAGTATCAATGAATTTTATAGTAGTAAAGGCAACAGACTTATTGACGTCTGCACAGCTTGTCTTGTAGGAAGCCCAGCAAAATACAGAAAAATAACAGTTGATGAAAATTCCTTATTAACTGTAAAAACAATTGACGTTGGAGATTTCGGTTGGGATACAAACGGTCTTGACGTACAGGAATATTTCGACATACAGTTCAGAAAAGCAATCCTCGGTAAAATATTCCGTGCATTGAACGGTGGAAAAGGAATTGTAAAGCATCTTAAAAATTTCGGAGTTAAATTCATTTCAACTTCAACAGTCGGCACACTTGCTCATCTTTTATTTTTCAGAGTTGACAAACAGCTTGGCAAAAGGAAGCTTACTGATTTTATTTCTGACATAGGAATAAGTATTTTCAAGGGTGACATGCCTTATGTAAAAGGTACACCCGAATATGAACTGATTTCTTCATTCCTTAGAAGATTTTCTTTTGTACTGAAAAAAGTTGAACCGAAGCTTTCAAAAGACGGAGTTAAAATAAATCTTGAAGAAATGCTTCTTAACACAATCGGTAACAACAAAGATTTTTCAGATGCAGATGCTGAATTTATGTTAAAATAAAAAACGAAGGAGTTTTTATGGAAATAAAACGTTATGAAGAAAAATATAAAGATGATGTGCGTTTCGTCTGTCTGAACAGCAACGGTCCTTGTAAACTGAATGAAAAGCAACAGCACCTGATTCTGACAACATATTGCGATTATTTCATTGAACAGGAGGGCAATAACTGCTTTGTTGCAGTTAATAAAGACGACAAAGCAGTAGGATATATTCTCTGTGCAGAAAATTATGATAAATACAAAAAAATCTTCAGAAAAGAATATCTGACAAGATTCAGGAAAATTGAAATTTCTTCCCGAATAACTGCAGGTGTTTCATCATTCTTTCAGGCAATGTACAAAAAGAACTACCCTGCTCACATGCACATCGACATTCTCCCCGAATATCAGCGTCTGGGACTCGGTCACAAGCTGGTTGATGCTCTGTGCGAAAATCTAAGAGCAAAAGGTGTTAAAGGAGTTTGTCTTACAATGTGGTCGGGCAATGAAAAAGGCGGCAGCTTTTATAAAAAATACGGTTTTACACTTCTCAGCAAATGGTTAATAACCGACGTTTTTGCTCTGAAGTTTTAATGGAGGTTAAATTATGATAAGAAAAAGACAGGTACATCTTGATTTCCACACATCAGGACTTCTTGATGTAGGTACAAAATTCTCAAAAGAACAGTTTCAGTCTGCTCTCAAAGCAGGTCACGTAAATTCTATTACGGTATTTTCAAAATGTCATCACGGATGGTCATATCATCCCACAGAGGAAAATGAAATGCACCCACTTCTTAACTTTGATTTATTGGGTGCTCAGCTTGAAGCATGTAAAGAAATTGATGTCAATGCCCCCGTTTACATTTCAGCAGGTTTTGACGAAAAAGACTGGGACAAACACCCCGAATGGCGTTTCAAACGCTCAGATGACAAAGCAGACTGTGACGAATACGAAAGTGAAACTCACTTTCATCTTCTTTGCTTCAACACAGAATATCTTGATGTTTTGTGCAGACAGATTGAAGAAGTTATGGTAAAATACAACCCTTGCGGAATTTTCCTTGATATCGTTTCACCACGCTTCTGTTACTGCGACAAATGTAAAGAAGATATGAAAAATATGGGGCTTGATATTGAAAAAGAAGAGGACCGTAAGAAGTTTGAAAACATAGTCTACGAAAAATATACAACGGCCACTAATAACGCTGTGAGAAAGCATAGCAGTACTGCTACAATTTTCCACAACGGAGGTCATATTCCAAAAGGTGATTACGGAGTCATTGACGCTAACACTCATCTTGAGCTTGAAAGTCTTCCCACAGGTGGTTGGGGTTACGACCACTTCCCTCTTTCAGCAGCTTATGTACGTACTCTTAAAGACACAGACTTTCTCGGAATGACAGGGAAATTCCACCATTCATGGGGTGAATTCGGTGGCTTCAAGCATCCTAATGCACTTATTTATGAAACTGCTCTTTCAGTTGCAAACGGTGCCGGATGTTCAATCGGTGACCAGATGCATCCTCTCGGTGAAATGAACATGGCAACATATAACCTTATCGGAAAGGCTTATTCACTTGTTGAAGAAAAAGAGCCGTGGCTTGACGGTGCTCAAAACGTAGCAGACATTGCTGTTCTCAGTTCAGAATCTCTGTCAGGAGGACGTGATGCAAAAGCAGATGTCGGTGCAAACAGAATGCTCCTGGAAAATGGCCGTCTTTATAATTTTATTGACGGAACAATGGATTTTTCACAGTATAAATTGCTTGTTCTTCCCGATGTTAAAATTGAAGATGATAAAATCATAGACAAAATCAAAGCCTTTGCCGAAAAGGGTGGCAAGATAATCGCAAGTGCAGAAGCACTCACAAAGGATGGCAAATTCTTCCTTAATATCGGCGGAGAATTTATCGGTGAAAACAAATTTAATCCTACATATTTTGTGCCTGCATTCGACACAGTAAACGGCAATACAGAATATATCATGAGGTGTAATTCTTTCAGATTTGATGCTGAGAATTGTGAAATTGCAGCGTACGTTCAGAATCCTTATTTCAACAGAGCAAGAGAGCATTTCTGTTCTCATGCTCACACACCCAACAACCCTGCGGAACAATTCCCCGGTGCCGTTATCAAAGGAAATATTGCATACATCGGTTGGGATATTTTTACAGCTTATGCAAAGCACGGTCACCTTTGCTTCAAAGAAATTTTCAATTATGTTCTTGACAGGCTCATGCGCAATTCATACACAGTTGATGTGAAAATTCCTGACAGAGCAGTTGTGACATACACAAGGCAGGAAGAAGAAAAGAGAAATATTCTTCATCTCCTTTTCGCACACACAACCGTCCGTGGAGAAAACACAGAAGTTATTGAAGACACCATTCCCCTTTACAATGTTGATTGCTCCGTGAAGAAAGAAGCAAAGCCCTCAAGAGTAATCCTTGAACCTCAGGGAAAAGAGCTCCCCTTTGAATATAACAACGGAAATATTAAATTTACCGTGCCTGAAGTTGATATTCACCAGATGATTGTAATTGAAGATTAATTAGGCAGACGAGAGTCTGCCTAACCAAAAGAAAAACTCTCCTTGAAATCAAGGAGAGTTTTTTGATGTTATTAGTTATTTTGCAGGTGTGTCTTCAATTGAGATAAGACCGTTGAATACGCCTACATAAGCTTTGCCGTTAGGACCGATTGTGATAGGACCGTATGAGTTGTTCCAGTTTTTACCGCAACCCGTGAATACTTTGAAGAGTGTTTCACCTGTGCGGAAGTCAACTGCTGTAAGATACCATGCAACTGCATTTTTGGGAATACCATTGCCATATTCTCTTGTGTAGAGATAGAGTATACCATTCTGAGTTGACATCTTGGGAACAACAGTAGCTGATGCTTCGTTGCTGTGCCATGCCATTTTCAGTTCTGTGCAGTCATAGTTCATATCGAATCTTGTAACACCGGGTTCACTTGTAGGGTTGTTTTCAAGGAAACCTGCACCTGATTCTGAATAGTTGTTTTCAATAACAAATGAACGGCCGTAAGCTACGATTGAGTTTTCACTTACAGATTTACCTTCTGTGAAGAGAGGTTCCTGGTCAACAACTTCACCTGTTACACGGTCGTATACTACAATGTTTACTCTGCCGTCAGCGTTGTCTGTGATAGCACAGAGCTTTCTTACGCCAACCTGAACAGCGCCTTCGCCTTCTTTATCATATACGGGAACATCAAGAAGTGTGGGAGTAGTACCTGAACCCTGGTTGATAGCACCGGGTTTAAGTGTTGTTCCTCTGTCGTAAGCTGTTCTCCATGTATAGTAAGGTGTGCCGTCTTCTTTGATATCAAAGCGATACATTGCTGTATCTGATACGATGTAGATACCATCGTCACAAACTGCGAATGTATTCTGGATTTCTTCGCCTTTTCCGTCAACTTCAAGTTTCATGATGTGAACTTCTTCTGTTTCAGCATCAATGTAACCAACTTCACCGGGACGAGTCATGAACCAGATGTTATTTTCGTAGTCAGGCATTGCGTCTGTAAGGTATGAACCTTCGGGAAGGTACTTGTCAACATTCCATTCTTTTTCAACTTCCCATTCAGGTTTGCCTGATGATTCGTTAATGCGGTAAATCTGAATTATGTTGTCTGAGTTACCGATAATCGGTCTGTCACCGGGAAGAAGATGACAGTAAGCACCGCCTGATGTGTCTGAAGAAATTGCACCGAAGTTAAGAGTTTTGATAGCTTCAATTGTTGATGCACGCTGAGGAAGTCTTGTTTCAGCAAGGATTTCAAGTGTGTCAGCGTCGATGAGAAGAAGGCGGAAGCCAACTACGTTACCGCTGATGCACATGATTCTGCCCTGTGAGTCAAACATGAGTGTTGCAACAAGACCGCCGAAAACGTTCATTGAACGTGATTTAACAACAGGGTTGATGCCAAGAGGGCCCATGTAGTCGTATGTGTCTGTGTTGTAAGAGTTACCGTGCATACCGTTTGTACCTTCTTTGGCAAGGTAGGGATGCTGGGGAAGTTCCTCAACGCCTTCTGTGTCAAGGGGCTGTGATACTGCTGCTTCACCAAAAAATGCAGGACATTTTTTTGATGCAAGAGGCTGTCTGATCTGACCGCCGGGGCTCAAGAACAGCATAAGGAATGCTGAGAGAGCTGTCAGAATTTTCATAAAGATTGCGTTCATTGTTTTAATCTCCTTTTCTGAAATTTAATACTTTATAATTTATGTATTGTTAAAATTATACAATGTATTTTGTGAAAAATCAATAACGATAACAAAAACACCTGTAGAAAAACCACAGGTGTTTTTGGTCATTTTATATAAATTTCTTTTATGCAAAAATGCTTACAATAAGGTCAATGGGAAGAATTGCTGCAAGACCTCTTACAAGATTATCGCAGATTGCAGATGCGATAACACCCCAATCAAAATAGAAACCGAAGTCATTATTTGTAGGAACACCTTTGTATGTGAGAGCGAAGGGCTGAGTGTACATAACACCGCCTGTGCCGTATGCTTCTGCTCTTACATAATTCTTGATTTCATCTGAGTAATCATCAAGGTCGATTGTGTTTCCCACGTGAATTACCTTACCGTCTGCAATCCAATGAACAACAAGTGCGTTTTCAGCTTCAAGAGTGATTGTGTCTTCTTCTTCGTTTACAACAACGTTTGTGAAGAGAGGACGAGCTGTGCCTTCGGGAGCTTCGTATTTGTGACCGTCGCCACCGTCTGCCATTTCTTCAGCACTGCTCTTAACAAGAGGATCAAGCACCTCGTAGAAAGCGAGAGCCTCTGCTGTGCCTACCATTTTAAGTTCATCTCTGAGATTTGCAAGTTCATCGTAGTTGCCTACATATTTACTTGCAGCAAAGAAGCCACCTTCTGACATATTCTTTTTAAGTGCTGCAGATGTAAGCTCGGGCATGTAGTGCATTGTGTAACCTGAGTCAACGATATCAAGGTTGTGAGCATCGGAAGTTGCAATTGCAAAAACGTTTCTGCCGAAGGGAAGAAGGTCCTGGAGCATGATATCCCAGAGTTTTCTGTCAAAACGTGTTCTTGAGTCACCTTTACTGTTGATATCAATACCGATACATGATTTGTAGTTGAGAAGAAGATGCTCAAATTTTCTGATTTTGTAATTATACATTATATCATTTTTATCATAAGCATCTGCAGTATAGATTTCATCTCTTGCATTTGTGTATTCACCGGGATGGTTGATAACACTGAGACCACCTAATTCATCAATTGCCTTGATAACATCTTCGTAGTAACTTGTACCGCCGAGACGACCATGACCATAGTCAACGAACCATGTATTGATGTGGGCGTTGTTGAAGGAAGTACCGTTCTGTTCGTTACCGAAAGGAACGCCAAGCATAGGCTTGTCATCTGCCTGTGTATAGAACTGGTCACCTGCTTCATTTTGGGTAACTGTATAGAGTTTGCCGTTTGAAGCAACACCATTTTCGTGAAGAGCTTCACCTATAACAAAGCCGTTTTTAACAAGACTGAAAAGCTTCATAACGTCAACGTGCTGAGGCTCTGTGAAGCTGTAGAAGGTTGAACTGTGGTCTGTTATTGCATGGATATCAAAGCCAAGCTCATAGTGTCTTTCAACCATTTTCGGCAGAGTGTCATTACCGTCACTGTAGGTTGTGTGTGAATGAAAGTCTGCTTTATAAACATTGTCTGTTTCAAAGTTTACGTTTTTGTAGGGGTTGTCAATTTTGTAGTCTGTGTCAGCATCTGCAGCCATTGTCATGGGAGATACTGCGAAAAGCATAAGAACGCTCATCAGAACTGCAAGAACTTTTTTGAATTTCATAACATATTCCTCCTTTGGAATAATTTTCATGGGAACATATTAGCATATTTTTCAAAAATAGTCAATGTAAATGAGAAATTTTGTTCAGAATGTTGAGTATGGTGTTTACAAAAAAGAAAAAAGACTGTATAATGAAAAAAGAGGTGATTTGATGAAAAAATTACGATTCGGTATTGTGGGCACAGGAACAATTGCTCACAGATTTGCTGAGGCAATTAAAAATGTAGAAGAAGCAGAACTTGTTGCAGTTGCATCACGCACAAAAGAAAATGCAGAAAAATTCGGTGATGAGTTTGATATCCCGGTAAGATTTGACAGTTATGAAAAAATGGCTCAGTCAGATGTGATCGACGCAGCATATATTGCCGTACCTCATTCAGGTCATATTACATGCTCATGTCTTATGATGAATAACAAAAAACATGTTCTCTGCGAAAAGCCCATGGCTGTAAATAAAAGAGAAGCAGAGGCAATGTTTGAATGTGCTGAAAAAAACAATGTTTTTCTTATGGAAGCAATGTGGGCAAGACTTGTTCCCGGTACACTTAAAATGCTTGAGCTTGTGAAAGACGGTGTTTTAGGTGACATCCTTGCAGTTGAAGGCAAATTCTGCTACACAATGGATGAAGATGAAATGGACCATCATGTTTTCAAGGTAGAAAACGGCGGAGGCTCACTTCTTGACGTAGGTGTTTACGGACTTAACTTTGCGAGCTGGTATCTGGGCAATGATATTGAAACAATAAATGCACAGTGTTCTTTCTATAAGGGCACAGACAGTCACATGGCTGTCCTCATGAAATATAAAAACGATGCAATCGCAGATATTTCAAGTGCAACCTTACTCAGAAAGCCCAACGAAGGTTTTGTTTACGGAAGTAAAGGTTACGCATATCTTCAGAGATTCTATGCTCCTCAGGAAATAAAAATCGTTCTCAACGATGGAACAAGAGAAACAATTGCCACACCTTACAGAGGCAACGGTTTTGAGGAACAAATAAGTCATTTCTGTGAATGTGTGACAAAAGGTCTCACAAAAAGTCCTGTTGTTACACCTGAACAGACTTTGTATATTACAGAACAGATGGATGAAATAAGAAAGATGACAGGCGTTAAATATCCTCAGGATATTTAACAAAAACCTCTGTTAAAAAGCAATAATCCCCTTAAAGCAAATTCTGCTGCTTTAAGGGGATTATATTGTTTTCTGTTTATCTGTCAGTTGTAAACAAAGAAATGTAATACAAGAGCAATTGTGATACCAAGCGCTGAGCCGATTACAACCTGAAGCGGAGTGTGACCGATTGCCACCTTGAGCTCTACATCAAGCTCTGACAGACCTTCTTTGAGCAATTTTTTCAGGACTTTTGAATGCTTTCCTGTTTCGTAACGTACACCAAGAGCGTCATTCATAACAATCAGTGCAAAGAGGAAAGACACAGCAAACTGATAAGAAGATACTCCGTACAATACAATACTTGCAGTACACAGAGCGCTTACATTTGCTGCATGTGAGCTTGGCATTCCTCCGTTGGCAATAATGCGGCGGAAACCTTTTATTGATTTTTCTTTGAAAATTCCCTGTATGCCTTTTGCAAGCTGTGCAGAAAACCACGCCAAAGCAATGGAAACAAAAGTATAGTTGGAAATAAGCTTTTCAAAAATATTCATTTCATACTCCTAGAATTTAATTCTTTGTCATTTCATCTGCTGCCGAGAGAAGAAGCTTGATTCTGTTGACCTGATTAACCTCAGATGCACCCGGGTCATAGTCAATTGCAGCAATATTAGCCTGTGGATAAGTATTTTTCATTGCTTTTATAACGCCCTTACCAACAACATGGTTAGGAAGACATGCAAAAGGCTGTATGCAGACAATATTGGGTGTTCCTGTTGTAATAAGCTCTGCCATTTCACCTGCAAGGAACCAACCTTCACCGTACTGATTACCCAGAGAAAGGAATGGCTTGGCAAGTTCTGCCACATGTTCAATTTTCATGGGTGCTTCAAAATGACTGCTTTTTTCAAGAGCCTTTATTGCAGGACGTTTGAAAAGTCTTACAGCCCTTACGCCAACGTGAGCAATCACGGATGCCACCCATCTTGAACCAAGATATTTATGCTTGTAGTCATTTTTATAAAGATAATAGTTGGCAAAATCCATAAGGTCGGGCACAACAGCCTCTGCACCCTCTTTTTCAAGAAGCTCAACAATGTGATTGTTTGCAAGGGGCATATACTTAACAAGAATTTCGCCTACAACGCCCACACGGTGTTTTCTGATATCTTCACGGATTGGAAGAGCATCAAAGTCTTCAACTATCTTTTTGCAGAGTTTACTGTATGAATAGCGTTTGCTTTTGCCTGTTAATTTATCAATACAAAGCTGACGCAATTCTGCATGTAATTTATTTGCCGAGCCTTTGACCAGTTCATAAGGACGTACACGGTAAAGACAACGCATAAACAGATCTCCGTAAACAACTGCCTGAATTGCTTCCAGAAGCATTTTGGGCGGAATTTTAAAGCCTTCATTTTTCTCCATACCGTTTGCGTTAAGAGAAATAACGGGAATGTGAGAAAGTCCTACACTTCCCAGTGCCCTGCGGATAAAGCCAACATAGTTACTTGCACGGCAGCATCCGCCTGTCTGTGTCATAATTACAGCAAGCTTGTCCGTATTATATTTGCCTGAAAGTATGGCTTCCATAATCTGTCCGACAACAGTGATTGACGGGAAGCATGCATCGTTGTTTACAAATTTAAGACCGGTATCAATTGCCTGACGGTTATCGTTACGTAAAACCTCAACATTAAAACCGTGTTTACGGAACACAGGTTCAACCATATCGAGATGAATGGGACTGAACTGGGGAACAAGGATTGTGTAATTGTCATCCTTCATTTCCTGTGTATATTCAGTTCTGCGGTAATTAAGGGGTTTGGGGTCAGGCTTGACTTTTCTTTCGTGTCTCTGCTTCACAGCGGCAATAAGACTGCGCAGTCTTATTCTTGCTGCACCCAGATTGTTAACTTCATCAATTTTAAGAACTGTATAGAGCTTATTGCAGTTATCAAGAATTTCAAACACCTGATCAGTTGTAACGGCATCAAGACCGCAGCCGAATGAGTTAAGCTGAATAAGCTCAAGGTCATCACGTTTGCTGATGAACTCTGCCGCAGTATAAAGTCTTGAATGGTAAACCCACTGGTCATTAACACGCATAGGTCTTTCGGGATTGAAGTCAACGGGAATACTGTCCTCAGTCAGAACATACAGACCGTATGAAGCAATCATCTCAGGTATACCGTGATTGATTTCCGGGTCGATGTGATAGGGTCTGCCTGCAAGAACAATACCGCAGCCGTTATTTTTTTCCATTTCCGCAAGGAGTCTGCGACCTTCTTCTCTTATATCCTCTTTTGCTTTAAGCTGTTCATTCCATGCAGCATTTACAGCATCACGTACTTCTTTTTCATCAATTGACCATTCTTTATCACAGAATTTAACAAGACGGTCTGCAAGTATTTCTTCACTCGTAAATGCCATAAAGGGACGGAGATACTTCACGTCACCCTCATTAACCGCTTCAACATTGTTCTTCAGGTTTTCCGCATAGGAAACAACCATGGGACAATTATAGTGATTCTGTGCATCAGGAGTTTCCTGACGTTCGTAATAAATACAGGGGTGGAAAATTGTTTTTATACCCTTATCAATAAGCCATTGTACATGACCGTGTGCAAGCTTTGCAGGGTAACACTCAGATTCAGAGGGAATGGTTTCCATTCCAAGCTCGTAGATCTTTCTGTCTGAAAGGGGTGACAATTCAACATTGAATCCCAGCTTATGGAAAAATGTTGCCCAGAAGGGGAAGTTTTCATATACATTGAGAACTCTGGGAATACCGATTGTTCCTCTGGCAGCATTTTCAGGATTGGGATAATCAAAAATTCTCTTAAGCTTATATTCAACCATATTAGGTGCCTTTGAATTGTTTATTTCACTTGCACCCTTTTCACAACGGTTACCTGTAATATGTCTTCGTCCGTCAGGGAATTTGTTGATTGTGAGCATACAATTGTTTGAGCAACCCTTACAACGTCTTGTTGTGCTCTCGTATGTAAGAGAGAGTATACTTTCAAGGTCAGTCATTGATGTCTGCTGTCCGAAATAACGGTCTTTTGCAATAAGGGCTGCGCCGAATGCACCCATAACACCTGAAATATCAGGACAGATTGCACCCACACCTGAAATTAATTCAAATGCTCTGAGAACTGCCTCGTTGTGGAAAGTACCGCCCTGAACAACGATATGTTCACCAAGGTCCTTACTGTCAGCAAGCTTGATAACCTTGTAAAGCGCATTTTTAATAACAGAATAAGCAAGCCCTGCGGAGATATCAGGAAGCCCTGCACCTTCTTTCTGTGCCTGCTTTACGTTTGAGTTCATAAAAACAGTACAACGTGTACCAAGGTCAACGGGAGTTTTTGCAAAAAGAGCCTCTTTACTGAAATCTTCAGCAGTATATCCGAGAGAGTTTGCAAAGTTTTCAATGAAAGAACCGCAGCCTGAGGAGCAAGCCTCATTTAGCATAATTGTATCAACTGCACCGTCACGAAGCCTGATGCATTTCATATCCTGACCGCCGATATCAAGAACACAGTCAACATCTTTGTCAAAAAATGATGCAGCTGTACAGTGTGCAATTGTTTCAACCTCACCCTCATCAAGGTTAAAGGCTGTTTTAAGAAGTCCCTCACCATAGCCTGTGGAACAGCTTCTTGCAATACGTGCGGTTTCGGGGAGTTGTTCAAAAATTTCAGCAATAGCCTTTTTGGCTGTTTCAACGGGATTACCCTCATTACTTGAATAGAATGAGTAAAGAAGTTTTCCGTCATCACTGATAAGAACAATTTTGGTTGTTGTTGAGCCTGCGTCAATTCCCAGGAAGCAGTCACCGCTGTAAGTGGAAATATCGGCTTTCGGAACAACTGCCTTGCTGTGTCTCTCCACAAATTCGTTATATTCGTCTTCATTCTCAAAAAGTGCAGGAAGACGGGGCATTTCAAAAGAAACCTCAACACCGCGGTCAAAGCGTTCAATTAAATCGTCAAGTTCAACTTCACTTCCGCCATCAGTCATGGCAGCCCCTGCAGCTGCAAAAAGATGTGAATTTTGAGTATCAGGCATTGATTCTTCAGTAAGTTTGAGTGTTCTTATGAAAGCTTTTTTCAGTTCAGGCATAAAATGTAAGGGTCCGCCAAGAAATGCAATATTGCCTCTGATGGGTTTACCGCAGGCAAGACCTGAAATAGTCTGATTTACAACAGCCTGGAAAACGGAAGCGGCAAGGTCAGCCTTTGTTGCACCCTCATTGATAAGAGGCTGAATATCAGTCTTTGCAAAAACACCGCATCTTGCTGCGATGGGATAAATCTGCTTATAATCCTTTGCTGCCTCATTGAGACCTGCAGCATCTGTCTGAAGCAGAGCCGCCATCTGATCAATAAAAGAACCGGTACCGCCTGCACAGACACCGTTCATTCTTTCGTCAAGACCGCCCTTGAAGTAGATGATTTTTGCATCTTCACCGCCAAGCTCAATTGCCACATCTGTTTGGGGTGCATAGCACTTTAAGGCAGTTGCAACAGCAACTACCTCCTGAACAAAAGGAATATCAAGGGACTTTGAAAGATTGATTGAACCTGAGCCCGTAATATTTATTTTAAGTTTTTTAATTCCTGTTTTTTCAGCTGCTTCCTTAAGAAGTTCTGCGAGTGTCTCACGACACTGAGCCATATGACGACGGTATACACCGAAAATGATATTATTATCTTTGTCTATAACGGCAAGTTTTACAGTGGTAGAACCAACGTCAATACCTGCACGGTATGTTGTCATTTTAAAAGCCTCCTAAGCAATAATCCAAAGTCTTTTTTGTTATATCTGATAGGTTTTATATACTGAATATTAGAAAAATTATTAAATTTTATTAAAATATATTAACAGATTTTAAAATGTGTATAAATTTCTCACGTATAGAAGACTAACATACATCACTTCTTTTGTCAACAGAAAAACAACTTTTGACATAATTTTCTACATAATGCACAATTTGAAATTTTCTGACGAAATAAAGTGTTTATTTTTGTCGTATTAAAATGCCTGAATAAGCTTATTTGTGTTTATCGTCTCAGTAAAATTAAAATCTGTTTTTCACATGCAAACTTTTATAATGACAATTTTATTGCAATTCCATGATGTATATGTTAAAATCTGTCTGTTGGAGGTATAAAACATGAAAAAAATATTATCTTTTATTCTGGCACTTGTTATATTTGTGATGATTCCCCTTGAAATTTCCGCTGTTGACTCAGCAGAAAAAACACTTTCAGATTATGAACTGCTTTCAGATAATCCTTCTGTAAGTTCAGAAATAAGAGAAAGAAAAAAAGTTGACGGACTGAGAATGTACGTTGATGAGGAAAACCCTCTTTTCATGATAAGAAACTGTCCTCGTTTCCTTCCCAACCCCACACCTTATGATATTGCTTACGAGGCTGTGTTGACCTATTGGGCAATCCCTGAGGATATGAAGCCTTTTACCGTGATTTACATTGACGAAGGTCCTACATATCTCAACCCTGAACAGCAGCTCAAATTCTGGGATGAATTTCTGGGTTATACTGATGAATATAACGTTCCTGTTGTGTTGCAGTCTGAATGCTTCTGTACTAACAAAGAAAGAGAGCCATTTACACAGGAACAGCTTTCAGGAGTATTCAAAAAGCACGAATCAATGATGGGCTTTGTTCAGGTTGAGCTTTCAACAAACGGTGTTACAAATGAACATCTTGCCACTGACGTTGTAACAAACGATATGGGTGTTAACAAAAATATCCTTGCAAGACTGAAATCATGCATTAAGGCCTGTGCAGAAAACGGCGGTCTTTTCATCTGGCAGGATAAGGAATATATTTATTGGAAAAAGAATAACTATGTAAACCATATTCTCAAAGACAGAGAGCTTTATGATTTACTCAAAGCAAATACAGAAAATGTAATTATAATGGACAAGCACAACGGACACGGCAGACATTTTGCTTCACAGGCAAATATTATGGGATGCTGGCTTGATGATGTGTGCGGTAACTGGGGTGTAAACCTTGAAAACTTCCTTTGGTACGAAGAAGGATTTACAGAGTATGATAACCTTGGTGTAAAACCGAATGAACCTGATTTTGCATATACTTCAAAATATCCTCCTGCACTTTACGGAATTGATATGATAGCAGACCTTTTGGGCGGTGCTACAGTTTATGCAATCGAGGGAACATTCTCAAGAGGCGGATTATATCATTGGGTGAACGATAATGTTGTAATGACTCCCACATTCTATGACGTGCTTTATCCCTTCTACAGAATGGTTCTTGACGGCGCAGTGCCCTCAAAAGAACAGGTAAAAGAGAAAATCAAGGTCGCTTATAAAATGACACTTCCCGCATCATATCCCCTGAGAGGAAACGATGCACATTTTCTTCAGGGTCTTTACTGTCCGTCTTTCACTTTCTTCCAGGAAAAATTTGAAAACATTTACCTTGACTGTACAAAAAAATGGGTACCCTCAACAGGAAGATACCATATAATTCCCATTCTCCCCATTTATTCAGCCCCGGAAGAAGTACTTCCCGACAGTTACATTCTGGGTGACCTTAAATATTTCTTCAATTTCCTTTTCATAAATCCTCTGAAAGAAAAATTCTTCAATGAAAAATATGAGGAAACCTACACAGGCGACGGTGTGCTTTTTGATATAAACGGGTATGCGCTCACCGCTGTCAATACCGGCGGGGATGTTTACGTCCAGCTTCTTCTGCTTTTTTACAACGCCCTTGCCTCGACAACTCTTACACGCGTTCTTTATAATTCTGCCCTTGCCGCCGCAACGGGAGCAAGGCTGTTGCATTTGCATGGAGCCAAAGCCTATGTTTTTAAGTACCCTTACGGTGCCGCTGCCGCCGCAGTTGGGGCAAGTTTCCGGATCGTTGGGGTTTTCTGCACCTCTGCCGTTACAGTCGGCGCATTTTTCCGTGTGTGCAAACTCTATGGTCTTTTTACAGCCGAAAACCGCTTCTTCAAAATCCAAAGTCAGGCGGTAAGCCAGATCCTCGCCGCGGGCGGGGCCCGTGCTTCTTCTGCTGCTTGCGCCGCCGCCGAAAAAGCTGCCG